>DASUUM010000041.1:0-19817 GCA_036374075.1 Nitrososphaeraceae archaeon
CTTCTCCAAATTATAAACTATAAATTTATAACCAATCCATTTATCTTTAATAGGATTTAGATTTTTTTTAACATCAGTAAAGAAATAACTCACGTGCCATTGTTCCTTTGCAAATCTGTTATCTCCCGAAAAAAAGATATCCCCTTTATAAGCCACTCCTTCACATGGTTCTGCGTCGGTATGATGCCCTCCTCTGTTATACCAAGTAAATCTTCCCTCGTTTAAGGGGATATTATTATTATTTAGTTTTATATAACCTGTTATCTCACTATTTTTCCAATCTTTTTTGGATTGCATGTAGCCCTGGTCTTCTAGTTCAGAGTGGTCTCGAGTTTTAATTAATTCAGGATGGTATCCCTCAGAGGTATAGACATTCATTCGTACTTTGGCTAAATTATTTTTTGATTTAATTTTCCAAGATAAATCATCGTTTTTTGTAATTATTAAATTAGCATTGGAATATTTTGAATCTGATTCTCCAAAAGGATAGAATTGGTTATCCTCATAAATATTATTCATATTCATAAACCACTCTTCTCCACCATATTTTGTAGGATATATTTTTTCTATTCCAAACTTATCAAATGTTGAATCGAATTTGGCAAGTGGCACATTTTCTTGAGGGTCATTGAGGTTACCTTCATCATCTTCATCATCCTTATCCCTTGAGTCTTCATCTTCATCATCCTTATCCCTTGAGTCTTCATCTTCATCATCTTCATCATCCTTATCCCTTGAGTCTTCATCTTCATCATCTTCATCATCCTTATCCCTTGAGTCTTCATCATTGTCTTTCTCAGCTAAGGCTTGTTGATCAATAAAAAAATTATTTAACTGAATGGTAAGACAAATTAAAATCAATAACGAAAGAAACGAAATTTGATAAAATAAAGACTTCAATTGAATTACAGTTATTAAATAAATTTTTTATTTTAATTTTTTCTATAAATGTTCTAATAAATTTATAGGGTTATTTATATTATATAGTTTTAATTTTTTTCAAAATCAAAATGGATTGTTGAAAAATTCCATTAATAGAAGAAACAACATACTAAACTAACTAGTCATTAAATATTATAGGTATTTTATTGTTAGTTATAAGAGGTAGGATCTAAGTCGAAATTGGTTATAAAATAGTTTAATAATATGTAACCCCACTCAAAATTAGATTTTTGTCACGTAATTATATCCTTCATGCTTTTAAATTGCAATTGTGAGGTTAATTTTTTTATTGTACCAGAAATTTTGAGGGTGGTTAATGGAGGATAAGATAAAGATATTGCACATAAAACGTTTTCCATACTTTCTAAATTGCATTTTATAATAATACAATTTGGAAGACACAAATTATTTTTGGTAATAATATTTATACTTGCTTTTTCCAATTCAATTGATCCAAATAAATCAGAGAAACGCTGCCTTAAAATTGTAATAGTTTTAGGTGTATCTTTATTATTAGGTTCTTTTGAATGTACAGATATTTCATCATTTACATATATTAATAAATAACGATGTTTATCCTTCCGACGAAGCACCATAGTAGACTCGACTCTTAGTATCAATCCATTTCTCTAATTCATTCCAATACTGAATAGGTTCTATATCAAATAACTTAAGTAACGCGTCAAAGGTATTTCCAGAAATAGTTTCATAATTCCTTTCTGCTCCACTAGAAATTATTAATTGATTGTCAGTTAATTTACAAAACTTATTAATTTCTTTTATGGATTTTACCCACTTGCCAATTTCATATGAGTTACAATTTCTTATATGTCTTATTTTTATTTCAATTCCTATATTTTTTCTATTTAGTTTTTTTAATTGTCTTAATATTATTTTATAAGTATACCAGTTATTCATACTAAATATATCAAAAAACGGAATTTTTGAATTAATATTCGTTTCTGATTCCAGCAGAACTACAAGATATTTAAACAAAGGCGAAATTTTTGGTTTGTTTCTAAGTCGCAAGATAAATGATTCATAGATGGAATGTGTGTGTTCAATTTGGTTCAAATATTCATTCGAATTATCACTTCCTACGATATTCAAATGATGAATTTTTTTCCATTTAAAGCACTCTTTTGGTGGAAGGTTAAAGCATAAATCTATTTTTCGAAAGAGAGTACTAACCTCCTATATAAATAATAAATTTCATCGTCTACTTTTCCACTTTTTTTGTTTAAGATGATTGGATTTTTATTAATTTTGAATTTTATTTTAACTCCTTCAGTATCTGAGAGAGAGATCTTATTTTTACACATCCTTTGTTTATCTAACCTCAGATGGAGATGTCCCTTTTCATCAATATATTTTTCTAGATTATCAAGTAAATTTTTTTTATCAATAAAGGATAATGACATTAAAATTTTTTTTATTAAAGTTTGGGCATCTTTTTTCTTAAGTTCAGCAGTCAATCTCAATATTTTATTCCCCCAATGCCCTTCGTATTCAATCTCTTCTAATTTATAAGTATGAGAAATCTCAAGGGTAGATAAAACAGAATTAGTTATTCTCTGTTTATCCTCCGTAGCATGTACTACTATATCAACATAAGAACTCAAAAATTGTAATATTTCAGTTTGGTTCTTGGGTTTCATTTTGTTTATATATACTATGTTTGTTACGGTAATTTTCAGATTCTATATTTTATAACATTCCCCATGAGGATGTTAAATGATATTTGTCCATTTAAAAGGTATTATATTCACCTTAGCAAATTTTCTATACAGTTATTGGAGAGGAAGCCTCTATTTGTTTGGCTTCAAAGATTGATCTAGACTCGGGTGTAGATATCAATTTCGATTTTTTGAGCCCCAAATGTCTAATAAATGTAATTTTCTTTGATTCAACTAATAATTCCTTACTAAGTCCTCCTAATGTAACTTCCTGTATAAATTGATCAAGATTTAGCTGAATTATTTTTTCATTTAACATTTTGTCAATTAATAATCGAATTTCATGTTTTGCAGATGTATTTACTCTTCGTTGAGTAAAGGTAACAATTGATAGGCGAAAAGTATAACCATCTTGTGTCGTATAATTCTTTATGAAATTTATCATTGAACTACCCCGCCTTACAAGACTTCTCAAATATTCTTTAGCATATTCATGACCAACAAATATTGTGCTAGCAGTAGCAGTAGTAAGTTTATCTATTTGAAGAAATACCTTAATTTGATGTTGATTGGGATCCTGTTTATAAATATCATATAATGTATTCTCAATAATTCTTCCTTTAGAATTATCTATATCTGTTATTGGAATATAGTTCATAGGATTTCCACCAAAAGCCGTTGGTGCATTCACTATGATCCATTTTTTATCTTTCCATTTATCACGCACGCGACCCCTTTTTGATCCTTTTGCCATTAGATTTCGACTTGAGACAGTATCTTAATTAGTTATATAAGTTTATGGAACTAACGTGATCATTTTTTCTAAAATACTTTTCTTACTGTCTGTAACTTAGTGTTAAGACAGAACAAAGTCTTTTTTATATCGCTTAAATAACAAAAATAGTAAAAAATATTTTATGAAAATAAATAATATCTTTTATACGAATCTCCTATACAATCAAAAATCTAATAGAAATACAACTTGTATAGATCTATTATAATGCTTCACACCTTAGATATATGATAGCTTTGAAATCTGGTTAATGCACAAGTCTGAAATAAAGGCGGTTTTTCTAGCTGTTTTATTAATCGCTGGAACCATCACAATGGGGGCGCAATTCAATGATGCACAGGCATCTGGTGATAAGAAGGATCAAAGAGATAAGCAAGATTCTAGAGATCACGATAAAAAAGATAAGAAAGATTCTAGAGATCACGATAAAAAAGATAAGAAAGATTCTAGAGATCACGATAAAAAAGATAAGAAAGATAAAAAGAAATTCAAAGACAATAAGTATCAAGAGAAAGAATCAGATATGTACCTGAAAGCGCCATACATGCAAGATCCATACAAGCAAGATCCATACATGCAAGATCCATACATGCAAGATCCATACATGAAACAACCACCATACGCTAAAGATCCATACATGAAACAACCACCATATGCTAAAGATCCATACATGAAACAACCACCATATGCTAAAGATCCATATGATAAACCAAAATATCCACCAGCAAAGCCACAATACCCAGCTGACTCATATGATAAACCAAAATATCCACCAGCAAAGCCACAATACCCAGCTGACTCATATGATAAACCAAAATATCCACCAGCAAAGCCACAATACTAATAAGATGAGTTATTGGTAACATAATTAAAAATTTTTTTGGGTACTTAAGTAACTCGTCCTACTTTTCTTTATCTCATATAGACTGAAAATTTAGTAGTGAATAATGTTTTGAAAAATATAAGTGAGCAAAGTTTTTAGAGTATACTGTATATTTTATTGAATCTAACTACAATTTTACGTCCTCTCGTATTTTTTCTTCTATCGTTATATCGCTCCTTACCAATTTTTAATAATGTAATCAAAAATATACTTCTCATCGGGAATTATTTATTATAAGAATATCTGTAGTAAGGGCTGGTAAAGGCTATGTAATAAACCTCCAGTCTTATGGATACTTAATTTTTATTAATTAATGTGTTTCCGCTATTTTTGATTTCTTCAATTGTAATCCTTTAACATAAAATTACTCTAATAAAACATAAATTATATTAATTAATATTTAGGATATGAGAAAAAAAAATTTTCATAATGTTTTTAACTTATTCTTTTTATTATTAAGTAGTAAATAAAATATGACTGATATTCTTCGAAATAGTATCAGAGCAGGGAATGATTCGAATGAGATGGATGATCATCTAAAAATATTTGGAAAGCATGCTGTCGATGTCGATTATACTTTATTTGGCTATTGTAATCTTTGCAACACGCGAATTGATGAATTTGGATTTTGTGCGTGTAATGGAGGTGCTGCCGATTAAATACAGTTATGATAAATCATTTGAACTAAATCTTTGGATAAGTTTTTTCTGAATAATTCTTCAATGTAAAAAATTTATTTTAAAAAACTAGAGACTCAAGATGTACTATTCAAACAACTAGGATTATTTCGAGCTTATTTATGAAAGTCACCTCTTTGGATTTGTAATACCTATTTTTATATCCATTAGATAACATTGCACCTAAATGTGACAGCATTTGCACCATTAAACACGACATTGTATTTTCATCATATGGTATAATAAGATTTATTCATATTTAGCCTATTATTACCTGTTTATAGATATGAAATAAATCCGACGGCCATATTTAAATACGACTATTGAAAATTTTTTACTTTGTAAAGGGTTGAAGAGTTCTAGAAATAATGTTGTTCGAACAGAATTTCTCTGGGGTTCTAATAACTAATTCTGAATTATATTATAACTTCAAATCTTCAAACCTAAGATAAGGTTTATATTCTGTAAAAACAGTAAAAATGAGCAAGTCTTTTCATAACCACTTTAATCGAGCCAAAAGATATAATAATACGTTTTATCTTTTAGCAGATTTTACATACTCTATAAGTATTCATGTCTATTTAAGTTCCTGAATATAAAATAAACACAGAACTAAGTATATTAGAATCCTTCCAAAGTTAATTCAAAATCTTTCGAGTATTATTTTAGTCGGATTTTTTGAAATTTGAGACACACTAGCTAATATAATGTTCGAGATACCATTAAATTCATTAAATATTAAAGCAGTAGCCACTACTTCCTCTTAAAAAGAAACATGTAGTCTTATTTTCTTATATATTAGTTGTTTAGATAAAATTTATTTTTTTGATTTTTCAGGGTAGTTAGGTGTTTCGACTTTTTTCCAGATAGTTCTATAGTTTTTATGGTCAATTAATTCTATTCCATATTTTTCTTTCAATTTCATACGAATATTGTCTGATTTTTCAAATTCTTTATTTTTTCTGAATTTATTCCTTTGAAAGATCTGGTTCTTGACTTCATTTGTATCTTTATCTGATAATTCTAACACTCTAAGTCCAAAAATATACAAAATCTCTCTGAAGATTGGAAATACAATATTCGAGATGCTTATTGTTATCTTTTCTTTAGTCGCATACTTATTTAATTCAGAAACAAATTTCATAAATTCAGAAAGTGCAAGTGAAGTATTAAAATCATTTTCCATATAGTTTCTTATAGAAGTTAGAGTGTTTTGTGATAAATTTAAAGCATCAAAAGGTTCTTCTTCAATAGCATTAGGGAACTGTAATTCATAAAAACAATTTTCAATCATTCTCCATTTAGACTGAGATTCGATAAGATTGGATGGTGTATATTCTAGCGGTTTTGAATAGTGAGTAGATAAACAAAGAATTCTTATGGTATTTGCTCCCCATTTATTAATAGCATTTTGTATTGATACTATATTGCCTAGTGATTTGGACATCTTTTCAGAATTAATATTGACCATACCACAATGCATCCAAATCTTTGCAAATTCTTCGCCTGTTATTGATTCAGATTGTGCTATTTCGTTCTCATGATGAGGGAATATAAGATCGTTTCCACCACCATGAATATCCATTGTATTTCCAAGATGTTTTAATGCCATCGCAGAACATTCTATATGCCATCCAGGTCGTCCTGTTCCCCAAGGAGTTTTCCATAAAGGGGATTCCGATGAAAATTTCCATAAGGCAAAATCAAGCGGATCTTTTTTGGTAGGATCTACCTCTATTCTTGCTCCAGATTCAATACTTTCGGAAGTTTTCTTAGAAAGTTTCCCATATTGTGAAAATTTTTTTACTTGAAAATAAATACCATTTGTACTGATATAAGCATAATTTTTTTCAAGCAGGTAGGTTATTAATTCAATCATGTAGTTTATATGATCTGTTGCCTTGGGATAATGAATTTCTTCTAATACATTTAATCTAGAGGCATCTTCCATGTATTTTTTAATATATTTTTCTGATACTTCTTTGTAACCGATATTCAGTGACTTTGCTTTTTTTATTATTTTGTCATCAATATCTGTAAAATTCTGGATGAAAGTGACTTTATGATGCTTTGATAATAAATATCTATGTAAAACGTCAAATATAATAATGGTTCGAGCATGACCAATGTGAGATTCATCATAAACAGTTATTCCACATAAATAAATCTTAACATTATTATTGTTTATATGTAATTCATCAACTTTTGTTGATAGAGTGTTATATAGTTTCAAAATCAATCTTTTTTATTTAATCGAACTATAAATAGATAATAAAAGTGAAATCTACTCACTAAATATCAATAAAAATATCATTTCCACGTATGTCTAGGTTATACGTTTCCAATTTAACATCTTTAAGATAGTCAAGTAATTCTCCTGTCCGCATATTATAGTGCCAGAAATGAAGGGGGCATTCTACGACTTCACCATCAATTTTTCCTGGTGCAAGTGAACCATCTTGATGTCGACATAATGCTTCAAGAGCATAATATTTTCCATTTGCATGAAAAATAGCCACACGATTTCCATTTACGTTTACTTCTTTTCCCTTATTGTTAGGAATGTCACTTGTTTTTGCAATTTTTGTCCACGCCATGAACTTATAAAATTAGTCTAGCATCGGTTATAATTTTCTTACCACCATTTATACATTATTCCAATGAAAAAATCTATCGTTAAAGCAGAATTCTCAATCCAGAGTGTTAATTACATACAAAGAGCTTCAATATTTCATATTTAATATCTACACTATTTTAATTATTATATTAAATGAAAAATCAATCTTCGACACATAAAAAGTCATTGGGAATAAAATATACTAATTCTCGAGATTTGTTCGAGACCGGTAAATTATCATATGAATGGGCTGTTGGAATGATGAAAATTATTACAAAAATAACTAATAAATATAGAAAAACTAAACCTTTAGCCAATTATAAATTAGGTTTTTGTTTGCATATAACCAAAGAGACGTCTGTACTCCTAATGGCAGCAAAAGCACTTGGCGCACACATATCAATCTGTTCAGCAAATCCCCTATCTGTTCAAACCGACGTAATAGAATTTTTGAGATACAATGAAATAGATGTATTTGCAAAAAAAAATCCTAGTCGACTCGAGTTTTTTGCAAATATGATTAAAGTTGCAGAGAGTAATCCTCATATTATTACTGATGATGGTGCTGAGTTACACAGTGTTGTTCATAAACAAAAAATAAAAGGAATACTCGGCGGTACAGAACAAACTACCTCAGGAATTTTTAGAATTTTATCACTTAAATCCAAAACTGGGCTAAATTATCCTATAATTGGTGTTAATAATGCTAAATCAAAACATTTTTTTGATAATCGTTATGGAACAGGTCAAAGTACCATTTATGGCTTACTGAAAACTTTAGGAATTTTGATAGCAGGTAAAAAATTTGTAGTATGTGGTTATGGATGGGTCGGTAAAGGAGTATCTTCATGTCTTCGAGGTTTGGGGGCCAGAGTCACTATAACGGAAGTGGATCCTATTAAAGCATTAGAAGCTCATATGAATGGATTTGATGTACAAAGACTTAAAGATTCTTTGCCAAATGGTGATTGTTTCATTACATGTACTGGACAAAGAGATGTAATAACGCAACACGATTTTGATATTCTAAAAAATGGCGCATTTCTTGCTAACGCTGGACATTTTGATCTTGAAATCGATGTTGGTTATTTATATGCACAAAATAAACAACCGGTGCAGCTGAGACCTTACGTAGAATCATTTGATATTAAAGGAAAAAAAATTAATCTAATTGCAAAAGGAAGGGTTATAAATTTAGTAGGAGGTGAGGGAAACCCATCAGAAGTAATGGATTTATCTTTTTCAAATCAATTATTATCGATATTGTATATTACAAAAAACTATAAAAATTTAGGAAAAGATCTTCATCAAGTACCGAACAAAATAGATGAAAAAGTTGCAAAGGTGGCTCTATCGTCATTTGGAATAAAGATTGATAAACTTACAAGAGAACAAATTGACTATCATACTAAAGCTGATGTCACTTACTAAAAATAGGTAGATCCTTCGAATAAAGAAATTTAATGGATTTTTTGATCTAATCTTCTATACCAAAACAAAATTTTCTGGGTGGTGATTAATAGGTATATAAAATTGAACAAATGGAAATGAAACCCAATATCATTTTATTACCGAAAATAAAAATTAATTTTATATAATGCTCTCCAAACCTAATAGCAATAATTTTTATACCAATAATAAATTATCTTCTTATAGTCTTAATAGTAAAGAAGAATTGGAAGCAAATAAACCTATAGTAATTACTACTGCCCTTCCCTATGCTAATGGTGAAATCCATCTTGGACATATATCTTCAACTTATCTTCCAGCAGATATCTTTACAAGATTTTTGCGAATATCAAAAATGAAGGTCTTTCATGTTGGTGCGTCTGATGATTTTGGTACTCCCATTTTAATTAAAGCAGAAAAAGAAAATAAAACTCCCAAGGAATTTGTTGATTACTGGAACAGACGCGACCTAGAAGATTTTAATGCAATTGGAATTTCCTTTGATAAATTTTATAAAACAAGTTCTATTGAAAACCAAAAATTTGTACAATATATTTTCAATAAATTGAGAAGTAATGGCCATATATATGAAAAAGAAGTAATTCAATTTTATTGTGTTTTCGATAACAAATTTTTACCAGATAGATATGTTATAGGAATTTGTCCTTATTGTAGGTCAAAGGACCAATATTCGGATCTCTGCGAAAAATGTGGAAGAGTTCCTGAAGAAATATTAGAACCAAAATGTGGGATCTGTGGTCAATCACCGATAAAGAAAACAAGTAAACATTATTTTTTTAAATTATCTAACTTTTCTTTTGAATTAAAAGAATGGCTAACAAAGAATAAGAACCTTCAAGAAGACATAAAAAACTATGTTCTACATTGGATTGGCGAGGGATTAGAGGATTGGGATATTACTCGAGATCTAGATTGGGGAATAAAGATTCCATTAGAGGATGCTAAGGGAAAAGTCTTCTATGGCTGGTTTGATAATCATCTTTGTTATATATCCACCTTCAATGCTCTAATTAAAGAAAGAATAGGCAGACATGGAAAAGATATTTGGAATACTTCATCTATCTATCATTTTATTGGAAAAGATATAATATATCATCATTTCCTTTTTCTTCCTGCTATTAGAATGGGAATTAATAGGGAATATAAACTTCCTGATTATATCCCTGTTCGAGGGCATTTAATGCTTCATAATAAAAAAATATCAAAAAGCCGAAATTGGTATATTGGTCTAAAAGAATTTATATCTCTCTTTAAGCCAGACTTCCTGAGATTTTATATTGCTTTAATAAGTACATCTAGCCAAGATGATATTAATTTTGATTGGGATATTTTCTATAGCACAATTAATAATGAACTTATAGATAATATTGGAAATTTCATTAACAGAACTTTATCTTTTATAAAAAAAAATTATGATGGAATTGTACCCGAACCTGGAATTTACTATGAAGAAGACAAAAATGGTATAAAAGCCATAATGAATATAGCCAAAGATACCGGAGAATTTTTACATAAAACAGAAACTGATAAAGCATTAAAAACTATTTTGAAATTCTCTAATTTTTTTAATCAATATTTTCAAAGGAAAGAACCATGGTGTAACAAGGATTCCACAGCACATACTACTCTTTATATCTCAATTAATGCAGTTAGAGCATTGGCGATACTTTTATCACCTTTTATCCCGAAGTCTGCTGAGATAATTTGGTCACAATTAAATAATAATGACAAAGTGCACGAAGAATCATGGGAAGGATTATCTTTATTAAAAATTCCACCAGGGCATAGAATAGGTAATATCTCACCAATATTTAAAAAAATAGAGAGAAAAGAGATTGAAAAGGAGAAAATAAAATTAGGTTCTATTGATTGATCTTTTATGAATAAAATGATTAAATATAAAAGAGGATTAGTTATTGGGAGATTTCAGCCTTTTCATAATGGCCATTTAGAACTTATTCGCCAGATAATGGATGAATGTGAAGAATTGATAGTAGTTATAGGAAGCGCACAATTTAATTACTTAGTAAAAGATCCATTTACTGCAGGAGAACGCATAGAAATGATTCATGCTTCACTTTCATTTCAAACGTTTGATCGTAGTAGAATTCTTATAATCCCTTTAGAAAATTTTGAGAATAATGCATGTTGGTTTCAATATTTAAAATCAATGGTTCCAAAATTTGATATTTTATATTCAGGAAATGAATATGTACGTTATTTATCAAAGAAAGAAATAGTCGTAAAAGAACCTACCTTTAAAAATAAATTCAGATTCAATGGAGAAAACATTCGCAAATTAATAGTAGACCATAAAAAATGGGAGGATTTAGTTCCAAATCCGGTCAAAGAAATAATAATGAATATAGAAGGAGTTGAACGAATAAGAATCTTATCAAAGTCAGACACCCATCCACAACAATGGTGAGAATCTCTGGAAAATAAAAGAGAATGTCCTGTTTGTAGCAAATGTGGTTGTACGAAATTCAAAGTTATTGAGAAAAATTCCTCTGGTGAATTTATTAAAATTCGATGCTTAAAATGCTTTAAAATAACAATGATTTAGTGTTAAATTTTCATTATCGTTCTATAATTTAAATGGAAATCTTATTTTTAACGATGGAATAAAAAATATTTTATGTCCATATCTTTAGATAATTATACCCGTCGCATTCTTTATCTTGTATAGTCTTCTCTATCCATTATATGTAGTATACTAAATGAACTAATAAAAAGTAATTAAATTCACATTTCTTAAGACTATAAGAACTCTAATTAAAATCCTTTTAAAACATTTTTACAAAAAAATTATAATTATATATTTAACTATTTTGAATAATGCCTTTATACCTATTATATTCAAGGCACCGATATTTTCTATGTGGCTGTTATTATATCCAACTTATCTCGCAGAGTCGTTAAAATCTATTTTAGCACATCCTTTAGTTTTGAAGTTCTGGTTTCTTAATTACATTATATCGCGAACTAACCCCATTATAATCAAAGCGGGAGGATGAGCCAACTTAAAGTTCAAGAGCAGTTATTATTTATAAAGCCTCATTTTATATCTTTTTATGGTTAAAAAGTGGGGCGATAATGATGTAACACTTGATATTATAAAGAATCAAATAATTGCAGTAATTGGATATGGAATTCAGGGAAAAGCTCAAGCTAATAACCTTAAAGATTCTGGACTTGATGTTGTTGTAGGATTACGTAAAGAGGGTAATTCATGGAAAATTGCAGAAGCGGATGGACAAAATGTTATGGAAGTAAGAGACGCAGCGAGAATTGCCGATATAATACATATACTAATTCCAGATATGGAACAAGCCGATGCATATCAAAATGAAATCAGTCCCTATGTAACAGAAAATAAAGCGCTTTGTTTTTCTCATGGTGCTTCCATTCACTGGAAATGGATAGAACCTCCAACCAACGTTGATGTTATTATGGTTGCTCCAAAAGGGCCGGGACAACGAGTTCGAGAACTTTTTCAAGAGGGATTTGGTACACCTTCCCTAGTGGCAGTTTATAAAGATCATACTGGTACGGCTTTAAATCGAGTTCTTGCTTTAGCAAAAGGAATAGGAAGTACTCGTCCAGGTGTAATAGAGACTAATTTTAAGGAAGAAGTTGAGACAGATTGGTTTGGAGAACAAGTTGACCTTTGCGGAGGAGCTCACTCTCTTATAATGAAAGCATTCGAAACCCTTGTCGAAGCTGGATATCAACCAGAAGTAGCCTATTTCGAATGTTTACATGAAATGAAATTAATAGTAGATCTGATTCAGAAATATGGACTCACCGGTATGTACAACAGGGTCAGTGAAACGGCTAGATTTGGAGGATTAACGAGAGGCCCACGAGTAATAGATGAATCTGCCAAATCAAAGATGAAAGAAGTGTTATCTGAAATACAATCTGGACAATTTGCACATGAATGGTTAACTAGTTATAAAAAAGAAGGGAAAAATGCATTCCAAGGATATATGCAAAAAATAGAAAATCATCAGATTGAAACAGTTGGTAAAGAAATGCGTAAGATGATGTGGTCAGAAACTAATAGTTAAAATTCTTATTTATTTATTTTTACAATTGCTATCTTATCTTGAGCTGGTTTTTTACGAAGGATTGTTTGTATTAATTTATAAGTAAATAATTATAAATAATACTTACTAAGGAGAAAAAATAATGGTTGAAATTAGTGCGATTATTGGAATTGTTTTTACAATTATAATCATAGGCTATATCGCCTATCAGATCTACAAACGTCGATATGGTGTAGGGCAGAGAAGCCCATTTAGTGGCTTTGGAAGACAGTACTCTCGTGGAGGAGTCACCCCTGAAGGAGAACCGTTAGAATCATATTCATCTTCTGGGTATAACAAATCGTTGTTTCGAGTAATAATACCAGCTGTAATTGGCTTGATTATTGTAATAGTTTTAATAACTGCAAGTGTCAAGACCGTTGACGCAGGACATAGAGGTGTTTTATTACACTTTGGTGCAGTCGATACTGCTACCAGTCTTGAAGAAGGTCTTCATTTTGTAGTTCCATTTCGAGATCAAGTCATACCAATAGAAGTTAGAACCCAAAAAGTAGTTGTTAGTTCTACCTCTGCTTCAAAAGACCTTCAAGAAGTTAGTACAGAAGTGGCCCTCAATTTTCACATACGCCCTGAGGCAGCCCAATTATTGTATAGACAATTGGGGTTTGACTTTGATAATAGAGTTATACTACCCGCAATACAGGAGTCTGTAAAGCAGGTTACAGCGCGTTTCAATGCAGAAGAATTGATTACCAAAAGAGAGACAGTTAAGAATCAGATTGAGCAACAAATACAAGCAAGACTAGCTAATTATAATATTGTATTAGAAACCTTGTCAATTACAGAATTTAGATTTTCAACTCAGTTCACAAAAGCTATAGAAGCTAAAGTGGAGGCTCAACAGAGGGCATTGCAGGCACAAAATGAATTGCTCCGAATCAAAATCGAAGCTAATCAAACTGAGGCCAAAGCTATCGGAGAGCAAAGAGCAGCAATAGCACAAGCTACTGGTCTTAAACAAGCAAATGTATTAAAGGCTGAAGGTGAATCTGAAGCTATAAACATTATAGATCAGCAGCTGAAGGAAAGTCCTACATATTTAGAATGGCTCAAAGCCCAGAGATGGGATGGCCAATTGCCTTTAGTTCTGGGTGGAGGAGGACAAGGTGCAACTCCTTTTATAGAAATTCCAACCTCTAGAAGTGGTTCAAACTCAACTGGAGTGGGCTGATTATAACATAAAAAAGTACAAGTTAAAGACAATTCAAATCCCTTTTTTTTATGATTTATTATTATGATTTACAGTTAGCATATTTATATTAAAAATTTTTACTTGTTTGATATTTTTTATATTTCTCTTTTTTTCTTTATGTTTGAATTTATATGATTGATAATTAATTCAAGTGGTGTTCCAGGACCAAAGTTTCCTGTTATTCCTTCCTTTTCTAGTATCTTTTTATCCTTTGTCGGTATCACACCTCCACCAATAATCAAGATGTCATCAATACCTTGTTCTTTTAGTAACTTTGCCACCTTTGGAAATAGTGTTAGATGGGCGCCATTTAGTAAACTCATTGCTATAACATCAACATCTTCGTCAATTGCAGTTTTTGCAACCTGTTCAGGAGTACAAAATAATCCAGAATAGATTACTTCCATACCTGCATCTCTTAAGGCTCTACAAATAACCAACGCTCCTCGGTCATGACCGTCTAAACCCAATTTAGCAACCAAAACCCTGGTGCGTTTGACTTCCTGAGTCTGGCTAACCGTCATATAATAGTAATTATTATGAAATAGGATTTTAAATCTTTATCTTATTTCAGAATTATTTATAAAGTAACATATTTACAATAAAGACTTAGTTTTATTTATTAATTGACCTCGAGAATGTAAATCTTCGGATAAAATATTATTTATAACTAACTGTATCTTTAAATTTTGAGATAAAGATATTTGCTAAAAATAGTTGAAGGAATTTTAAAAGGAGATAGACGTTCACTTTCAAGAGCAATTTCTCTAATTGATAATGAAGAAGGAAAGTATCAAGAGATTATTAGCCAAATTTTTCAAAATACAGGAACAGCAATGACTATTGGATTGACTGGACCGGGAGGTTCAGGAAAGAGTACTCTAATTGGTAAATTGATAGATGAATTTAAAAGATTTGGTTATAAAATAGCAATAATTGCTGTAGATCCTACTAGCCCTCTAACGGGTGGAGCAATTTTAGGCGATCGAGTTAGAATGCAATCAAACTTAATGGACAAATCGGATGTCTTTATGAGAAGTATTGCCTCAAGAGGTGCTATTGGAGGTATATCCAGATCATTGAGAAATATTATTAGGATTCTTGATGCTGCTGGTTATGATTTAATAATAGTTGAGAGTGTAGGTGCTGGTCAATTAGAAATAGAAGTTTCTAAAGTTGTAAACCTTACACTCGTCGTTTTTACCCCTAATACAGGAGATAGAGTACAAGCAGTTAAAGCAGGTGTTACTGAGATTGGGGATATATATATTGTAAATAAAGCAGATCTTGAGGGGGCAAATACTCTTTATAATACAATAAGGGACTTTATTGGAGAAACAGAAAGAAAGCCGATTATACTCAAATGTTCTGCAAAAACTGGTACTGGTACAAAAGAGGTTGCAGAAACAATCAATAATATGCTCAATGAGCGATTAGACAATTTTAAGGAAAAGGACCATCAATTATTAGAAATAGAATTAAAAGATATGGTTTTAAATATCCTTAAAGATAAAATCTTAAGAATGTTGAAAGATAATCCCACTTATCATAATTTTATTGACAAAATACAAAACAAAAAAATGGATCCATTTCAAGCAGCAGAAGAACTGACTTCTAATCTTTTAAATAATACATTTAGTAATTATACAGAAAATAATAGAAATTATTAGGAGATGTAAATAAAATGTCTAAAAAAATAGAAATTAAAACTGATTCAGGATTTTTAGTCAAAGAAGTTTACAATAGAAACGATATTTCAAAGAAAAATGTAAAAGATGAGAAGCCAGGGAAATATCCATTTACGCGAGGGATTCATGATACAATGTACCGCCAACGCCTTTGGACAATGAGGCAGTATAGCGGTTTTGGAAGTGCAGAGGAAACTAATAATAGATTCAAGTTTCTTTTGGATCATGGTCAGACTGGCTTATCTCTTGCTTTTGATTTACCAACTCAGACTGGAAGGGACTCTGACAATCCAGAATCTGAGGGTGAAGTTGGAAGAACAGGGGTTGCAATTAGTTCAATTGAAGACATGATGGCTTGTTTCGCTGCTATTCCATTAGATAAGGTTAGTACATCTATGACAATCAATTCGACTGCGGCAACGCTATTGTCATTATATATAACAGTCGCAGATTTACAAGGTGTAAGTTCTGGGTCTTTAAGAGGAACTACTCAAAACGATATTATGAAAGAATATATTGCTAGAAATACTTATATATACCCACCCAAACCATCGCTTCGCCTTATAGGTGATATGATCCAATATTGTTCCGAATATGTTCCTCAGTGGTATCCAATAAGTATTTCAGGGTACCATATAAGAGAAGCTGGGTCAAATGCTACTCAGGAACTAGCATTTACGTTTGCAGATGCAATTGAATATATACAGACTTGTCTTGATAGAGGACTTAAAATTGATGATTTCGCTCCTCGTCTTTCATTTTTCTTCTGTTGTACTATGGAATTTTTCGAAGAAATTGCTAAATTTAGAGCGGCTAGAAGAATCTATGCCAAGATAATGAAAGAACGATTTCATGCTAAAGATAGTAAATCAGTAACTTTACGTTTTCACGTTCAAACCAGTGGAGAGTCATTAACTGCTCAACAAGTTGACAATAACATTGTACGAGTTACTACGGAGGCTCTTGCCGCGGTTTTGGGAGGTTGCCAATCTTTACATACAAATTCGAGGGATGAAGCCTTAGCATTGCCAACTGAAGAATCAGTAAAAATTGCGTTGAGGACACAACAAATGATAGCTACAGAGACAGGAGTAACAAAAACTGTAGATCCATTAGGTGGATCTTATTATATTGAATTTTTAACTAATAAAATAGAAGATGAAGTAGGTAAATATCTCAAAAGAATAGATAGAATGGGTGGAGCTCTTTCTGCTGTTGAAAAAGGATTTTTCCAGGATGAAATAAGGCAGAACGCATACTCATTAAAAAAAGAAATAGACGAACAAAAAAGGATTATAGTTGGAGTGAATAAATATCAAGACCAGCATGATATCGAACCATTACTAAATGTCATGGATCCCGAAATTGAAAAAAAACAAGTGGCACGATTAAAGGAGCTAAGAATGAAAAGAGATAAGAACAAGGCTGATCATGCAATAGAACTTTTGGCTACGAATGCTGAAAAAGACAATCAAAATCTAATGCCTCATATAATAAATGCAGTAAAAAATAGAGTTACCCTTGGTGAAATTAGTGACGCTTTTCAATCTGTATTTGGTAAGTATGAGCCACGAATCTCATTCTAATTTTATTTATATTGCCTATATTTTAACGATCTCGCGTTCACATATTAACAAGCAGAATTTGCATTACAAAACAATAATTATTTCAATATAGTGTTCAAATACAGAATCAAAGTGTATAAACAAGAACTCTATTTATTTTCTTTGTATTCAATTAGAATACAACATGATTATAATTCGCTGCCTCGATACAAAAAAATTAAATTATGACTTAAAATATGTAGGAAATAAAATAAGAGAATTGGCTAAATAGATCAAATTAATTTACTACAATAACTTTATATCGTCTGATTTTATATTGTAACAAATGGGAACTCCATACTTTTAAGGAAACAATTTTTAAAACATTTATATCGTTATGTATCTTACATGACGAAATATAATATATCATTGATTCCTGGAGATGGAATTGGACCAGAATTAATGAGTAGTGCCAAAATGCTTCTGGAATCTATAAACGATAAAACATCTGTTAAATTCAGTCTTAACGAAGTTGATGCAGGAGATTATGCATTATCCAAATATGGTAAAGCTTTACCTGATTTTACACTTGAGGCAATAAAGAAAAGTGATGCATGCTTAAAAGCTCCTGTAGGTGAAAGCGCTGCAGATGTGATTATAGTTTTGAGACGACTTTTTGATCTATATGCTAATGTTAGACCTGCTAAATCTTTTCCTAATATTAAATCCATTTCGAAAAATGTCGATTTAGTTACTGTTCGAGAAAATACACAAGATGTCTATTTAGGATGGGAATTCTATGCTGATGAAGATACCGTTGTGGCTCTAAGAATTATATCAAAAAAAGCTTCAAGACGAATTGCAGAATACGCTTTTAAAACAGCAATAATGCGAGGCGAAAAGAAAAAGGTTGTGTCAGTTCATAAAGCCAATGTGTTACGAAAGAGTGATGGATTATTCAAGACTGTTTGTAGAGAAGTCTCTACTAGATTTCCTCAAATAGAATATAGTGAGCTATATGTTGACGCTTGTGCTATGAATTTGATAAGAAACCCAGAGAATTTTGATGTTATTGTTACCACTAATCTTTTTGGTGATATTCTTTCTGATGAAGCAGCTCAGGTAGTTGGAGGACTAGGAATGGGGCCATCAGGTAATATAGGTGAAAATTTTTCTTTATTTGAACCAGTACATGGTGCCGCATTTGATATTGCAGGAAAAGATATTGCTAATCCTTCATCTATATTTCTTAGTACTAAGATGATGTTAGAGTGGATAGGGGAGAAATTTAACGATCCGTCATTATTTACTGAAGCAAGGAAAATAGAAAACGCAATTGTTACTCTCTTAAAGCAAAATTATAAGACGATTGATATTGGAGGAAAACTGTCCACTACTGAATTTACTAGAATGTTATTAGATATATCATAACTATAATATTTTTTATAGTCTATTTTGTTCTTAATTCTGTATGCTATTAGATGATTACATATAATGAGATTAAATTTATTAGATCTTAATAGAAAAGAACAATATTATCAGTCTTGTCGCGATTGACAAAATTCTGTTAATACACCATTTAATGATTTAGGATGAATAAATGTTATTTTACGACCATAAGATCCGGTTCTGATTCCCCCAAGGAACCGCATACCATTTTTCTGTCCTCTCGCAACGTCTTGTTCAATATTATCAGCAGTTATCGCAATATGATGAATTCCCTCTCCTTTTTCATTTAGGAATTTAGAAATAGGACTATTATCTGCTGTGGGTTCTAGGAGTTCTATCCGTGTATCTTCCAAATTGAGCATGACTACACGGACCTTTTCATTAGGTACCTCTTCAATCTCGATTTTATCTACGTTAAGAATATTGCGATAATTTTTTAGTGCTTCTTCAACGTTGTTAACTGCAATAGCTATATGGTCTACTCTCATCTTTCACAAAAGAAGAATGACTTCTAGATATATTAGTTTTCTAATTTAGAATATAATTTCAAGAAAATTTGAGAAGACAATATAAATTAGGAATCTAGTAATTGCATATCTCAGGAACATCAGAAGCTAAAAAACTATTAACCATGATATAATTGACTTCATCTTATAAAGATTTTTTTATAAATGGAAAATTAATATATATCATCAATTGTAAAAAAGGCTTTATTGATTAGATAAAGAATTAATGTAAAATAGAAATCAATCTTAAAAGAATAACAAGTACTAT
>DASUUM010000042.1:0-15005 GCA_036374075.1 Nitrososphaeraceae archaeon
TTTCTGTTTTGACATAAACCATCATTAATAT
Source organism: Nitrososphaeraceae archaeon (assembly GCA_036374075.1). GTDB lineage: Archaea > Thermoproteota > Nitrososphaeria > Nitrososphaerales > Nitrososphaeraceae > TH1177. The sequence continues at coordinate 32 of DASUUM010000042.1, forward strand.
CTCTGTGCTAAGCTGTGAAATAGGGATGATTGATAAAAGATATCCTTTGTAATATGTCATTGGTAATACTTGTTTCATATATGGAGCAATAGATGCCATGTAAAGCAACAAGTCTTCTATAGAAGCAAATTCTTCAAATTCGAATTTCATTTTTGATAAGGAAAAATAAATTTAGCCATATGATTCAAATTTAACCTCATAACTACCATCTGGTCTCTTATGTCTTTCATCAACAAATCCTTTAGGTTTTAAGAAATCTAATACCCCATCTACAGTACCTTGCCATCCACACACATAAAATGAAGTATTTTCAGTAGTTATTTTTTCTCCTACTAGCTCTTCTAAAGGAGATTTATCACCACCTGGTTCTGGCCTCAAAAATGACTCAACTCTACCTTTTTGTCCTCCCCACGAACGATTGAATTGTTCTTGTGGTCTGCTTATGCTTGCTCTATACCTAAAATTCCAAGTATCCCTTCCTTTATCTAAACTTTCTTCTTCTAAATCAGTCAGTAATTCTCTGTAACTTAATTCATCAACATAACTAGCACCATGAAGAACAATTATCTCTCTTTTACTTCCGATAGCCTTAAGATGTAAACTATAAGATATAAATGGAGCAAGCCCCGTTCCACCTCCTATTAAAACAAGTCTTCTGTTGTCGGGGCTACCATCATGCATTTTTTCATTTATTGTAAATATACCAGTGGGCTTTAGCCACCCGATCTCGTCTCCTTCTTTACGATTAAATATTTGAGTTGTTAATCTTCCTGGTAATGGTTTTTTTACCCATCTGATTAATAATTCAATATGTTTTTTTTGTTCTGGTGGTGATGCTATTGAATAAGCTCTTCTAACCACTTTTCCTTCATCTGGATTATTAAGAGCTAATGTAACGAACTGACCAGCTTTGAAATCTGGTACTGACCCATCTACTGGTTTTATACGTAAAATCTCAAGATCTTCCTTTAAAACTCTAATATAAGATAGTATACCTTTATTCTCCACAACCATAGGTAATATCGAATAATTTCTATTTAGTCCTTATATATGTTATTATAAATTAAATGTATTATATATGACGAAAGTTTTATTTTTTGTTATTTATATTAAATAAAAATATGATTAATTGGTCAAATATTAGAAATTTTAACAATCCTGGAAATGAAGATTTAGCTAATTCTATTAATGAACAAAAATTAGAACAAAAAAGAATAATAGAACTATTTAATGAAAAAATGAAGGTATTTGCAACAGAAAGATCCTTTGAATCTGCTTTAGATATCTTAAATATTGCAATCCAGTTATCTAATTTACGTGGAAATTTAATAAAATCTTTTGAACAATACTCTAGGAATCTAGAAGAAGAAATAATGAAGCTCAATAGAATTATAGAAAAATATCAAAAAAACCTTGATCTATAACTTTACCTTTTCTATGAAAATAACTTTGTTTCTTATAGTGCCAAGTTTTTCTATACTTATTTCTACTAAATCACCATCTTTCAAGTACTTTGGATTATTCATTGACATTGCTACTCCAGCCGGCGTACCTGTTGAAATTATATCTCCTGGTTCAATAGTTATTAATTGACTCAGACTTGAGATTATTTTTTTAATAGGTATTACCATTTTACTACTTGTTGAATTCTGCCGTACTTCTCCATTAACTTTTGTTATTATTTTTAAATTCTGAGGATCATTGATTTCATCCTTAGTAGTTATCCAAGGACCACACGGCGCAAATGTATCAATACTTTTTCCTCTTGTAAATTGTTTATCTTGAAATTGGATATCTCTGGCTGATACATCATGAAATATCATATATCCAAATACTGAATTTATTGCTTCATCTTCTGTAACCTTCTTTGTTATTTTACCAATTATAACTGCTATTTCTGCTTCATAGTCTAGCCGTTGAACGTTTCCAGGACATAGAATGTCATCATATGGATTATTTAAAGCTGTTCGAGGCTTTAAAAAAATCACAGGTTCATTATTAGGAGTGAGACCAGCGTCTTTGGCATGATCGTAATAATTAAAAGCTAAGCAGATAATTTTATTGGGATTTGATAGAGGAGCAAGTAACTCTGTATCTTTAATATTCTTAATAAAGTTTAATCTTCTATTATTTTTTATAACTTCATTTAACCAATTATTAAATAAAAATTCTTTTATGTTTAGAGGTAGAGGTATACCAGTTTGTTCTTGAATTTCATTCTTTGTTATTATTTTATTGAAATCACTAGATACTATACCATAAGTTTCTCCATATTCTTTAGTTCTTACTCTTGCGATTTTCATTATTTCACCTATTTATGAGTAAATACAGCTGATTTGTTATTTTCTACTCTACAAAATCCAAGTCTTATAAATTGAATCATAGTATCTGCTTGCAAGGTAGTCACAAAAGATTCTGCATATCCTTCTAATATTTCTAGACTATTGGAATTAAATTTATCTCCAATAAATAATTTATTTGGTTTTAAGATCTTATACTTTATCGAATCTTGATCCGATACCCATTGGATTTTTTGAATATTTTCTTTTAATATATCGTCTTTGTATTCGGCAATTCCTTCCTTTTTGTCTTTGTCAATCCAAGATATTTTTATATTGTATAGTTCGATCAACCTTATTTCCATTCCAATTTTTAATTTTTCGGCATCCTGATTGGATATGTATACTATATTCTTTACTTTAATTTTTCTATATCCCATTTCTAAAGATGGATGATTTTTAAAAACTACTTCTTTTGGTTCTGCATTTTTAATAGTTATTTTAAAAGGAACATTAACAAATAATAATCTTTTTGATTTGGAATCTATAATCTTTCGATTAAAAGATTCTAATATTTCTATAGAGGGTTTAGTTTCGGATAGAGTAATACCAAGAGATAATACAAAGCGTCTTATTGCTTCTGGTGTAATACCCCTTCTTTTTAATCCCATCAGAGTAGGGAGTCTCGGATCGGACCAACCCTCAACTTTTTTATCTTCTATAAGAGGTTTTAATTTCCGTTTAGAAACAGGTAATCCTTCAAATTCTAACCTCGAAAATTCTATCACTTCTGGAACTCTCATATCCAAAATATTTAAAATCTGACGATATAATTCATTTCGCAGTTCATATTCTTTTGTTCTTAATGCATGAGTAACCCCATCTATACTATCCTCGATTGGTGCAGCAAAGTCGTATGTCGGCCAAAGAGTTATTTTTTCGCCTCTCTTCGGATGGCTAGACTCAATTATCCTAAAGAGTGTAGGATCTCTCATTGCTGTATTATTACTATTCATATTTCCTTTGAATCTAATTATAGCTTCATTTTGATGGTAATATCCATTAAAAATTTTATCTGAATTTTCTAAAATGTTTTCAGGGTCTTTTCTACATTGACACGGAATTCCTTTTGATCTTAGATCGTGAATGGTTGTTTGGTTACAGGTACAAACATATGCTCTATTCTTATTTATTAATTTTTTACCATAATTATGTAACAAATAAATATCATCTGAAGTATTTTTGATTAAGTCAGGAATTATATTTAACCATGATATTCCTTCCATAATTGCATCATAATATTCTATTTTTTCGTTTAAAGGATTTGTATCATCAAATCTTAATATTAGTTTTCCAGAATACATTTTCGAATATTCTTCATCAATTACAGCTGCTTTCGCATGACCTATATGAGGATATCCATTTGGTTCAGGAGGAAATCTCGTTATTACTTTTCCTAATTCTGCTTTAATTAGTGGAGGTAAATGCGATTCATTTTTTTCAATTACTTTTTTTTGTTCTAAACCTTGGGGACATTTGCTATGGAACAAGTCTCTTTGTTCTTGAATGGGTAATGAATTGATATGTTCAAGTATTTCTTTAACTTTAGGCATAATATTCTTGATTTGAGATTTTATCTCCGGTTTAGATCCTAGTAATTTAGAAATAACTGAATCGATCCTAGCCTTCCCATTATAATCTAATGCATTTCTTAAAATAATGATCTCTGCTAATTTTATTATTTCTTCATCAATATCCAAATATTATTTGCTCCTTTCAACTATGAAATGAGATATTTCTTTAAGCATATTTTTGGCATCAGAATCTTCGTAATGATTTATTGAGTCCATAGCTTTGTTTATATAATCCATCGCATTTTTTCTTACAATATTTTCGATCTGGAGAGATGATATTATATCTATTGCTTTTTTTAAACTCGTACTTTCACATTCAGCTTTACCAAAAACTTTCAAAATCTCAGATCTTTCTAATTCTGATGCTTTATTAATTGATAATAAAATGGGATAGGTTTTTTTTCCTTCTCTGATATCGTTTCCTACTGCTTTCCCAGTTTTTTTAATGTCTCCAGATATTCCAATCAAATCATCAATTAATTGAAATGCAATACCAGAATTCTTTCCAAAATCAGCCATTTTATTTACGTCATTTTCTGTAGCATTTCGAGAAGAAAGAGCCCCTAAAGAACAAGAAACTTCAAATAAAGCAGCTGTTTTTTTTGCAATCATCTGTAAATATTCATCTTCTGTAGGAAAACTATATGCCCTGGAGAATTGAAGATCTTTACATTGACCTTCACATATGTCGATACATGCTGTTGAAAGTTTTCTTATCATGCTTAACAAAGAACTTTCTTTAAGTGACTTATTGTTATAGGTAGATAAAATTTGAAAAGCTTTTGAGAAAAGAATATCTCCTGATAAAATTGCAATAGGCAATCCGAAATTTTTGTGTACAGTGGGAATTCCATGTCTAAGATCATCATTATCCATTATATCATCATGTACCAATGAAAAATTATGGATAAACTCAACTGCTGAGGCCGCTGGTAATGCGTCTTCTTGACTACCTCCAAACATTTCACAAGATTTTAAAACCATTATTGGTCTGAGACGTTTTCCACCACTTTTTATATAAAGAGAGGATGCTTCGTATAATTCGGAAGGTTCTCCTGAAAGTAAAGAAATAAAATAATTATTAATTTTGTGAATATAATTCTCAATTTCTGTTTTAGTGGTATTCCTCATTTTCTAATAATCATGTCTGCTAATTCTCCAGTTAATATAAGTCTTGATTTAGATAAATCTAAAATATTTGACGAACCTGTTAGAAACATTGTTCCCTTTAATTCATTAATTATTTGTTCTGAAAAATTAAAAAGATTTTCTTTAGATTCTGAAGCAGCTTTAAGAAATGGATATGCCATTGCGCACATGTTTGCTCCGAGAGATATGCATTTTGCTATTTCAAGCCCATTTCGAATCCCACCGGACGCAATTAATGGTAGTCCTACAGAATTACGAACCTCTATTAAACTTAAAGCAGTGGGAATTCCCCAATCCCAAAATAACTCTCCGAGATGTTCTTTAACGCCGCTTTTTACTTTGTTAGCTCTTATTTTTTCTATTCCAGCCCAGCTTGTGCCTCCAGATCCGGCTATATTAATACAATCGACCTTTGCTTTTTCAAGTACCAAAGCAACTTCTCTCGAAATACCTGCACCAACTTCTTTAACTATTATCGGAATGCTTATGCTTTCTGTAATTTTTGATATCTTTTCTAAAACACCTCTATATCTTGGTTCTCCTTCTGGCTGTATCAATTCTTGCAATGGATTAAGATGAATGACTAAAGCATTAGCATCAATCATAGAAATTATTTTTTCAATCATCTTAATATCTAATCCTTCTGCTAGCTGTGCACCCCCAATATTGGCTATCAAAAAAGCTGAAGGTGCATTCTTTCTAGCAACAGAATAAGTTTCTGCTAGCGATTCACTTTTTAATCCTGCTCTTTGGCTTCCTAAACCCATTCCAAATCCAAATGTTTCAGCTAATAAACCTAGCCTAGAATTAATTTTTAAAGCCTCTGGAGTTCCTCCCGTCATAGAATCTATTATAATAGGTGCCCCAAACTTGTAGCCTAAAAATTCAGTAGCAGTTTGAATTTCATCAAAATCTATTTCAGGCAATGCATTATGTACAAATTTAACATATTCTAAATAATTTGAAATAAATCTAGATTGAACATTATTTGAAAGAGGGATATCAATACCATCTTTCTTTCTACGCATTATCAAGTCAATTTCTGAATTGTTTGACTCAGACATTTGATATAGATTTATATTTTTCCCTTAAAAATTGTACCCTTAAATTGTCTATCCTTTACAGCCTTTTCAATTTGAATAGGATTTAATCCATTTAAAAAAATAACATCCTTACCAGTTCTAGCAATTTTAGTGGCCTCCTCTACTTTTCTTTTGATTCCTCCAGTTACATCTTTGATCGTTAAATCCCTTTCGAAATTAATTACTCCTTGTTTCTTTTTTTTATATTCAAAATTGATTTCTTTTATAATTTTTTTATCTATTATATTATTATAAAGACCATCTACATTAAGAGCAAAAATAATTTTTGACGGTTGTAAAATTTTTGATAACATTGTCATTAATACATCACCAGACAATATCGAATATCTGTTATTCTTTATATAAACAATATCGCCATATGTAATAGGAATAATATTATGTTCTGTCATTTTTTTTAATTCCTTTATTTTGTTACTATATGGTTTACCATTGTTTAAAAATGATGAAGGAGGTAGTCCATATGGATTGAGTCTTTCTTTTTCTAACGCCTCTACTATTATTTTATTTAGAGTCAACATAGAAGAATGAACTGTGGAAATTCCATGGGGATCATATTTCGCTGGTTCTGTATGCATATCAAATTTAACTGACCAATAATGACCATAAGAACCTCCGCCATGAACTATTATTAATGGAGTTGTTAATCGCTTTAAAATTTTTGAAATATTTTTTATTGCTTCATAGTTTGCTGACATTGGTTTATCTTTAAAGGTAATCACAGATCCACCAAGTTTTATTATGACTAGGTCATTGTTCAATTATATTTTGAAAAACAAGTACCGAAACTAAATTTTAACTTTTACCCCTTGATTTTCTATAGTAATGGCAAAACATTCATATCCATTTTTTCTCATATTGGTTAGAAAATATTCTTTCTTTTCTTGATTAATTAGTGACAATATACATCCTCCTCCTCCTGCTCCTGTTAATTTCGAACCAATTGCTCCATAGTCTAAACTGGTATCAATTATTTTATTGATTTTTTTATTAGATACTCCAATTTGCTCCAACAAAATTTGATTTTCATTCATTAATTTTCCCAACTTTATGATATTTCCTTCTTTTAATGCTTCTATTGCATTATCACAAATATTTGTAACTTTATTTGATAACGTAAGAAAAGTTGTAAAATTATTTTGTCGAAATCTTTCAACTATTGATACTAATTCAGCAGTTGAATGTTTTAAGCCTGTATTTATAATAATAAAATTAAGTTTTTTGCTATATTTCAGTGGCCTGAAGTTTGTTTTTTTTTGGTAATACATTAATCCGCCATAAGTAGATATAACACAATCTGCACCTGAAGAATTTCTATGAATAATCTTTTCTGTTTCAATTGCTAGTTCTAGTATTTGATTCTTTTTACTATATCTGTTATAAAGTCCATAAATAGATGCTACTGCAGCAACACTTAAAGCTGCAGATGATCCCAATCCTACGCCATAAGGAATCTCTGATTCAATTTTAATGTATATTCCATTAATTTTTTGAGAATCTTGCAATATTTTTTTTAGAATATATATTATAGGATAAAAAAAATCATTATTTCTATTGTAATCCATATTTTTTAATATCGATAAAGGATATATCTTTTTACCAAAATCATTTGTTTCTATTCTTATCGTATTATTATTTTTTGGTGTAATTCTACTATCTATTTTTATCCTTTTGTTTATAGAGGCTAATATGGCAGGTTGGTTATATATAACAAAATGTTCTCCAAACAATATAATTTTTGCTGGTGCAGACGCTATTGTCATATTGAAAGTTAAACAAAAGCTATTGCCGCATATGCAACTACTGTATTCTTATCATCCAACGTGATATCTCCACTAGTCGCATATTTTAACAAGACTCCATTTTTCGATCCCAATAAATGAACAGCTCTCATTAAAGATGCAATTGCTCCAAATCCACATATGGAAATATTGAGATTCATTATTGTCTGATAAAATAATTCTATATCCAAATTTTCGATACTTTTTATCAATCTAAAATCTTTTTCATAAGCATTTAAATTTGATTCAAAATGAGTTAAATCAGAAGATGCAATAATTATTGCATTTTTTCCAGAAATAGATTTTGCTAGTGAATTGCCTAGCATTATAGATGTTTCAATATCTTGATCTTTCAATAAAATTGGAACTATGGTAAAAGAATTTAACCTTGAATATTGGAGGAATGGAACTTGGATCTCCAAAGAATGCTCAAACTGATGGACTAGCTTATCTTCTATTATTATATTATTATGTGCCTTTAGTTCATTAGTAATTGCATTATCAATTAAAACATCTCCCAAAGGTGTTTGCCAATAACCTTCACTCATTATCGAAATTCTTTTTCCGATTCCCTTGTGATCTGGTCCAATTAGAATAAATGTTTCTATATTTTGTTTATTAATTTCAAAGAATGCATTTGCAGATATGGCTCCAGAAAAGATGTAAGCACCATGCGGGACAATTAACCCATAAATTTTATTATTATTATTGATTTTTGGAATTTGTTGAGGTCCAAATGGACTGTCTATAAAACAAAAATCAAGTATTTTATTCAAGTCACATTTTTCTTTTGGATAAAATGAACCTGAATAATAAGGAGATCTATGGATTAGACCTCTCAAACTATTTCTTCGACAAGTTTTGTTTCGAAATCATCTATTGTGGATTTCATTTCTTTATCCGATTTTATTTTTCCTTGTTTTTTCATTACTTCTCGGGCTAAAAGCCAATAAACTGTAGCTAATGCTTTTCTTCCTCTGTTATTAGCCGGAATGACTAAATCGACTTTAGAGATAACATTATCACTATTTGATATGGCAATCACAGGAACTCCTGCTCTTGTTGACTCAATTACAGCTTGCTGATCTGCTTGAGGATCAGTTACTATGACGATTTCTGGCTCCATATATTTTGGTAATGAAGGATTAGTAAATGTTCCAGGCATAAATCTTCCTAAAATAGGGGTTGCGCCTGTCGCTTCACAGAATTTTTCTACCGGCTTTTTTCCATATTCCCTGGCAGAAGTAACTGCTACTTTAGAAATATTTGTCCTACCAATGAATTTAGCGGCAACATCTATTCGATATAACGTTTTACTAATATCCAATATATAAAGTCCTTCAGGATTTGGTCTAACTATATAGCGAGACATTGATTTAGTTTTAACTGGAGTTCCAACTCTTATACCGGTAGATAGAATCATTTTTTCCAAGTTTTCGACATCAGAACTTTCAATATCGCTATCATCGTTATCTTCTACAATATTTTCAATTTCATTTGAAGAATTATCAAATTGAGTTTCTAATTCTTTTATTTCTTTTTTTTCATCAGTTTCAGCATTAGATGCATTATTAGAATTTAAATCACTATTGATTATTTCCGTATCATCGCTCATATTATGATGTGAAAACATCAGACATTCCTTTTATTAAACCATACTCATCTAGTCTAATTAACTGATTTAGTTTAGCTATCCTTTCTCCTCCAAGAACACCTGATTTTAGCATTTTAGAATCGGTAGCTATTGCTATTTCTGCAATATGAGAATCAATTGTTTCACCTGATCGATGAGAAGTAATTATTTTTATCTCATTGTTATTACATTCATTAGCAAATTCTAATGCATCGTACAGTGATCCTGCTTGATTAACTTTTAATATTGCGCCTGAGCAGGATTTGTACTTTAAAGATTCTTCAACTCGATTTTTATTGGTTACAAGCATGTCATCACCAGTTACTAAACAATCTGGATTATTTTTAGTGATAAGTGACATCCCCTCAAAGTCTTCTTCATGAACTGGATCCTCTGCGTAAATTAAATGATATCTATCAATAAGATTATTAACAAAATCAATTTGAGCCTCTGGAGAACGTTCCAATTCTTGTCTAGAATAATCATAATTTTGTTTTTTTTCATTCCATATTGAAGAACTTGCAAAATCTATTCCTATTGATACTTCTTTTCTCAAATTATAGCCACATTCTAAAATCGCCTTTTCCACTACTTCTATGGCTTGATCGTTATTAATGTTTGGAGCCCATGCTCCTTCATCACCTCTACCATAGGTAAATCTTTTATCTAGTTTTTCTAATATTTTTTTTAATTCTTTATGTGTATTGAAATTAATTTCTAAGGCTTCGATTATATTATCTGCACCATTTGGACAAATAAGGTATTCTTGAATATCTGGAGTTCCAGGTCCAGCATGAGAGCCTCCTCCCAAAATATTTCCTAAAGGATAAGGGAAAGTATATGGGCCACTAGGTTTCAATAACTTAAAGAGTGGAACTTCTAAAGCTTTGGAAGCTGATTCAATTGAAGCTAAACTTATTGCACAAGCAACTGAACCACCTATAACACTATAGTTTTTACTATTATCAATATTTTTTAAAATTTCATATACTAATTTAGGGTCATCTGATTCTATTCCAATAAACTTTGACAAATTTTTGTTAAATACATCTAATGATTTTTCTGGACTATTATCTTTAAAACTTTGAACTTCACCCTTTCCAACACTTGCACCAGAAGGTGCAGATGCTCGACCAAGGAACCTATCATCAGAAACAACATCTATTTCTATAGTTTTACTTCCTCTACTATTAAAAATTATTCTACCCTTTATATCTGTAATAATTGGCATTATATCACAAACTTAACCTTCAGATTGCATTTCTGTCATTCTTCTTCTCAAGACTTCATAATAGGGAATTACTTGATAAATTGTTTCCATACTTGAAATAAACATTCTTCGACAACAATATCGTTTTATTCCAAGCGAATCTAAAACATTAGCATCTTCTTCTCCTGATTTGACTCTTTCTCTATATTCAAAATATTTGTCTGCAATCAAACCCCCGCAACTAAAACATCGGACAGGAATTAACACAATATTAAGAAACAAATAATTATATAAAAACCATTATAATTATTATAATTAAATTTACCAATTATTTTTTAAATCCTCGCAATATTCAAATTAGAGTCTTTGACGTTTTGTTTTTGAGCGGGGGTCGCCCAGCCTGGTCAAAGGCGTAAGACTGAGGCTCTTATCCCTCAGGGGTTCGTGGGTTCAAATCCCATCTCCCGCATACAGTTTTAAAAATCAACCAAACTTTTTCATAATGTTGTAATAAGGTGAAGCTTTATGTTTATCTAAACATTTCCTGCAAAATGATTTATCTCCGTAACGTTGATGACAAATGCATTGACAAGTAATATTATTATTTAATGACACAATCTTAGATAATTAATTAGAAATTAAAATCTTTTCAATCACCGATACTTTAAAATAAAAATATAACTTCTACCATCACTCTTTTATTTATGCGATAAGTAAATAAAATATTGGTTAAACATCGTGACGAATTAGAAAAACAACAGAGACTTTATGAATTATTAAAAGAACAACATGAAGCAGAAAAACATGAAATATTACATTATAGTTCTCTTCTCAAAGATATTGAAAATAGCTTAATTCGGAATTATATCAATACTTTGCTTAATGATGGTATTAAACATATACAATATATCACTCAAGCAATGGCTAAAATAGAAGGAGCATCTGGAAGCCTTCATTTAACAAAAGAAGGAATGAATAAATCAATTGAAGAAGAAGAACAGTCTAGGAATTTAGTACTTGAATGTATAAATCTAACTCAAGATCCTGATATCAAGGAATTACTTAAGAGTATTGTTGTAGATGAAGAGCATCACATAAAAATCTTACAACACATTAGGAACATTGTAGAAACATATTCTAAAAAGATTCAGCAATAAACCCTTTAATAGATTAGAAATATTTGAATAAATTAAATTAGGTTATTTATGTTGACAGTTTCAAATCAATTCATTAATAAATATCTTCTTTCATCCAATCAATGTAAAAAGTTTTTAATAAAGGATGGCATAACTTCATCTTACTTTGAACTTGAAAGAAATCCGGGTTTTTTAACCGAAACTAGATTAGAAGTTATTTCTTTGAAAAATAGATATCCACAAATTGGAGAATCATTGAGCATTTTAAAGAATTTTGATCATTATCAATATCTTATTTGTACACTTATTCCAGATATCGCTGATACCAATCCTTTTAAAAAAGTATTACAAAAAATACGGTTTATGATAATATGTTCTTTCACCAAATTTATTCAATTACTTAATAGTAAAAATTTTTACCAATTTGAATATTGGAATTCTCTATCTAAGAAATTATTAGAAGTAGTAGTAGAAACTGTAAACTATTTTCGTCAAGGAACTAAATTTGATGAGATTTTAAATGACTTTAAATTAGATGAGGAATTATTTATTTATTTTGATTTGGATATAGAAAAGATAGATGAAGTATTAGATCAATATTATTTATAAATTCTAACTAAAAAATCCACTATTCATCTTTTTGTTTCCAATAAATAATTTAATATTTCTATGCTGTGTCCTTTTGGCTTTACTTTGTTAAATATTTTGATAATTTTACCATTTTGATCTATCAAAAATGTTGTTCTATTTACACCCTCATACTCTTTACCCATAAATGCTTTCAAACTAACAACCCCGTATCTTTGAGATATCTGTTTATTAATATCTGATGCTAGGAAAAATGGAATCTTCATTTTTTCTCTAAATTGTGAATGAGACTTTTCATCATCAGGGCTAATGCCTATGATAATTATATTATTCTGATGATATTTATTATAATCTTGAGAAAATTCAGATGCTTCCATAGTACAACCTGGCGTAAAATCACGAGGATAAAAATATAGTACAACTTGTTTTCCTAAAAAATTTGACAATTTTAAATCTTTATTATTAGAATCTTTGAAAGTAAAATCTGGAGCTAAATCTCCTTCCTTAACTAAAAATTCTTGGCTCATTTCTTTATATTTTTTTTCTAATTTAAAAAACTTTACTAGATATTACTTGTTCACTTATCTTTTTCGATTGTGATAAAAAAAGTTAATAAAAATAAAAAAGATAGAAATAAGATATAATTGTACAATTATGATATTGCCATAGTTGGTGGAGGACCTGCCGGGTTGTCTGCCGCATATTCTTCAGCAAAATCTGGAGCTAAAGTAATTCTTTTTGAAAAAGAGAAAGCGATTGGACAATTTGTCCGAACAAGTGGAGTTTCTTGGATAGATGAAATGAAAAAATTACAAATTCCTGAGAAATTATATAATCCAATAAGGAATTTCCGTTTTATTTCCCCAAATAATGAAATAATAATTAAAGGAGATGAATATCATTCATGTGTTTTAGATGTTAGATCACTGTATCAATATCTTTCATCTCTAGCTGCTAAAGAGGGTGCAGAAATTTGGATAAATTCTAATGTAGTTGATGTCTTAATCAAGGGAGAAAACAAAAAAATTTCTGAATTAGTAGTAAATACTCCTAAAGGGAAAATTGAAGTAAAATCTTCTCTTGTTATAGATGCAAGTGGATTTAATAGTTTTATTGGCAGAAAGATTGGTTATGTAAATAAATGGGAAAGATATGGTGTCGGAGCTGAATACGAATGTTATTGTGATCAATTAGACATTGAAACGTGGACTTTGATGGTAGGAAATCAATATTCTCCTGCTGGCTATGCATGGTTATTTCCATTATCACAAAATCGTGTTCGTATAGGAGTTGGAATTGGAAGACCAGAATCTAATATTGATCCACTGCAATTATTAAACAGAATAATTGAAAAAAAATTAAAACCAATTCAAGAATTAGGAAATTTACAACCTATAGAATTCCATTTAGGATATATACCTAATCAAGGAGCAAGAGAATCATCTGTTTTTGAAGGTTTAATTTTAGTGGGTGATTCCGCTGGTCAATCAAATCCATTAGTACTTGAAGGTATTAGACATGCTATTGAATTTGGAAGATTAGCAGGTCAAGTAGGTTCTGCATCTCTGCCTTCACATTGTTCAAAAAATTCTCTAATGGATTATGAAAAGGAATGGAAAAAAAGACTTCATTCTAAAATTCAATCTGCTTTGAGAGTACAATCTAGATGGATAGGTTTATCTGATGAACAATGGGATCGTGAAATTGCCATTTTGAAATATATGTCCATGGATGAATTTCTAGATTTTATTACTTCAGAATTTTCTAAAAAGAAAATGATAAAGTTAGCAATGAATCATCCCAAATTAGTTGCCCGACAATTATTCAATCTTGTGGTAAAAAAATAAAGACTTTTATATCTATGAGAGGCAGCAAGACTAATTTGGCTGGTGAATTGGCATCGCAATTTACTCCGATTTTGTATGCTTTGGGAATTGGGATTATGGCCGGTGTAACATCATTAATTCTTTCCAGATTATTGTCTCCTCGAAAAAGGTATAATCCTGTAAAATTCCTTCCAATGGAATGTGGACAAATGCCAACTGGTGAAGGACGTTCACATTTTATGATGCAATATTATGCTTATATCTTGATGTTTGTAGTTTTTGATGTTATGGCAATATTTCTTTACGCTTGGGGATCCTCACTTCTATCTATACCAAAAGAAGCTACTTTACCTATGATGGCTTTTCTTGCAATAATGTTTGCATCTATGGGGTATGCCTTGTATCTTTCTGGGAGAAAAGGAATATGGTAATGGAAAACTTGATAGGATTAAATTATCATTATTATATTCTTATACTTATAGGTGGTCTATTTTAATTGATTAAAGATCTAATTAATCCAACAAATTTTAACGTAATGGTAAGTAAAGTTAGTGATATTTTAGTAGGAGCTTTAGATAAACCATTAGGTTATGCAATTAATTGGGGTAGAGTCTGGTCTCTCTGGCCTGTTCATCTTG
>DASUUM010000043.1:0-3127 GCA_036374075.1 Nitrososphaeraceae archaeon
ATGGTATTATGGATGAAAATGATGACGGATATCTTGCCCCTTATGATATGGATCCAGAATATCCTTTTGTTTCTGGAATAAATATGGAAGACTTGAAAAAAATCATTTTAAATTCTAATAATAAAGCTGGAGTAATTTTTATTCTAGATTGTTGTTATGCAGGAATCGCAACAAAGGATACAAAATCTATGGCTCCTCCGGAACAGAAAACAAGAAATCTATATGCAGACCATCTTCAAAATATAATTAAATCATCACACACTGACGTAGGTGGCTCAGATTCGGATGTCTCCGGTAAGGGTAAGATCGTGTTAGCATCAAGTGAAGCAGATGAAGTTTCAAGGGAAAAAAATAATTGCGTACATAGTGAAAATGATTCTCCACACAGTCATGGGGCATTTTCGTATCACTTAATAGAAGGATTAGATGGAAAAGCAGATTATTCTGATAATGGTATTATTACAATAGATAATTTAAGAAAATACATCGAAGAACAAATGAAGGATGAAAATAGACAAAAAATTGTATACCATATGTCTCAGGCATCTGATATTGAAAATATAAAAATTGTAATAGCCCAAAATAAATTTGAGGAAAAAATAAAAAAATTAATTGCAGAAACAGATTATATACTTTCAAGTAAAAAAAGTTCTACAGCTTTTTCAAATGTCTTTGATTTGCAGGATGCAGCCAATAAAATTAAAGAATTAATAGATTTAAATAGAGAACATAAAGAGATATACAGACTTCAAGGCATAATAGATGATGAATTGAATTTGTATAAAAATCCTACAATTAGATGGATCAATAGTAATATTAGATTTGCTCAACGTAAAGTGAATGAAATACGTAATCAGTTATATGAAGAAGAGCTGCCTGATTTAGTTAATCGTTTATGCTTTAGCGAATTATTCAAGGTTCCGAATTCTTATCTTAATGCTCTAGTATATGTATTTGCAGAGGTAGAAAAGAAAACAATATTTGAATCACTGGAGGATCAAAACTTGAAATCATTTGTTTCAAAACTTCGCGTAGCATTCGATAATATTGAAAAATGAACCAAGACGCCGATAATCAAATGGAACGTTTCTTTATTGATGATATTGCTGATGAAGATGGAATTTTACGTCTAGATATTCGTAATATAGAAAGTAAATCGATGGATTATAAAGCATGGAATAAGCTTGCAGGGGATCTATTAGATAGGGGAGATTATTATAGTTCCTTGTACGAAAAGTCAAAGTCAGATTATGCCAAGTCCAAGTTAGAATCTATATACGACAAGTCAATAGCTTTTTCTGATAAATCTTTAGAATTAAATTCTGAAAATATGAATTCTTGGTATAATAAAGGTATTGCCCTTAGTAATTTGGGAAGATACGATGATGCTATAAAATGTTATGATAAAGTAATAGAGATAAATCCATCATTTCTTCATGTATGGAATAGTAAAGGCGATGCTCTTATTCATTTACGAAAATTTCAGGAAGCTGTAAAATGTTATGAACGAGTCCTAGAGATCGATCCCAATAATATTATTGCTTCCTATAACAAAGGACTGGCATTACGAAGATTAGGAAAATACCTAGAAGCGATAATGTGCTATGATAAAGTAATAAAAAATGACCCCACTAATATTGATGTACTTATTTCAAAAGGTTATGCACTTGAAAGACTTGGGAAATTAGAGGAAGCTATAATATGTTATGATAAAGTAATGGGAACTGACCCGAAAAACACAGAAGCATTAAATGCAAAGGGTTTGGTTCTAGAGAGGCGTGGGAAATATGAAGAAGCTGAACAGTATTACAACAGAGTTGCTGAAGAGTACTCCAATGAAATAAACAGTATGAATGAAAAAGCGATACACTTCCAAAAATTAGACAAATTGGAGGAAGCTATAATATGTTATGATAGAATAATATCAATTGATGCAAATAATATTGATGCTTGGTTAAACAAGGGAATTTCCCTATACAACCTAGACAAATACGAGGAAGCTATAAAGTGTTATGATAGAATAATATCAATTGATGCAAATAATATTGATACCCTTAAGGCAAAGGGATTAGCTCTTGAGAAACTTGGAGACTACGATAAGGCCATCCAAATTTTTGATATAATAATAGCACAAAACCAAAGTTATGTTGTAGACACATTAATTAAAAAAGGTCATATATTAATGGTGAAAGAAAATTACTCTGAATCAGAGAAATGCTTTAATGAGACCCTTAGACGTGATCCCAACAATATAAGTGCTCTTAGTGAATTACAGCTGTTATATTCTAATTATACTTTTCAGTATGAAAAAGCAATAGAAGTAAATGAACATTTGTTAAAAAATTTATCAGACCAAGAAGCAAAAAGAGATAACAAGCTTTTACTTGCACAAAATTTGGTTAATAGTGGCAAGTATTCGCAAGGAAGAAAAGTTGCAAAGGAAGTTATTAAAGATTTACCAGATCAAGCGATAATAAAAAGAGGTATTGCTCGATCCTTGGTTTTGTTCTCTTATTTATTAGAAGAAAAAAAGTTTGATGGTATTGAAGAGCTAGATAAATTTCTTGTATATTATAGTGGTATTGACATTGATCATTTCAAAATTGAAGAGAGTCAATGGAACTTTAAAGGCTTAAATAATGCAATAAGTAGGAACAAAAAAATAGATCATTCTACAAAACGAATTCTTCATAACTTAATAGATTTATTACGAGGAACTGATCTAAATAATATTAAAGATAGTCAAAAAACGTTATCGAAAATAGCTGAAGAATCCAGGGAAGAAGCAGGAAATATCAAAATACGTAAAAAAATAATACAAACAGCAATTATTTCGGTGGTTGTTGTGGCTACATTAGGTACACTTTTTTTTCACATGACTGAAGCTATACCTTGTTCTATGTCTCAATCTCAAACAATGAATATAGGCACTAATGCTCTAGGTATTGATTTTAATCCAAATACTAATAAAGCCTACATTACTAATGAAAAAGATAGAACTATTTCGGTTATAGATTGTAATATACCAAGATACAATAAATATTTTAATATTAATACTGGACACGAAGTAGATGGTACACCTTTAAAGTTAAAAAATCCTCCATTTGATATAGCTGTTAATCCAGAA
>DASUUM010000044.1:0-4807 GCA_036374075.1 Nitrososphaeraceae archaeon
TATTATATCTTTTTCAATTTATTATGATTGATATTTTGTATCGCTCGAGACAAAAGGAAAATTTAGATAAAGATGTATTAAATTTTCTTTCTTCTCTTAATGAAGATGTTAATATACTTAGTTACGATATTTTAGGCACACAAGCTCATTGTCTAATGTTAAACAAAATTGGAATTTTAACACCTGATGAATTATCTAAAATTCTTTCATCTTTAAGTAAAATAAAATTTGAATCAAAAAATAAGGAGAGATTACAAAATATATTTTCAGATAAACTATTTCTTTCAGAAGATATACATGAATTAATTGAAACCCTAGTTATTGAAGATATTGGAATAGATATAGGAGGAAAAATGCATACCGGACGATCAAGAAATGATCAAGTTATTTTGGATGTAAGAATGAAATTAAGAGATGATATCATAGATATTTGTGAATTAATTATTAATCTCATTAAATCCCTTATTGGAAAGTCTAAAGAACATACTCATACAATAATATCATTATATACTCATTTACAACAAGCCCAAATAGGAACGGTTTCTCATTATCTTTTATCATATTCTTTTAATCTTTTAAGAGATCTTGAGAGAGTAAGTTCCTCATTTCAAAAAATTAATCTATCACCACTTGGATCTTGTGCCATTGGTGGAACAGGAATACCAATAGACAGAAACTATACTGCTTACCTTTTAGGATTTGAAGGCTTATTGGAAAATTCTATAGATGCCACTAGTTCAAGAGATTCAATGATAGAATATTTGTCTTTTCTTTCAATATTGATGAGTACGCTTAGTAGAATTGCAGAAGATTTTATTTTATGGTCTACTTCTGAATTTAATTATATTGAACTATCAGACAGATATAGCTCGACATCTAGTGTTATGCCACAAAAGAAAAATCCTGATCCTCTTGAAATAATTCGATCGCGTACTTCAATTGTTATTGGAATGCTAATATCTTCACTCTCTCTAATAAAGAATCTTCCATCTGGATATCATAGAGATTTACAGGACCTGAAACCACTTTTGTCCAACTCAGCAACAATAGTTAAAGAGTCTTTACTTATAATGAAAGGTGTTATTGATACTTTTAACGTGAACAAAAAAAATGCTTTTAATTCAGCAAACAAAAGCTATGGTGTATCTCTTGATATAGCAGAGCAGATTGTAATCAAATATAATATTTCATTTAGAAAAGTACACAAATTAATTGGTGCAATAGTACAACATGCGGTAAAAAATGAGAATATTTCCTTAAGTCAGATTTCGAAGGAGGATGTAAATAAAATATTAAAGTTTACACAAATTAAAATAAATATTGATGAATTAATGTCTATCATTAAGGATACAACTCCTGAAAAATCAATATTATTCAGAAACTCTTATGGATCACCAAACCCAATGCAACAAAAGGACATGGTAAATTCAATCGAAAAATCACTTTTAGTTTATTGTAAAGTCGTATCAGAAAGAAAAGAATTGTTATATGCAGCATTTGATAACTTAGAGAAGGAAGTTATTTTAAATACTATTGTTGATAATGAAAAAAATTATTGAACTTTATGAATTTCCATTTTCTTGTTATTTTTTGTTCCTATAGATAGAAAATTAAAATTTATAAGAAATACTTTATAGCCCGGCCCAGATTCGAACTGGGGTCAAAGGCTCCAAAGGCCTTTATGCTTGGCCGCTACAATCGGCGGAAAAAGATATTTCCTCCACCGGGCTTCCGGGCATAATGTCGTGTAAATTACTAGGATTATAATGTTATGGATTAAAGAGAAATTTTTTGAATATTTCTATAGGATCTTCCATTTCTGCTATAATTTTTGAAGACATTTTTGGCATAGTATACAGATTAGAATTGCTATTAATAGTATTTTTATTTTTTACAAATGGACTTTGAGAAAGAATATTCTTTATAGATTTAGTTAAAGTTGATGAGTTTTTGACCTTTTTAATTAATCCCATTTTTATAAGGTATTTTTCAACATAAAAATTAATAGGTGTAATGGAAATGACAGGTTTACCCATTAGTGCCGCTTCAGCGCTCATGGTCCCTCCAGCACCAATAAATAAGTCTGCAAGTTTTAGTAATAGATTGCCATCCGTTACAGTTTCTATTATTGTTGTTCCGGCCATTTTTTCAAATCTAGACTTGTAAAAATCAACTTGATCAAGGTATCTTGCCAGAATTAAAATATTATATTCATCAGAGAATTTTTTAACTATCTCATCTATTAAACCAATCGAACTCTTTACATTTTTATCAGTAATATACGATGCTTTTATCTCTTCTGGTCTAATTAACAGAGTCTTTTTTTCCTTATCAATTTTTAATTTTTTTTGTATTTTTGAAATTTCCTGTCTACTATTATATTGTAATTCTCTTTTTATCCAAACTATCGGATCAAGTGCTTTATATTGGATTATTCTATCTTTTTCTAAACCAAGTTTTGTCCATTCGCGCAAAGGAATTATCCAAGGACAAAATAGCCTATCCGCGAGAGGAACTGTTAGTTTAGCTACTGCAGTAGCATGAGGTGAATCATTAAAGATGTAATGTTTTATTCCCAGTCCAAATGCTACTCTTGATGCTTCTGGAGATGAGAAAGATACGGTCAAATCTGGCTCGAAAGAATTAATTAAGCTAGAAAGAAGGAAAGCCCTTTCAGTACTTGTATTTAATTTTTCAAATTTGTTATCTCCACCGTGTTTTCCTATTGTGTGAATATCTAATTTCTTTATCTTTGCTAATTCTTTAGCTTCTCTATATTCCCGTCCCGTACATAGTATTTCATGATCATCTTTTTTTAAGGTATCTACAAAATATTTAAAAAACATTATCTGTTTTGGGGTAAGTATATCAAACCAAATTCTCAATAATATAAATACGTAGTTACATCATTGAATATACTTTTCTTTTTTCGTTAATTAGATAGTTTACCTGATTAAATTTGAACGAGTTTCAATAGAGTTGAGATTTCTACTATAGGATTATTAACTAAAAGAAATGAATAACTTTAGTAAGGAGCTCTTTTCTATATCTGTTTGTTAAAGTGTCCTCTTCTCCAAGTGTTGCAGTCTATGGGTTAAGTACTGAAGGATATAACTTTGCTTCATCTATTGTATCTGCAGGGCACAACGACGTCTCAATTATCGATGAGTCTTCCAAAATGGGAACCTTATTAAATAAAGATATTATAAGAACATATTCTACTGCATCGGATCTTATTGAAGACCAACCCTTACTTGAAGCAGATTCTCTGGATAACATAATATCTTCTGCGTCCTATCTCTTCTTTTTTCCTAAAATAAGAAAAATTGGTCACGAAGTTAAAATTGATATATCTTCAAAATTTATAGATGCTATAAAACCTATCAATAAGAATACGTCTATTGTCTATCCCCTTCCAATGGGAATAGCTGGGAATGAAGAAAATATAGATATTATAGAACACACGACAGGTATGACAGTTGGAGAGAATTTATATTACTATTATATGCCTCTTAGTTCTGGTCCTATTCTGTCAACTACTACTATTTTGGGAAACTTCAACTCAAAGAGAGATATTTTTTTGGAGGGAATGTTAAATAAATTTACTAATCAGGAAATAAATTTTGTTGATGTATTATCCGCCGAATTGGCTTATGTTTCTAGAATCTTACGTCATTATTCTGGAATTGCAAGTGTGCTAGAAGTTTGCAAATTTGCAACTGGGTATGGTGTAGATAACCGAATAGTAGATAATTTTCACAAAGATCTTTATTTGGATGATATAACCAATGGATTACATGATCTAAGAATTATTCAGTCTTCTTTACATGGTTCTAACCCACTTGTATACCTTGTTAATGGTACAATCAAAAGTATCGAAGGTTATACTAAAAATCTTATCGACAAAGTAAGATATATTCTAAAAAAAAGAGATCTAAAAGCAAGTAAAACTAAGATTTCAATTTCCTGGACTTTAGATGTCAATGAGATGAGAGGAGATAAAATAGATGTATATACGCTGTTAGAATCAAGGTTGAGAGATTATATCGGAGATGTGGAAAGAAGAGGAAAAAACACCTTTGACAATTATCCAAGTGATAAAACTACTATATATATTGCATGCTCTAAAACCGATTTTCATTTATTAGCAAAAAATAATAGTGCAGAAACGATTATTATTAAAGCAAATCCTTTTTGCGAAGTAATATAATATACTAAGATAAAAAAATAATAATAATAACAATAATAAGAAAAATTTTTTAGTTATATTCTGCCTTCTTCCTATTTAAGAATAGTATTATATTATTTATTTATAAGATTAAATTGGTTATTTAATCTCTTAATAATTTACTTTGCTAACTGATGATATGTTCTTCCCAAATTGTCTTTTTTTCATCATATTCCTTTCTGGTATATTTAATCCTGGCAGGATTGCCTATAACTACTGTTTCAGATGGCACGTCTTTTGTTACGACCGAACCCATACCAACAACAGCATTCTTTCCAATGATAATGCCAGGTTTTATTACTGCTCTGGCAGCGATTATTGCTCCATCCTCTACAGTAACTCCTATCATTTTTGGACTCATGGGATATGGATCATTAGTAAATGTGGCACCAGGGGCAATGAATACATTGTTTCCTATTACTGTTAGGGGTGGAATATATACAGAGCCCTCAATTCGGGTGTTATTTCCAATTTTAACATTATAATCTATATGAGAAAGAGATCCGATCATAACATTATCTCCTATGATGGTATTGTCACCAACATATGCAAAATGCCATATCTTTACATTCTTTCCAA
>DASUUM010000045.1:0-20324 GCA_036374075.1 Nitrososphaeraceae archaeon
TTGAATTTCGATAAACTCTTGCTCTTTTTCACTCAACTTCTCTACTTTCGACATCAAGAACTTTATCTGCTCATCCTTTTCCTTAATTTTTTTGTCAATGATATACTTGTTATAATTATCCTGCTCTTCTAATTGCTGTATCTGTTTTTGTAGTCTATTCTCGTCATTAATTGTTAAAGAATCAATTGCTGCGACATATCCTTTACATTCTTTTGTACCTTCCAAAAGCGTGTTTATGTCGGGTTTCATGTAATGGCTTCTAACACCTGGCAGTTTATGGCCTAGCATCAGTTCAATGAAGTCGGGATAAACTCCTGCTTTTGCACATTCAGTATGAAAGAACTTTCTGAATCCATGTGTGAGCATTGTTTGATTCTTGCCTATTTTTCTATTGTTTTCATAGTCAAATTCTAATTTTTTTCTTAAACCACTGTATTTTGTTAATACTTCGTTTACCATATGTCTGATTGCTTTAGTAGTCAAATGTTTGGGGTTGTTTGCTTTTAATTTGTCAATTGTAGAAAATTGCTCTCTTATCAATGGTGAATTACCTTTCAATACTTCACCATGATTCTTTCGATATTCTAAGTAGGAATCAATCAAATTTGCTGCTTCCGGTGTAGTAAAGGTAGGATATCGGAATTTCTTGCTGGTCCGGTATGCTGTTATCTGATAAATGTTATATTTTTCAATCTTCTTCAAGTCACGTAATTTTAAGAGGTTTATAGCCCCATGTCTGAGTCCAGAACTAGATAAGACAGCAATGATAACTTTAACACGAATGTCTTGAGCGGAATTAAGCATTTTCTGGATTTCTACTCTGGTATAAGGACGATCTGAATCCTCTTCTTCTTCTTCTGGTAGATCTTTAGTAGTAGAATAATCATCATTATCTGTTATCTCAATAATATCGTCATTTCCCAGATACGTATCTATTAGATTCCACTTGAATTGATAGTCAGAATTCACATAATAGAATTTTTTGATTGCAGTTAGATATAACTCTGCAGATTTGTATGATATCTTTTTTTCATTTCTTAGATAAACAAGATATGCTTTGATATCAGATTCAATAATTTTTTGGGGTTTGTCTACAATTAATTCAGAATATTTTTTTATACCAAGAAATTTCATATAATATCTCATAAATTTGAGGTAGAGTTCCCTTGTAACTTCTGTTTTTATCGAATAAATGAAATTTGTATAAAGTCTATTATTATTTTCTTCTTCTTCTTTACGTTGATTTGAATCTTCTTTTTTTGCTGCTTCTATAATCTGCATGTTATATTATATCAAAGTTAGAATCATACAAAGTACTATTTATGCCAATTTATATTTCCGTTAAATGGAATAAATGGAAAACCAGTTTTTTTGACGATAGACAAAGAGGAAAATATTGAATTAGGTTCTAAAGTTCACTAGTTTTCGCAGTTTTAACCATAATTTTTTTCAAATTTATATTAAATAAAATAAAATATTATCAAAAAAAAATTTTATGTTTTAAAGATAAATTCTGTCATTACGAGATTCACAATTATATTCGAATAAAAATTTCATTAAAAATTAAGTAAATCAGAAAATTTTTTCTTTCAAGAGAGTAATCAAATTATTAAATCCTTTCTCTAGAAATTCCAAAAATTGATAAACAATAAGTTCTTAATATCAATAGTTGAATCAATTTCTTTCAAAGTTATTCTAAGCTGTTAAGTTTTTTTAAAAATTTGTAAACTCCGGTATAATCAAGGTCAGCGAATATCGATTTTGCTGCATAATTGTATAATTGAAATGCCATCCCTGTAATTGGCAAAGAAAGTTCTTTTTCTTGTGCTGCAGCCATGGCAAGCCCTAAATCTTTTCTCATATTTTTAAGATAAAATGATGGACGATAATCATCATTTATCATTTTAGGTCCTTTGATTTCACTCATACCTGTTTTAAAATTAGTAGAATTAAAAATCTTTAGATAAAGTGTAGGATCAATACCATATCTATTAGATAATAATAATCCTTCAGATAAAGCCATTGCTAGTAATCCAATATTAAGATTAAGTGCTAGTTTAATTGCGTTTGAGGACCCTTCTTTATTACCAATATAAAAAACCGGATTACCTAATTTTTCTAATATATTTTTTATTTTTTTAAAGGTGCTTTCTTCTCCAGAAACAAGTGGAATAAGGTTTCCTTCTAATGCAGCATTAGGACCTCCCATCACTGGAATGCTTAACATTGATATATTTTTGTTCATAAATTTTCTATAACAATAAATGGATTCTCTTGGAGAAAGAGTACTAAAATCTGCAATAATAATATTTGTGTTTTCTGTTTCCTGGAGACCATCTTTCTGAAAACATATTGTATTAACGGCTTCAAAATTCGTTACACAAATTATTATAAAATCAGTATTATTTGCAATTTCCTTAGGTGTATTGAAAATTTTAGCACCTTTTTTTTCTAAGGGTATTAGTTTTGAAACTGTTCGATTATAAATGCTAACTTCAAATCCTTCATTAATTAAACGTAAGCAAATATTATTTCCCATTAATCCTAGTCCTACAATTCCGATTTTCAATGGAACAAAATAAATGACAATGATAAAAAAATATTGTTATTTTCTTTAACAATAATAAAAAATATTTTCAATGTAAAATTAGACAAATATAAAAATTGAATTATTATCTACCTTTGTTTTATAGAGCATTAATGGTTCTTTTGCAGGCAAGTTTAGCGGATTTCCATTATTAAGGTCAAATACAGACATATGAAGTGGACATGTCACTGTTTTTTCTACTTCATTTAAAAAACCTGTAGATAAATCAGCATAAGCATGGGTACAAATTCTATCACTAGCGTATATTGTATTATCTATATTAACAAGAAGGATTTTTTTGTCATTATAATCAAAATCCATCATTTCTCCAGGTTTTAAAGATTTAAAATCACAAGCCTTAATCCACTCTGCCATAATTATCTAATAAAATAATAAACTTAATAATTGTTATCTATATTTATAGTGTTTTTCAAATATATCTTCATTTTCTCTATATCTACTTTTTTCAACTTCAAGTATTTGTTCCATTGCTTCATCTATTTTTAGCTTCAATGGTTTGCCTAACCATTTATTTTCAATTAAATAATTAATCCAAGCACGAATAGTTGGTCCCATTTTTCTTGAAATTGGTTCTAGAAATCCTCCTACTATTTCCCGCTTTGCTAGTTCTTTTGAAAGACCACGAGACATTAGGTAAAATATTTGATTTTCGTCAATTTGTGCTACGGATGCAGAATGAGTTGCCTTAACTTCATTGGACTCTATTTCTAAACCTGGAATAGCGTCAGATTTTGCACCTTTATCCAATAAAATAGCATGTCCTGCTAAATAAGATTCAGTAGATTTTGCATTTTTATTAATTTTTATCATTCCTTTAAAAAGAGATTGAGAAGTATCTTTTAAAACAGATTTAACTAAAACCTTACCTCTTGTATGGGGAGCAATATGGATCAAATTAGAAGTAATGTCAAAAGATTGATTGCCTATTCCAAAAATAATTTCAACATCCTCAGCTAAAGCACCAGGCCCTTGCATTATACTATCAACTTTATATCTGGACAATTGTGATCCAAAAAGCGCTAGAGACCAAGACATTTTTGCATCTCTTTCTACAAAAGCTTTTCTATTTGAAAAATTAATTGAATCATAGTTCATCGATTGTAGGGTTACCATCTCACACTGAGCATTGGGCATTACATGAGCTTCTAATAATTCAAAATGTGCTTGCTGCTTAGATTGTGAGTTATTTACTTCCGGAGAATATAATTCTTGAATTAAGGTAGCTTTGGAAAAATCTTCACATACTATTATATTTCTAGATATGGATGAGAAGCCATCCTCTGATAGATAATTAATTACTCTAATTGGATCTTCCAATACAATGTTTTTAGGTATAAAAATAAAATATCCATTTTGAAATGCTGCAGATGAAAGAGCCAAAAATTTATCTTCCTGATAATTTAATTTATTTTTATTAAGATATTTTTGTATCAAATCAGAAAATTCGTTGATCGCATGAGTAATATTTGTAATAATGATACCCTTTTTTTCAAATTCTTCTGGTAAAAATGATTGAAGAATCTTTGAGTTTTTACATAGAATACTTGAAGTTTTACTTAATTCCTCTATTCGATCAGAAAAAATATTTAATTCATCTTTATTATCTGTTAAAGTATGAGAATTAAAAAAAATATTATCGGGAATTAATTTATTTGCATTAGAATATTTACTATAAAGAGCAGATGATTCTAGTGGAAGACTAATATATTTTTTAAAGGCTTCATGTCTTGTTTGTGTCATCCAAGATGGTTCTTTAACATTTTCAATTAAATTATTAAAATTTTTTTCTAACAAAGATAATTGGTACATATTTTTACTATCACTTAAAAAAATAGTAATTTGTTAACCGACAGAGCCTTCCATTTCTAATTTAACAAGTCTATTCAATTCAACTGCATATTCCATAGGTAATTCTTTTGTAAATGGTTCTATAAATCCTCCAACAATAAGTGATAAGGCGTCGGACTCTGAAAATCCTCTACTCATCAAGTAGAATATTTGGTCTTCTCCAATTTTTCCTACACTAGCCTCATGAGAAATTGTTGCGTCATCCTCATTAACTTCTACATAAGGATAAGTATCTGTTCTGGATGTTTCATCAAGTAAAAGAGCATCACATCTAACATTGGACTTGACATTAGTAGCACCTTTAGCTACATGTAATAAACCACGGTAAGTAGTTCTACCTGATTGTTTACTAACAGACTTACTTGTAATTCTAGATGTAGTACCTGGAGCTAAATGGACAGCTTTGGCACCTGCATCCTGATGTTGATCTGAACCAGCAAAGGCAATTGATATAACTTCAGCATGAGCATTTCTTCCCAGCATATAAACTCCTGGATATTTCATAGTCAATTTACTACCAAGATTTCCATCAACCCATTCAACTCGAGCATTTTCATAAGCATATGCTCTTTTTGTTACCAAATTATACACATCTTTACTCCAATTTTGAATAGTAGTGTACCTTATTTTTGCACCTTTCTTGGCAATTAATTCAACAACAGCAGAATGTAAGGATTCAGTTGTATAAACTGGAGCAGTACAACCTTCGATATAGTGTACTTCAGATCCTTCATCAGCAATAATTAAAGTACGTTCAAATTGACCTATATTTTCAGCGTTAATCCTAAAATAGGCTTGTAATGGAAGATCAACTTTAACATTGGGAGGAACATAAATAAAAGAACCGCCTGACCACACTGCACTATTTAATGCAGCAAATTTGTTGTCTTCTGGTGGTATAACTTTTCCAAAATACTTTCTTAATAGATCAGGATGTTCTTTAACTGCCGTATCTGTATCACAAAATATTACACCTTGTTTGGATAAATCTTCGCGTAAGTTATGATATACAGTTTCTGATTCATATTGAGCACCCACACCAGCTAAAAATTTTTTTTCGGCTTCTGGTATGCCTAATTTATCAAATGTTTTTCTAACAGACTCTGGTACATCATCCCAGCTTTTACTTTGTTTTTCTGATGCTTTTGTGTAATAATAAATATTTTGAAAATCAATTTTTGATAAATCACCTCCCCATACAGGCATAGGTTTGTTCATAAAGATATCATATGATCTTAATCTAAAATCAAGCATCCATTGAGGTTCATTTTTAATTTTACTAATCTCTTCAACGGTTTCTCGAGAAAGACCCTTCTTACCTGTATAAAAATACAAGTCAGTAGAATCTTTAAAATCATATTTACTATAATCCATATTAAGTTCTTCTGTAGTCATATACGTTTTATAACGGTGTTATGTTATATAAATTTTACAACCTAAATACTATTAAACTTAGTATTATTAAAAAATAAAGCACTATTATTAAGTTTTATTATTGCAAGAGAGAATTTCATAAATACCTTCTAAAGAATGATTTTTAGACTCAATAAATGGAATTTTGTATTTTAAAAGTTCTTTGCTAGTAAGTGGACCAATAGATAAAATTAATTTAATTTTATAAACTAAAGGCAATAGATCCGAAGAATAATTTCTTATGATAGTTATAAGAAAATTAACATTTGAAGGACTAGTAAAGATCAATGAGTCAATTTTCCCTTTTCTAAGAAGATCAAAAAATTCAATCCATACATTATCAACTACTGCAGGTTCGACATTATAAATATAAAAATCATAAACTATAAAACCTATTTCTAAAAGTTTCTTTTTTAGATATTCATTTGCCTGTAAACTTCGAGGAATTATTATTTTAGATATATTATTATCATTTTTTAATTTACAAAGTAAATCAATAATCCCCTCAGAAGAATTATCTACAGGCATATTATTCACTATTATTTTATTTTTTATGAGTTCATTTCTGGTAGATGGTCCAATAGCAACAACTGTAAATTTTGAATTGATATTATGAATTATTTCATTAATTCGATTTAGATCATAAGCAAATTTAAAGAATACATTAACTGCGTTAGAACTTAAAAAAATAATATAACCAGACGACCAATCAGAAATAATTTTAAAGATTTCAGAAATAATATTAAAATCAGATTTTACTATTTTTGAGGTCTTAACTACAATTAATCTCCAGTTATTATTTTCAATTTTAGCAATAAAATCCTTAGAGATTAAACCTTCAGATTTTGTAATTGCAATAATTTTCGAATTCATATACCTGTAAACACATTGTTATAAAAATTAGATCCACTTAATTTTATCTGAAAGAGAAACAACTTCACCTATGATAATAACAGCAGGAGGCTTTATAGAAGCATCATCCATTTTTTTTCTTATGTTATTGAGATTGCCAATGATAATTTTTTGCTCTTTTAGAGTTCCGTTTTGTATCACTGCTATTTTAGTATCATTTGAAAGACCATAGTTAATTAAATTTTTTATAATTGATTCTAAATTTTCAATACCCATAAGAATCACAAGAGTATCTACAGCCGTTGCTAATTTCTCCCATCTTATACTCTTCTCTTTTTTAGTAGGATCTTCATGTCCCGTAACAATTGCGACTGATGAGGAAAATTGTCTATGAGTAAGGGGAATACCTGAATAGACGGCTGAACCAATTGCAGAAGAGATTCCTGGAATGATTTCAAAATCAATAGCATTTTCATTTAGAAATTCAGCCTCTTCTCCTCCTCTCCCAAAAATAAAAGGATCTCCTCCTTTAAGCCTCAAAACTTTTTTTCCTTTTAATGCATATTGTAACATAACTTGGTTAGTTTTTAGTTGGTTTGTAGTAGGATCGCCTGAGGATCGTCCAACATATACCTTTGGTGTATTTTCAGGAATTAATTCTAGGATTTCCCTTCCTACTAAGCGATCATATAATATTATATCACAATTTTTTAGTAAATCCCAACATCTTTTTGTAATTAAATCAGGATTACCAGGTCCAGCACCACAAATGTATACTTTTCCTTTGCTTTTATTATTTGTTCCATTCATTTATAGCTTTATCCCATCCTTCAGCTAACCTTAAAGCGCCATTATGTATTAAGATACTAGCAACCATATTTCCCAGTTTTTCTGATTGATCATAGTCACCAATTTTTTTGATGGTAATATGTTCAGAACCATCCGATGAAAATATTTTTGCATAAAAATTTATTTTTTTAGTTTTTTCATACAAATTAGCATATGCAGCTATTGGAAATCGACATCCACCTTCGATTTTAGAAATAAAAGATCTCTCAGCATTAATAGAGATTCTGGAAGGATGATGTTCAATTTTTTTTAAAAAATTAATTAGTTTTTTGTTTGATTTTTTACATACTATTGCCAGTGCTCCTTGACCCGGAGCTGGAAGAAATCGTTTAGTATCAAATATTTCACTAATATATTCTTCCTTTCCTAATCTTTTCAATCCTGCTTCAGCAAGAACAATTGCATCATAATCTCCTTTTAATGCCTTTTCTATTCTAGTATCGATATTTCCTCTTATGGGAACAACATTAAAATCATTTCTAAAAGAAAGAATTTGGATTGCTCTTCTTAAGCTACTCGTTCCTATCGTTGAACCGAATGGAATTTGATCTAATCGTTTTTTCTTTTTACTGATTAGGACATCATTTACTGATTCTCTTTTCGGAATAGAGGCTATTTTTAGAGCAGGATGAATTGCTGCAGGAAGATCTTTAAGGCTATGAATAGCAAAATCAACATCTCCTTTAACTACGGATTCATTGATTTCTTTCTCAAAAATACCTTTTCTATCTAGATAAAATAATGGTTTATTGCTACTAGCTAAATCTCCTTTCGTTTTCATACTAACAATTTCATAATCAATAGAATTATTTATTTTAGAAAGTGACTTTATAACTATTTGTGTTTGTGCTAATGCTAATTTACTACCTCTTGTACCTATACGTAACTTTTTTGTCATTTTAGTTTAGTATATGCATTTAAAGAATCGGAATAACATTCTATGGTTTTTTCTATATCCTCTTCACTGTGAGAATAAGAAACGAAACATGTTTCGTATTGTGAAGGTGGTATAAAAATTTTTTTTTTAAGTAAATCCCAGAATAATTTTTCAAAGAGTTTTTGATCAGATTTTAAAACCTGAAAAGGAGTTGTAACTGCCTCGGCTGTAAAAAAGATTTGGAATAGAGATCCAATAGAATTTATGGTAAAATAATTTTCAAAGTTATTCACACGATCTTTAATTCCCATTACTAAAGTATCACAGAGGCGACCAATCGTTGGATACACTTTATTTTTATTTTTTACAAGATTCTCTATGGTTGTGATAGCTGCTGTTACAGAAATTGGATTTCCTGCATAAGTACTGGCTTGGTAAACATCTCCAACAGGACTAAGTTGATCCATTATCTCATTTTTACCGCAAATAGCAGATATTGGAAATCCATTTCCTAGTGATTTAGAAAAAGTAGATATATCAGGAGTAATACCAAAAAAAGCACTACAACCACCCAGAGATAATCTAAATCCTGTTATTACTTCATCAAATATAAGCACAATATCGTATTTTTTTGTTATTTTTCTAATCTCATTTAGATAATTTTTTTCTGGAATTACAAGACCATAATTAGCCAAAACAGGCTCAATTATTAAGCAGCTAATATTCTCTGCTTCTTTTTCAATTATTTTTTTTAAGTCTTCAATGTTATTATAATCAACTACCAAAGTTTCTTTTGAAATTTCTTTAAGTGAACCCTTTGTTGAAGGAATAGCTGCAGCGCCTGATCCTGCTTTTACTAAAACGTAATCATATGCTCCATGATAACCTCCATTAAATTTAATAATCTTTTTTCGTTTTGTGAAAGCTCTTGATAATCTTATTGCAGTCATTGTTGCTTCTGCACCAGTATTTACTAATCTTACTTTTTCTGCAGATGGAATTATTTTTGTCAGTAATTCAGCAAGATAAACTTCTTTTTCAGAAGGAATACAAAATAAATTTCCGTTCTCAAGTTGAGTTTTTATAGAATCAACAATAGGTGCATAAGAATGTCCAAAAATTAAAGAACCATAACCCATACAGTAATCTAGATATGTTTCATGATCAGCAGTAACTATTTTGCTTCCTGAACCAGATGAAACAAAAAAAGGATAAGGCTTGAAGAATCGTACAGGACTATTAACTCCTCCCGGAATTACTTTAATTGCTCGATGAAATAATTTTTCAGACTTGTCAAATATCAAGTATATTACTATAACAATCTATTTATAAGAATCTTATTTTTCTTCTAATAACAACTTAGCCATTTCTCTTGCATGATATGTTATGATAATATCGGCGCCAGCTCTTTTAATTGATGAAAGAAATTCTAGCATTACTTGTGCTTCGTTCACCCATCCTTTTTCTGCAGCAGCCTTGATTAAGGCATATTCTCCAGATACACTATAGGCACAGAGTGGAAGTTTAAAATTTTCTCTTGCCTTACAAATTAAATCCAAATATGGAAGAGCAGGTTTTACCATAATTATATCTGCGCCTTCATTGATATCCAATTCAATTTCTCTTAAAGCTTCAAGTGAATTAGTGATCGGCATCTGATATGTTTTTCTATCTCCAAATAATGGTGAAGAATCAGCAAGATCTCTAAATGGTGAATACATTGGAGATGCCATTTTCGCTGAATATCCCATGATAGATGTATCATTGAAACCTGCTTCATCTAATCTTTCTCTAATTGCAAGAACTTGTCCATCCATCATAGCAGATGGTGCAACAATATCAGAACCTGCTACAGCATGACTTTCAGCAATTTTAGCTAAAATATTTATGCTCGAATCATTATCCACAGTATTATCTTTAACTATTCCACAATGTCCTGTAGAGGTATATTGACACATACATACATCAGATATTATAACTATTTTGTCTCCAAAGTTCTTTTTTATTGTTTTAATAGATTTTTGTACTATACCTTTTTCACTATAAGCAGATGTGGCATTATTATCTTTTTTAATAGGGATTCCAAAAATTACAATACCTTTAATTCCTAAATCCAAAATGTCTGAAACTACATCAACAATCTTTGAAAGTGGAATTCTCTGTATATCAGGCATAGAAGGTATATTTTTAGGATTCTTTAATCCTTCTTCAACAAATAAAGGATAAATCAAATCATTTAATGAAATATGCGTTTCTTGTAGAAGATCTCGAATTGCTTTATTTTTTCTTAAACGTCTTAATCGAATCTGAGGAAAATATGACCTATTATTTACAAAAAAATTATTAGATATTTGCTTCATTTTCATAGTTAAAAAGTTTGGCAGCTATACGCATAAGTTCCTGTTCTTCATCATTATTACCATTTTGTATCTGTCTACGAAGATTATTCATAGGAGTAGATAAAATTCCTTCTAAAAGTGCATGAGAAAATTGCTCAATTATTTTACTCTCTTTGGGACCAATTTTAGGTCCAAGAATAGAAAGAGCTTTATTCAACTCTCTTTCTCTTATTTTATCTACATTACGAAACACTGAGATAACGACTGGATCTGCCTTTTTTCTTTTTAATATCAAATCCATATTTCTCATTTCATCTGCAATGATTTCTTCTGCAGACTGAATCTCTTCTCTTCTGCATTTAATGTTTTTTTTAACAATATATCCAATTTGATCTAAATTGAATAAAGAAACATTATCAATTTGTGAAATAGAATCTTCAACTGTTCTTGGATTGGATAAATCAAAAATTAACAAAGATGAATGTTTTGTTTCCATTGTTTTTTTTATCCTTTCATATGTTATTAGATAATATGGTGCTATAGTACTTACAAAAATAATATCAATAGAAGGCAGAGAATCCATTGCATCTTCAAATATTATTGGTGTACCTGCTAGAGATTCTGCAAATGATTTAGCTCGTTCAAATGTTCTACTAGTAACCAGAAAAGAAACATTTCGTCGTTTTAATGCTTTGGCTATAAGACTTGCTCCTTCGCCTGAGCCTATCAGTAATATTTTCTTGTCATCTAATCTGTCAAGTGATTCTTCTGCTAGATTAACTGCTACGGATCCAACTGAAACACTTCCTCTATTAATTCCTGTCAACGCTCTTACTTTGCTTCCTACTTTTATGGATTTTTCAAAAATTATTGAAAGAAAAGATCCGAGATAATTATTGTTTCGAGCGAATTCATATGATCTTTTTACTTGTCCAAGAATTTGATCTTCTCCAATTACTAAAGAATCTAATCCTGAAACTAATTTTAAAAGATGTTGAATAACTCTATCACCCTTTACAATTTCCACTATTTTAGAAAATTCTTCGGAGGATAAATTAGAATAAGTAGCCCAGTAACATATTATTTTTTGTAAATCCAATCCTTCATCTACAACTGCGAAAATTTCAACACGATTACATGTCTGTAAAATTAGACATTCCTTCATTTGCAAATGTTCAAGAAAAGATTCATAGGCTCTATCAATATCTTTAAAGGTAAATTTTTCAAGCAGGTGAATGGGTGCTTCCTTATAGGTTATCCTAAAATTGAGCAAATCAAGTGATTTATTAACTAATGTCATTGTTTTGAATCACTCCAATGGTTTAAGAGTTCTATAGTTGCAACCTTTGCTTCTTCTATTTTGTTCTCATTTATTAAACTTTGGATATTTTTATTATTTATTAATGAATAAAGAAATCTTTTACGTTCTATTACTGTTTTAATTCTTGGTCGTGCAGCCATTCTCGCAAATTCCTGTAATTTGGTATTTTCTATATCTGATTGCTTTATTGTTCTTCTTAAAATACGTTCTGTTTTTATTCTTAGTTTACGAGCCATTATCGGACTTTTTCCATAAGTGGAAATTGCCACTTGCATGACTCCTTCAATATTTATTATTGATGCATATGAAAAATCACTTATAGGAGGATCATCTGCGGCATAAACAAATGACTTCATAGAACGTCCTTTTTCTACAATTTGTCTATTTAGCTCTTTGTTATCAGTGGCAGCTAATATCAAGAAAATATCATGATAATTATCTAATACATTAGCACTTTTTATCTTCATTTTTATTATCTCTATTTTTTTTTCATTGGATAATTCTTCAAGATATGAATTTAAGCGTTCAGTAATTACAGTAATTTTACAATTCTGACCTAACAGACCTCTAACTTTTCTACTACCTTCTACTCCTCCTCCAATTACAATTACATGCTTTCCTGTGAGGTTTAGATCAACAATCAATTATAATTTCACGTGATATGAAAGATTGTTGATAAACATTATTTAAATTATTCAACAAAAACTAGTAAAAATTATTGATAATACCAAAAAAATATTTAGTTCAATAATGAATATATATATTAAAAACGATCTTAATTGATAAATATAGATAATAGTAATAAAAATTTAGATCTTGATATTCTAGATGATATTGGTCCTGCAACTAAGGTTCATCTAATTGAAGCTGGAATTAAATCATTAAAGGAATTATTAATCAGAGGACCTCACGATGTCGCAGAGATTACAGGCATGACCATGGAAAAATCGAGTGATTTGTGTAATAAGGCAAGAATAAAATTGGAAGAAGTCAATATCATTCAAAAAACGTTTATTCCTGCAACAGAGCTTTATAATAAAAGAAAAAATATAGAAAGGATTTCAACAGGCTCTAAGAATTTTGATGAACTATTAGGAGGAGGATTTGAAGTTAATGCAATAACTGAGATATATGGGGAATTTGGTTCAGGAAAAACTCAGATATGTCATACTTCATCAGTAACTGTCCAGCAAAAAAGATCAGAAGGTGGCTTAGAAGGAGGAGTAATTTATGTTGATACTGAAAATACTTTTAGACCAGAAAGAATAGTTTCAATTTCCAAATCCAGAAATATGGATTATACAAAAGTATTAGAAAATATAGTAGTTGCAAAAGCGTTTAACAGTGCACATCAAGAATTAATTATTCAAGAAATTGGAAACATTATTGAAACTAAAAATATCAAATTATTAGTGTTAGATTCAGCAATATCACACTATCGTGCAGAATATCTCGGAAGAGGTACTTTATCAGAAAGGCAACAAAAAATAAATAAATTAATGCATATGTTAATAAGAATTTCTGAAGCTTACAAAATAGCAATTATTTTAACAAATCAAATTCAATCTGCCCCTGATATAGTATTTGGCGACCCTTTCAAGCCTGCAGGTGGAAATATTATTGCACATTCAAGCACATATAGAATTTATTTAAAAAAAGCAGGAAAAAATAGAATCGCTAGAATAGTTGATAGTCCCTATCATGCAGAAATTGAAGCATTATTTTCTCTAGGAGAGCAAGGAGTAACTGATCCTATTTAAATCTCAGTTAATGTTAAATTAAGGAGGAAATTTAATTATAATATGCCAAAATCACATGGAAGTAAGAGAAAATCCAGATCAATATTAACCAAAAGTAATATTCTAAGAGGTATTTCATATTTATTAATAAATTATAAAATAGGAGATAAAGTAATTGTTAGTATTGATCCTAGTGAACATAATACAATGCCTCATAGAAGATACCAAGGAAAGATAGGAATAATTAAAGAAGTAGGAAAAAGAATTATCAAAGTATCGGTTACAATAGGTAATAAAGAAAAAACTTTACAGACAAAACGGAATCACATAAAACCCTTAACTTCCTAGAGAGGATTTGGTATGGAAACTTTAAAAAAAGAAGTTATATCTTTGCCAGAAGTCAAAGAGATTTTAGAAAAAGTAAAAACAGAAGAAATGGATCAAATTCAAAGATGGACCTTTGACTATGTATCTAAATTTGCAAAGACGTCTTCGGAACATTCCAGAGCAGTTATAAATGAACTAGTAAAATCTTGTGATTTAAAGGAAGATGAAGCAGTAGAAGTAGCAAATTCTATGCCCACCTCTGTTGAAGAATTACGAGCTTTTACATTTGGATGGAAAAAATTGATTCTAACAGATACCTTAAATAGAATTTTAGACATTTTAAAAAAAGATAATTAAAACACCTAAAGGAAGAAGATTAATGTCACTATCGGATCATTATCAAGATAATAGTAAAGGAAATGCATTCGGTAGCTTTCACGTTAGTCGTAAATATGAAGAATATGCACATATTATAGAATTTACAATAAGAGGAAAGTCTTCGACAGTCAAAAAGAAAGAAGGAATTATAATACAAGCTATTGGAGAAGAAAGATTAACTTTACTAGAATTACTAGGAGATCCTTCGAAGAATTTTGAAATTGGAGAACGTGTTTACATTGGAAGAGAAGGAAGAAACAAAATAATAAGCGTATTAGGAAGATTAAATTATAATGATCTTTCAGATTCAGCACGAAATGAAATACCAATAGCGATAGAGAAAATAGTAGATATTAAAGAAAAAAGATTCGTAGACTATTTTAATAATGCACAACCCATTACTCCACGTGTTCACGGATTAGAATTAATTCCTGGGATTGGTAAAATATATATGAAAAGCATAATAGCAGAAAGAGAAAAGAAAAAATTTGATAGCTTTAATGATATTCAAGAACGGGTAGGTGTAAAGGATCTACAGAAATTAATTACAAAAAGAATAGTAGAGGAAATTTCTGGAGAAACAAGAATGAATCTTTTTGTAAGAAAATGAATTGGTCAAGACATTATGGACAAAATTTTTTAATTGACTTAAGAGTAACAAAAAAAATAATAGAGTTATCAGAAATCAAATCTTTTGAAAATGTTTGTGAAATGGGAACAGGAAGGGGAATACTTACACCATATTTATGTAAAAATGCTAATACTGTTAAATCCTTTGAAATAGATAATAAACTATATGACCGAGTCAAACTTTTAACTGCAAAATATTCAAATTTAGAAATTATAAATGATGACATTTTTAAATATTACAAATCTTTAGAATTTGATGTTTTTGTATCTAATATTCCCTATTCTAAAAGTAAAGAAATACTATCATGGTTAGCAACAAAAAAATTTGAAAGAGCGATCATAATGGTTCAAGATGAATTTAGTCAAAAAATACAATCAAAACCAGGAGATAAAAATTATAGAGCAATATCAGCTATAACACAATATTGTTTTGATATTGAACCATTATTCAAAGTAAATAAAACATCCTTTTTTCCACAACCAAAAGTAAATTCTCAAGTGATAAAGCTAATCTCGAAAAATAGTGTAATTTCTAAAGATACGATTTCAAAAATTCATTTCATATTTTCTTTTAAAAATAAAAATATTAATAAATTAAATAAAAAACTTAATGCAAATTTTGATCAAATAGATCTTAAAATAAAAGATATGGATCCGAAGAAAATAATTAGGTTTTCACAGTTGATTTAATAACAATGACAAAATAATTAAAATGTATAAATCTAATTTGGATAGTTTTTTATTAATTGAGTCTATTAAAAATTATTCTGGAGATTCAGCACTGGAAATAGGAACAGGTTCTGGAATAGTTTCTGAATTTCTCTCAAGATATTTTAAAGATGTAGTAGCTACTGATATAGATTTTAAATCATTGTTATACTGTAAAACAAATACTAATTCAAAAATAACTTTAATATGTTGTGATGTAACAAAAGCAATATATGGCAAGTTTGATTTAATTGTAAGTAATCCACCTTATTTACCTAATGATCCTTTTTATGATAGAACTATTCATGGAGGGATAACAGGAATAGAAGAAACTATTCATTTCATAGAGTCTGGATTAACAAATTTGAAAAAAAATGGATATATGATTTTAATAGTTTCATCTTTAGCAGATATCTTAAAAATTGATAAATTTATTTGTAAAAAAAAATTAAATAAGAAAATAATTAATAAAAAAAAATTATTTTTTGAAACACTTTATGTATATGAATTAAGTTATATAAATCAGACATAGAGAATTTATATTCAATTCTATTATTTTGTCAGTAATTTTGATGCCCTTTGAGAAATTTGTTCTGCCATTTGTGAAAGTGAGGAAGTACCTCCTAAATCATATGTCACAAATTTATTCTCATTTATAACATCTTCAGTAGCCTTAAAAATAGCTTTGGATATATCTTTTTCACCAAGAAAATCCACCATCCATGCACCAGAGCAAATAGTGGCTACTGGATTCACTTTATTTTGACCGGCGTACTTTGGTGCACTTCCATGAGCAGGCTCAAACATCGCATATGTATCTCCATAATTTCCAGAATAAACATTTCCTATTGATCCTACATGCCCAGAGGCACATTCAGAGATTATATCCATGAATAAATTTGTACTTAATAATATGCTTTTATTGAATCGCTCTGGGTTTTTGACTATTTGTTGTGTAACATTATCTATATAATATTCTTCAGTTTCTATATTAGGAAAATCTTTCTTATATCTATCTACTACAGAAACAAATATTCCATCTGTTTCTTTTAAAATATTTCTTTTAGTAATAACAAATATTTTCTTAAATTTTAAATCATTACATAATTCAAATGCTTTCTTAGTAACACGTTCACAACCTTTTCTTGTTATTTTTCTAATTGCTATAGCAGAGTCATCACTGGTTTTAAATTCTATTCCAGAATACAATCCTTCTGTTGCCTCTCTTACACAAACAAAATCAAGGTTAACTTGAGATGTCTTGTATGTTTTTATTGGTCTAATATTGGCATACAACTCAAATTTTTGTCTTATGCTAACTGCTACACTTCTAGGAGCATTAGGATCTGGAACAGTGGTAGTAGGTCCTTTGAAACAAGCATCACTTTCAGAAAGTAATTGCCAAACTTCATCAGTAATATAAGAACTTGTTTTATTTTTTTCCCAAGATTCAGATCCAGCTTCAACAGGTATAAGCTCTATAGAACTATTACATGCTTTCAAAACATCCATCATACATTTTACTAATTCTGGACCAGTTCCATCACCTTTTATAACGACAGCTTTTTTTTGTACCAAAAATAATCAAATTTTGACTTGAACTTTTCTATTTATATTTTATTTGGATCGTA
The DNA here is from genome assembly GCA_036374075.1 of Nitrososphaeraceae archaeon. Lineage (GTDB taxonomy): Archaea > Thermoproteota > Nitrososphaeria > Nitrososphaerales > Nitrososphaeraceae > TH1177. Next base: position 17,521 of record DASUUM010000045.1, read on the forward strand.
AGTCAATTCGTACAACCATATCTTTAGTAAAAGGTGGCATTAATTTTGGATCAGTTACTTTTGTATACTCATTATTTTCTGAATAATAAGAATATTGAATATCATAATTGTCTAGAGTAAGTATTTCTTCATTAATTGTGCCTGTTTCATTATTGATAACAGTTATAGTTTTATTATCTATAGAATATATTTGCATAAAATCATTTATTGAAAGTCTTATTGGTCTTATATATTCAATATGGATTTTCTCACCTATCTCGTCTGTATGAATTATATGCAAACATTCTTTTCCATCTTCTTTCAGTTCTTTACCAATTCCTTCAGGTAAGAATTTTTGTTTACCATCCTCAAAAATTTGTACAACAGGATAAATATTGAAGGTTTCAACATTATGAGCCTTTAAGCAAATGTCCAAAACAGGAGGAGGGGGAGATAATTGCATGATTATTATTCCTGCCAAAGTTGCAACACCAATCATCACTGGTGGTAATAGTAATTGTTTTTTACCTATTTTTTTTGTTGGCTTGGTTGGTTTGAACCGACGTTTGGGCATTTGCAAATTAAATCTCAAAATTTCAATATTAGAGTCTTTCTAAATTTGTTTAAATAATTAATTAATTAAGTATTTGTGAAAGTTGGATAGTAGTATAAAAGAGAAAGATGGATTATTTAATAAGCCTAGAAAAGAAAGAAAAAGAATATGAGAATAGTTCAAATTTCTGATATTCATGTTGGTGGTTTTTTCAAACAAAATATTTTTGATTTATTAGTTGATGAGATCAATTCTGAAATGAAACCTGACTGTATTATAATTACTGGTGATCTTACTGATGATGGATTGTTATTTCAATTTGAGAAGGCTCACCATGAAATAGCGAGATTGGACTGTAAAAAAAAGATCGTAATACCTGGAAACCATGATTATCGACATACTGGATATTTATTATTTAAAAAATTTTTTCCATCTAAAAATCCAATATATGAATTGGATGATATAGTTATTTTAACATTAAGTACAGCACGTCCTGATAGGGATGAAGGAGAAGTAGGACATCGGCAGAATCAATGGATGGAAACAACATTAACAAAAATTAAAAATAAACTAAAAATTATTGTAATGCATCATCATTTAATCAGTATACCTGATACCGGGACTGATAAAGTTATTGTTTATGATGCAGGAGATGCCCTAAGATCATGTTTACAATCTTCAGTAGATCTCGTTTTATGTGGCCATAAACATAGACCCTGGATCTGGAATTTAAGAACTTTAAAAATAGCTTATGCAGGGACCACCTCATCAGCAAGATTTAGAGGTTTTTTTCAAAATTCATATAATATTATTGATATAGATAAAAACAGAAAGACAAACATAGATCTTAAGATTGTTGGGGGTAAAAAATTTCCTTTAAGTGAGCTGGTTGATAACTATAAACCTTATTTTGAATGACCGTTAATATAGGTAATAAAAAAGGAAAAAAATCATAAATCGGTTATCAACTAATTTATTATAGAGTGCTTAATATTAACATAGATGGTGCCTCACGGGGGAACCCAGGACCATCAGGTATAGGGATTTTAATTTTTAGAAATAAGAATTTAATATTAAATTATGGTGAATTCATAGGATATCAATCAAATCTTTTATCTGAATATTTCGCGCTAAAAAGGGCTTTACAATTTGCATTAAAAATAGATAATGAAGTCAGTATTCATACAGATAGTATGAGTGTAGTTCAACAAAGAAAATTTAAGGAGAAAATGAGGAAAAAAGAATTAAAAATCCTATTTAGAGAGATAAATAATTTGGAAAAAAAGTTTAAAACTATTTCTTATAAATACATACCCAGAAATGAAAATACATATGTAGATTTAATAGCAAAAAGGGCAATAGACTATCATATTAAATAATCGAATTATACTTACTATATAGGCAGCTATGAGGAATCAGAGTTAATCTTGAAACGATATACATGTAATAAAGGCATTTGACTGAGCTGCCATATATAACTTTTAATCTAAAAGTTTATGTAACAAACAATTTGAAAATAATTAGAATTGCTAGAGAAAAAGGACAAAAAATTTAGCATAATAAAAGATATTGCAATAATAGTTATTGGAGTAGTTTTGATATGGTTTGCAGTCAAAGTAGTATTCAATGTAGATAATCCATTTTATGTTGTTTCTAGTGGAAGTATGATTCCAGTATTGAACATAGGAGATATTCTGCTAGTAAAAGATGGAAACACATTCGATAGTTTAAAGATTGGCGACATAATCGTATTTAATAGGCCAGAAGGTGGTGATAGAGTAATTGTTCATAGAATTATAGATATGACTGAAAGATTTGGTGAAAAAATAATAGTAACTAAGGGTGATGCAAATGAGGGTCTTATACCTGGAACAGACTTCCCTATAAGAGAAAAAGACTACATTGGTACTGTTGCATATGTCGTTCCAAAGGTTGGTTTAGTTTTGAAATATCTTAATCCACCAGTCAATTATATTATAATAGCAGGGATAGTTGGAGTACTCATTTATACAAATTTCAGAAAGAGAAATGATGAAAAAGATAAAATTGAAGGAAAAGATTCTTCCCTTTAAAAACAAATAATTATCTAGATAGCATTTATCTTTTTAATTATTGTTAAAACATCTTGATCAGCTAATACATGATCTAGTCCTACTTTTTGTCCCTCGAATTTAACGCTTTTTCCCCAAACCAACGCAAATCGGAAATCACGCAATAGTGTCCGATGAAGTTTTGCACAAATGTCTTTTACTTTTGTTCCTTTTCTTACTAT
>DASUUM010000046.1:0-19327 GCA_036374075.1 Nitrososphaeraceae archaeon
TACTGCTTTTATGTAATTGGTGTTAGTTTTTGCGAAAGCCTTTAGATTATCACGTGTTTGTTCAAGTGCTGTATTGTATACCCTCATGTTTGATGCTAGAGCATTGTTTATTAGATTGCTAGTGTTTAATAGGTAACTAGTAAAGTTATTTACCATTACTGAGTAATTTTCAGCAATTCTTTGTGGATTATATACGTCCCATACTACGTTGGTATTGCCACTATTTCTATCTACTTGTGATTGAAAAGAGCCTATTACTTGCTTTTCTGCTTCAATAAAATCAGAAGCAATATCTTTTATAGTTTGAATAGTTTGTTCTTGATATTCAGCAATACGTTGTGTATATCGGGGAATCTCTCGTGTAGCTTCATCTGTACTTCTTTTTATATTATTTAAGGTGTTGTCTAGTGTCATATTTATTGCATCTTGTTGTTGAGTTAAGGCATTATTTGTTCTTTCATTGAAATTATTGTTGTCTGTGCTAAATTTAGTTGTATTTTTTTCATTAAATTTTGGTTCATTTACAGCTATATTTTCGTTTACTTTTATTTCTTCTTTTCTTGTTGACATGTATATATATACGTTACTATGGTATATAAACTTATACTATTATGTCTGGTATATAGTCATATTTTTGTATGTATTATCTATTTATTTGTATAATTGGCGGTGATATATTAACAAATACATACATCTATTGATATTTAAGTCATTTCATTAGATACGAGAAAAAGACTGGTCTGTAGTGTGAACAAAGTTAATTTAATTGTGATAGCCTGAACAAGAAGAAGAGGTCTATAGATACAAGCTCAGATTATCACAAGGAAAATAAATTACGATGTCAGCTATTCATTTTTTTCCTTAAGTTGCTTATTAACATGACTTATAACTGGTAACATGGCTTATAACTGGTAATGTAAAGCTAAATGTTGCTCCCTTACCATATGAGTTATTTTTACCGCAAATTCTACCTCCATGTGCTTCTACAATATCCTTACAAATATATAGTCCTAATCCTGTTCCGGTACTAGAATCACTAGTTGTAGACTACTAGATTGGTCATGGATACTGTGTTAAATTGACAAATAAATGGACATATATTTATCTGTATTTTGGGATCACAGTATTATTTAGCTAATTTTATAAGAGGTTATATCTTAAATACTCATTATACATTGCAATTGTTTGTTTTTTCTATTTTACTCTTATAATGAGATCCTATCCTTCCTATCATAGGCTTCTCTAGCAACGCTTATTGCACCTTTTCTCAACAACATAGCTCTATACACTATTTGTTTTGATAGTTCAGTAGCTATTTTCCGGGGATTCTCTTCTTTCATTATTGCCTCTGTAAGTATTTCTTTTATATTCTTAGTTATTTTGTATTCAATGAGATCAAATGCTTCCTTTTCAGTTCTTCCTTGATATTCAACAAATGATCCGATAACACCACCAGCATTGGCTAGAAAATCAGGTATAAGCCAGATTTTATTCTTATGCATATATTCACAAGCATCGGCTGTAGTAGGGATATTTGCTGCTTCTACAACCATTTTTATACCATTTCCAAGTAATTTAGGAGCAGTTTTGTTATTTATGACTCCACCCATAGCTGCAGGAATAAAAATATCCAAATCAATTTCAAAGATTTCATCTTTATCTCTTATATCATATCCATAATCTTGGAGATCGGAAAGTTTTGCTTTTCCATTCATATCTTTCATTAGTTTGGGAATATTCAACCCATTTTCATCTTTGTTATAAATAAAACCTGACACATCACTTACACCTACTACCTTAATACCACTTTGATCAAGAAAGCGAGCAGCAAATGATCCAACATTTCCAAATCCTTGAATTACAACTCTAGTCTGAGACTTTTGTGGCTCTTGTATAATTTTCAAGTCTTTTAGTATATCAAGCGCTGTTTGTAGTGCTACACTCACTCCATAACCTGTAGTTCCAAGTTCATGGGGAATACCTCCTAGCTCAGAAGGTTTGCCAGTACAAGCTTGCATGTCCCCTATTTCATGTGCAAAAATTGCCATATCAAGTTCTGTAGTACCTACATCTGTTGCAGCTATGTATTGAGAAGGACAATAAGGTCTAATCATTTTTGCAAATGATTTCATCCAGGATACTCTATCAACTACATTTGGATCAGCAATAATGCCACCTTTGGCACCACCAAATGGCAGACCAGCTGCAGCACATTTCCATGTCATAGTTCTGGCAAGCTTAAAAATTTCTAATGGCGTAACACTTGGAGCAAATCGTATACCTCCTTTTCCAGGACCTTTTGAAGTATTATCAATAACTAAAACCCCTTTCATACCAGTATCAGGATCGTAAACCTGCAAAATCTTTTCAGGTCCCCATTCATCAATTTCTTCCCATGCAGATGTCAATTTACTGATTATAATAGAATCGCTTTAGATTATACTTTCCTTTTTGTGAAAATAAAACTAAGAAAATCATTAATAATAAGTGTAAAATTAAAAACTTGAGAGTTTTCCCAAAAACATGAAGTTCGCTTATCTCTCTAATCTCTTCATTGTTCTTCGTCATTGTCTTGAGAATCATTATAGATCTAGTAATTCCTATAAGAAATGAAAATTAAATAACTGTTATTATCTCATTAAGGTACAAATATTTACACTACGTCCATCCCATAGAAAGTTTTTTAGTCGTTTTTACTTTCTATGGAAAAATTTCTATTTCTCTTTGTCAATATATTACCAATAATAGAAATATATAAAAATTGACTAAGTAAATTGTTAGCCATAATCAAATAATCCATAACCTTTCTTAACATATACCTTAATAAAACATAAAGTAAAATAATTCATAAGAGTCTATTGTATAGATACTACTAACTTGTTTTAGCTTTTATTGTTAGTAACTTATTATAAAATATATAAAATCAAAATTTCTTTAATAATTTGTCATTTATCTTATATTTGAGATTTTTTGTTATGAATAGCATCTTTTTGAATTAATATGAATATCATTTGATAAAAAGAAATTCCTAATTTGAATGCCTCAAAATCTATAATTCTTAAAATGTATTTTATTGGTTCATTATCTGATGAAGATAGTACAAATTCATCTATAATTTTTTTGAATGTATGAACATTATGGTGTTGAAACATGAGTTGATTTTATCAATATAGTTAATAAGAGTTTTTAGAAATTTTGGTGACTAATGCCTAACATTTGAAATAATAACATTCTAGAAGACCAATGATAAGTAAATCTTAAAATTAATTTTCAGAATATTATGAATAAAGATAAGTAGAGATAGAAAAGTATTTACCATTTGGGAGTGGAATCGTCCATGTAGTAGGGTTCATCTAACTTGTATTTAGCTTTTATTATTAAGAACTTAATTTAATAAAAGTAAGATAATTGTTGAATAAAAGACTAATTTCATTCGGGTTCGGTGGAATGATGTAGAAATTTCAATACAATCTAATTTTAGGAATTGGTAATGGCATTAAGATATTGGAATATTATACCCGTGTTAATCTCTATTATTGCATTCACTGGGATTTCAACTGGTCATGAATGGGAATTCACTTTGTATTTAGCTTTTTAGTAACATAATAGACCTTAGATTAGAAATCAGATTTGCAGAAAAGAATTAACAATTTGAACAGGAATTAGGGATTGAAATGCATTGTTGACTTATGAAGTCATAGACGAGATGGTTTCTGATGAATCCTGTATTAATGAAATCCTATATGTTATAAATAGATAAATAAAATAATATCGTATGAGAGAAAACAAATCTAATGATAATAATATTAGAAAAAGAATAAATTTTGATGAGCCAATAACTAATATGATTGAGCGACTTAAATCAGAACATCTTAACTTTGAAACTCAACTACAGGAAGTAGAAAGTGCTATTAATAATGATAAAGATATCGCATATGCTGCAAAGATAATAAGGAGCATGAGCGAATCTATTATATATCATGCAGTTGAAGAAGAAGCCAGACTCTTGAGAGTCATAATGCATAAAGCAAAAGATGAATCTTCTGAATCAATTAAAATTATGCAAGAGCATAATTACGTTATAAATTTTTAAAAACTAACCTTAACACAATAGAAAATAAGAAAACTTTAGATGTAGACTCATCATCAAAGTATAAAGAAGATACCAAATCAGTAAATGAATTTATTTCAAACTTGAGAAATCATTTTCTAGAATAAGAGCAAATTGTATTTCCGCTTGTATTAAAAGCAGAAAATATCTCTTCATAATTTTAAAATATAGTATATCAAATCAATCAATCATTCCAAATTTTACTTATTTCATGAAATCAGAAAAAATGGTAATAGAATAAAAGAAAAAGTATAAACTTAAAGATGATGAAAAGAATATGACAATGAATTTTATAAAAAACTATTGAGTAGTATTCGATGATGATGGTTGTATTTGACTATTAATCTCCTCAAAGTTTTTCCTGATTTCATTATAGATAAATTAATAATAACAAAAAAATACTTCATGGTTTCATGCTTCGAATTTTTGTGGCGGCGCTAATGATTCCAATTTTATTTATGGTAATAAATCAACTCAATTCAGATATTCCGTTTGTGTATGCTAATTCAGCTAGAATCTTTGTGTATATTTCTAATGGTGGTGATGGAAATATTGCAGTCATGCAGTTAAATCCTGAAACAGGTGATTTGAAATTGGTGGAAAAGGTAACTGCTGGGCCAAATGTAATGCATATGGCGTTGAGTCCAGATCATCGGTTCCTTTATGCCTCTGTTCGTTCAGAACCTTTTTCAGTAATTTCTTATTCGATTAACTCTGAGACTGGTAAGCTAACTCATCTTTCTGAAGAATCGTTACCAGATAACATGGCATATATCTCAGTAGATCAAACCGGTCGTTTTCTTTTATCAGCATCCTATACTGGCGCAAAAATTGCGGTAAATCCAATAGACCTCAATGGTTTCGTCAAAGCAGAACCCGTTCAAGTAATTCCCACGGGCCCAAATCCCCATTCAATTTTAGTTGACCCATCAAACCGATTTGTATATGTACCTCATTTAGGAAATGATCAGATAAAACAATTTTTGTTTAATGAATCCACTGGAGCTCTTACACCAAATGATCCTGATGTTGTATATACTAAAGATGGTTCTGGACCACGGCATTTTGATTTTTCACCAAATAACAAGTTTGTTTATGTATCAAATGAACTGGATGGTACGGTTTATTCTTATGAGATGAATAACAAGACAGGGATTTTAACGGAAATCCAAAGAATTTCAGTATTCCCTCCTACCATAAGCCATGAACGATCACCTCCTGTAGCCGGATATGCTGCCCAAGGTATGACAGATGGGGAAGCTACTACTACTATTATTAAAGTTGCAGATATTCACATAACACCTGATGGTAAATGGTTATACGTTAGTGAAAGAGCTACCAACACAATTACCGCATTTGCTGTTGACCTTCACTTAGGTAATTTGACTTACATTGGAAGTTACGATACTGAAAAGATGCCACGTGGTATTAACATTGATCCTAAGGGTAATTTTGTAATTGTAGCAGGACAGAAATCAGATCATGTATTGGTACCTGCGATCAATCCAGAAACTGGTGAATTAAAACTCATGGATCGGTATGAGTCGGGTAAAGATCCAAACTGGATTGAAATTGTTGAATTTAATTAAAAAATCAAAGAATATCGAATTTGGGTATATTTCTGTAAGATTCGATTATCCTGTTTATGATTTAGATAAAAAATCATCAAAATATGATGTAATTCCAGATAATGCTAACTCTATGGAAGTACCAAGTGTGTTTGGACAGACTACTTTAGTTATAGATATGAAATCTAAGAATGGAAATGGATGTTAAAGAATAATTTTAATAAATAGAAGAAGATAACCAATTACTGATTATTTTTAAATAACATTGATTAGATTTTTTAAAATAATTAACTTTATGAATGGTATCATATTAAATAATTATCTTTAGACTTATATAATTCCTTAATACAATAAAAATATGGAAATTACTCAAAAAAGCATAAATGAATTTTATGATATAGTTCAAGATCAAATTAGCAAAAAAACTACAAGAAGGATTAGATATTAATAATCTTGCAAAGAATATAATGACAAATTTAGACTATCTTATATCTTCTGAAACTTATGAATCCCAAAGATATCATGTTCGTTACGACAGAAATGATTTGGAGATAAAAATGTGGATTTTTAGTCTAATATTTATGTCTTGGATACTAATGAATCTAACAAATAAAGTTAAAGAAGGACATTGTCATAACATAGATCATCAACATGGAGATCAAAATCCACGTAAATGTTTCGACGGAAGAAAATTCCATTATTCAATTTATCAAAAATGTATTAAATCTTTCTATGACAGTTTAGCTGTTATAGAAAAAGACTTACAAATATCGGTTCTAATAACCCAATGGATAAAGTAGTAGTATATTCTATTTTGCTGCTATGTTATGTGCCTGGATTGTTTCATTTACAAATTATTCATTAAAAGTATAGTAAAATGAATAACCTAAATAGATGAACCCGAGAAAAGTACGGGCCCGTTGGGAGTAATACCGATAACGGTGCTCAAAGAAGAGTCTATTGTATAGATGCTACTAATCTCTTGTATATAGCTTATTATTATTAGAAACTTCTTGAAAATTCAGTAAAGTCAAAAGTGGGCTAACCCTCATTGAGCCTAAGTTGTTGGTAAGTGTATCGCATTTGTGAAACTTATATTTGCTGGTAAGCATAATTTATAATTAAAAATACATTAGATGGAATCATATTTAGAGGGTTTAGAAATTACTATTGTAGATACTATTTTTTTTGCAGTTAGTATAGCAAGAATTAAAAATATAAAAGACAGTAATGCTGATGTCAAAAAGATCATATCATATGAAAACGCAGATGGAAAAGAATAACTAACCTCATTTATCATAATTGGGGATTGAAACATTTCAAGATAAATTCCAGATATGGCCGGACCAATAGACATTCCTATAAGAAATAAAAGAACTGTAATACCCATTGATATTCCACTTACCTTGGGCGATACAGAAACCAATGTAATATTAAAACCTCCAACCTCAGCTAATGATAATCCTCCAGCTATTATAGACAAATTTATAATAATTTCATATTCAGTGGAATGATACATAAAAAGACTTGAAAAACCAATAACACTAATGACACTACCTATTATTGTAGGTTTTATATTACCAAACCTTGATATCAAAAAACCTGATAAAATAGAAATTATTAAAGAGATTATCATAAAAGGAAGTTGTACATTTGCTGCATCAATTGCACTTCCTCCAAATCCCGATGGAGAAGGATTTCTTATAAGTATAGATATAGTTTGATAAATCATGAACATCGAAATACCAATAGTCATTAACAGGATATTCGTTGGAAGAAGTATTCTATCTTTTAACAAATTTATATCTATTAAAGGAGTATGTGTCCTTCGTTGAAATAGTACAAAGATAAATAATGATATAATAGATATTATAGAAAATAATATAATTAAACTTAAGTTTATAGCATTATTATTAATACTATCAAAATCTGTTGAATCTGAATTTCCTAATAATGTAATTGAAATCAGGAAAGAAGATATAGTAACTGTTAAAGTTATGGCACCTTTAATATCAATACTTTTTTTTAATGGAATATGATTTTTATCATCACCACCATCTTCTTGTTTAACATGAATAAATCGCATAATAATTAACGTGAGAATCAATGCAAGAGGTGATATAGATATAAAAGTAAAACGCCAACCGAAATATTCGGTTGTTGTTGCTCCTAAAGATAAACCTATAACCCCTCCTGCTGCAAATATGGATGTAAGTATTCCTTGAGCAATAGATAACTTGTTTTCTGGAAATTTTTCACGGATTATGGTAAAAGCAATAGGGAATACAGACATACCTATTCCTTGAATTGTGCGCACTATGATCATTGTTGAAATATCATTAGGAATTATTCCAAAAGAAGTTCCTGCTGTATAGATAATCATAATAAGTAGTAAAATTCTCTTTTTTCCATAAATATCAGATAATTTTCCTACTATAGGAGTTGCTACCGCTCCTGCAATTAAATATGCGGTAAGAATCCATGCAGTAGTATTATATGGTATATTAAAATCTTCGACTAAATCTGGAATTGCAGGTATAATCATGGTTTCACCGTAGACAATAATAAGCCCAATCAAGCTTAGTATTGCTAATGTAATCCACGCATCTTTAGATATTTTATCGTGGTAAGATGTTATAGATTTTTTATCAATCTTATTCTTACTATTGTTATATTTGTCTTCGTTTTCATTATTGTTAGTTATATCGTTCATGAGTTAGATCTAACAGCATTAATTATTATAATACAAATAGTATTTTCCTATCCATAAAAACCTTACAAATTTCTATTCTATAACAAATAAGTTCAATTGCAATATCCATTATACTGCTATCAGGTTATAGACAAGTGAGTCTTAGTACTTGCAGATCGTGAGTGGAACTTTGTAGTAGGGTTCTATTATTACATGTATTTAGTTTTTTTACTTTCAAAAGACAATATTTAAAATAGATTATTATTAAAAGAATCTTATGAAACAAACATATTTTCTCATAACATTAATTACAGCTCTTACAATAGGAGTACTATCTATAAATTCAGGAATCACTTTTGCCCAAGAAAAAAATGAAACATCAGAAATTGATGATTCTCCTTTAATTACAACATCACAAATAGATGAATCCATGGAAACAAATAATACTTTATCTCAAACTGTGAATGATACATCGTAATCGAATAGATAATTCCATAATAAATTTGAAGATATTCTTTAAAATATCTCTATAAAATATCTATTAAACTTAGTTTATCTGGATTATACCGATAGCGGTCCTAAAATAAGAGTCTAATGTATGGTACTATGGATAATATTTAAAGATTAATTTTATATCACAATAATGATAATAAAATAGAATTTTTTATTACTTTAATAGTCTTTTTACTATGTTTGTAAACTCATTTTTATCAACAGGTTTTCTCATAATTTGTTCTTCTAATATACCAGGAACTATAGTTAATATTTCTTCTATTATATCTAAAGCTGTTACAAAAAGAATCTTAATTGTTGAATCTATAGCTTTTATTTGCTGATGTAATTGAAAACCATTCAAATTTTCCATTCGGATGTCAAGTATTACTAATAAATCATTAAAATGAGAAATATCTCGAATATAATTGAGTGCAATAGATGGATCCGTAAATGAAGTTATATGAAAATCGTAAGCTCTTAAATACATTCTAAAAGTAAAAAGTGCATCCTGCTCATCATCTACTAGGATTATTCTTTTTGTATTCTTCTTTTTGTGAAAGAAGAATCTTTTTTCATTATCTTTAAACAAACTTAATTGTTTTTTAGTTAAAAAATCTTTTTTATTATTATTCTTGGTAATGGACATTGCACGATTATTTATCCTTTTAATATTATATGTAAGATATCTATTAGTTTCTGTTATCTTGTATTCGCCATTATTTATAAAGTAATAATTGTTAACAGCAGCAGCAGTACCAGTAGGAAAAGATTTTAAAAATCTATACAAATTATCGCCAATAATTATCTCATTTGGAATAGACAAAGAAGAAGAATTTATCTTTGAACACAAATTCAATGTTGAACCAAATAAATCTGTTTGACTGTAGTCACCTACTAAAGCTAAATCGAATACACCATAATCTAAACTCATACGGAAGTTGAATGGTGGTAATTGTTGCTTTGATAATTCATCATTAATTTTATATCTCTCGTCTAAAGTTTTAAAACAGCATTCAATAGCCTTTTGAAAAGAATTTGCATCATTGATATCAGATGTTTTTGGAAAATAAAATAATATGCAATCACCAATATTTTTAATGACTTTTCCACCATAACTTTTAACTATTTTCGATATTGAATTTATAAATGTAGAATAGTATCTTCTAATAGATTCTAAATTATCCATTGTAGCAATATTTTTAGTTGAATCTACTAGGTCGATAAAACCTACACAGCTCTTTATTGAATCTCCGGAAAATCTAACATCTTTAGAAGAAAAATTTTTCATTTAATATTACTCCCAAACTTTTAATTAAAAAAAGTATCCTTAGTACAGATAGGTGCTATTTTTTCTTTCATTGAAATTATTGTTATCTTTGTTAAATTTAGTTGTATTTTTTGGTTCATTTAGAGCTATATTTTCGTTAATTTTTATTTCTTCTTTTCTTGCTGACATGTATATATACATTTATTAAGCTATATTAACTCAGGTATTAATGACTAGTGTATAGTTATATCTATTTATTATAAATAAACTATTTAATTGTATAACTTAAGGTAATGTATTCATAATTACGACAATAACGAGGGGAATTATTTAGGTTTTATGGACAAGTCGGCAGTAATACCAATAGCGGTGCTAAAAGAGTCTCATGTTATGTTATTGTAAAAATGAATAATATTTAAGAAATATTTATTTTATTGCAAATTGTTAGTATAATAAAAAAGGTTAAGGATTGCTAAAATATCAAAGAATATTTGAAACACTAGCGATTATGAGCTTAATTAATTAGTTATTGTTTTCCACGGTAGTTTGTTGTATTAATTCTCTAATTTCGTTATGCATTTTCAGAAAGAACAATCCTTTTTCTGTAGTCTTGAATGTTTTAGTTCCATCAAGGTATTCTATTAGATTGTTTTCTATCAAAATAGAAAGGTATTCGTTTAATTGGTTATAGCTTAGAAAAGCAAAGTACATAATTTTTGTCTTGGTTTCTCCTCCATTTGCAGCATCCAGTATCATTGCTACAATTTCTGTCCTACTTCTATTTCCCATATTATTAGAAATGTGAGTTACTTATTTTAATATTAATACCACAAGAAAAGTTAAGATAACTATAGTAAAACATTCAAGATATTATTTGCAAATAAAAAATATAAGAAATGTTCATATCTTTAGCTCAGAATTGTATTATGAAATAATTATCGTATTTAATTTTGTCAACAATTCATTCTGTATATAATTTTCATTTTAAATCTGTAAAAATAATATGGAGTAGAATTCTGTAGAGTTCGACTACTAACTTCTATTTAGCTCTTTGTAATGTATTTTAAATAATATAAATTAAGTCCTTAGAGATATAGTTAGGCTATTAAAGTAACAAAATAGGAGGTTCATTGAGGCTCATGTATTACATGTCCTCTAGTTTGGTTTTTTAGTCCAAAGAACTCCAAACAGAACCTCTTGATATGTATTTAGACAATATAATTAATATCTTTATTTGTTCTTTATCGTAATTAGGCACTAGAGGAACTTGTTTTATGAATATAATCACTTAAAATTTGTAAAGTTTTTATAGTATTTGTTATTATTTTTGAAAGATCCTTTACGTTCTCTTTTGTTTGGTGTACAGACGTATTGATAGACAACCTATTTCATAGGCATAACTGGATAGAATTAGTAGTAACTTATTCATATATTATTGAGCTTAAATCTATTTTAAAAAAACTAATAACTAATAATTTGGACTAGTATTATAAAAAATTAATATATTGTAGTTAAAAGCCGGTTTATTTAATATAATAAATTTTATTTTTATTGTTACTTTTACTTATATAATTTCAAGTACCTAGAACCCGAGAAAACTGCGGGCCCATCGGGAGTTGAATAGTCATGATTTCAGTGTTCAATTGCTATTTAAATTTAAACATAGTTGTCGTTAACTTTATTGTTTCATTGTGGAGATGGTAAGTTTATGTGTAATATATTTATGAAAGCGATATTATGAGCCCATGCCTATACTGGAATTTCGGGTTAGGAATTAATCATCTCATAACTTATGTGGTTTACGCAACATTGGAAAGATCGGTGGTGATGTGTTTACTTGGATTTTGCCAAGCAATTCAAATCCATGTCGTTAGTAGAACGAAATGTTCTTTGGATTTGATGATTCGAGATAGGCAAAATTTTTATCAAGATCACATACAACTATTGCATGCTGCATTAATGCAGAACCGAGTCCTTTACCGTGGTGAAGTGGATCAGCTCCAAGAAGTGGTAAGTACCAATGTTGCTCATTTGGGTGATAGCTACTCATTTTCTCAAATATTTTTGGGCCATCCTTCTTTGCATCTTCAGACCCACTACTTTGTAGCAATGCGATCAACTGGTCTACATCAGGGTAAACGTTTGGAGGAAGCCAAAGAGATGCACCAGAATAATTTTCAACGTAGTGGGCGCTCTTATATACAAATGCTTTTCCTCCAAAAGCCTTGACAAAGCTAGAGAAATGTGAAAGATATTTCTGGGGATCTGGCCACACCCAACGTGTGGCAGGATCAGCTACAAAGGCTAGCTTTAATGCATCGATAACACCGGCTTCATCTGATTCTATAGCAGTTTTAACATTTGGCATTGTCATCAAAATATCCCTCATTTTCTATGATGTCAGGAATATATTAAAGTTTTATACAAGTAAGGTAAAATATAATGCAATATTATTTGATCAAAAGTTATCAAGCAAAAAATTATTTACTATTCTATTGACCATCAAAAGAAAAATCTGGTTCAATGGACACATTTGTCATACTGAAATGACACTTTTTCTGTCATCTTCTATATCATAATAATAATTAGTATTTGAAATTAAACAAGATTTGTTACAATGGTTTAATGCAAAGTAAATTAAATGACACGAGAGATCCAATAAATTTAATTTATTACTAATAATGTTTGCGAAGAATTATTATGGTTACAGATATTCCTATGTTCATGTCTACATTGACTTTCAGCATATAGTGTAAATGTTCCACCTTCAGTTGCATTACTACCTAATAAAGTGACATTTGAGGTAAAATTGCCATTTGAATTACTTATGACTTGATCTTGAAATATTTCTTTTCCATTTGGATTTAATAGTTTTAATAGAACCAAAACATCAGAAGCAGGTTTCTCATTATATTTTACCCAACCATTTACAGATATTGTTTCATTTATATTATATTTTGCGTCCTTATCTAGAGATAAAATTGGTTCAGAAATATGTGTAGCATAAACATTTACGAATAATAATAGCGATAAAAGGATAAAACCTATAGTAAGTGAATTGATATAGATATTATTCTTTGATATCATATTGTTGTTCATAATCTAATTTCTATCAAATCAAATTTATGTATATTATAGTATAAAAGTTATTAGAAAGAGATTTGATTTATAAATGGTATTCAACAATTATAAGTATAAAAGTATATTGTAGGGTCAATACCTTTCGTATTGTTCTGTTTTTTCTATTGTTATCTTCCTATGGAATTTCTATATTTGTTTATGCAATAAGAAAAATTTTAATAATAACATGAATTGAATTTAATTTATAACTCAAAGAGCCCGTCGGGAGTAATACAGATAGCGGTGCAAAAATAAGAGCCCGATGTAGAGATACTACTACCTTGTATTTAGCTTTTATTATTAGAAATTTGTTGTTACCTATTTCAACTATAAAATTAATTGGTTATTTTAATTGTAGTTTGTAATAATTCTCCCATTTCATTCTGCATTTTAAGATAGTTTAATCCTTTTCCTGTTGTCTTGAATTGGTGAGTTCCATCAAGATATTCTAAAAGAGCGTTCTCAATCAAAACAGAAAGGTATTCCTTTAATTGCACATAACTTAGAAAAGCTTTGTACATAATTTTTGTCTTGGTTGCTCCTCCATTTGCAGCATCCAGTATATTACCTACTATTTCCGTTCTACTTCTATATTTCATATTATTATTTAAGTGATTTAATTATTTTAGTTTAATATCACAGTCAAAGGTAAGATAATTATAGTACAAACATGTTTAGGACCATTTACAAATAAAGAAGAAATTTAAAATCTTCATCTGCCAATTCAATTAAGAGATTCAAACTTAAAATTGTACTTCCAATCTAAATGAAATATTTATCATAATTAATTAAGGGCTAAAATTTTTAGCGATATACCTAGTTATGAAGATAAGGCACCTGTCAGAAAATTGAGAAGTCATATTCCAATTATATTTATTATTACATGGAGCATTTTTAGTATTGTTTCATTGTTAGTTATTTTTTTCTTCTATGGTTATTCATTAGATCAATTATCTTGTGCCAATGTAAAATAATAATTATCTTTTGCTAACAATTCGATTGTTATTGATATATTTATCCTAATAGCATACGTAACTAAGTTAAATTAAAATTAATCATATTATAATCTACAGTACTTGAAAATAGGAATTCTTTCTGATACTCATGATGATATTGAGAATATACAAGAAGCTATAAACATATTTAATAAAAATGAAGTAAATTTAGTTATTCATGCTGGAGATTATATCTCGCCTGGAGTAATCCAAGAATTTCAGAAATTAAGAAGTAAATTAATTGGTGTATTAGGTAATAATGACTCAGAAAAAAATGAAATATTAAAATATTTTTTAGAAATAAACGGGGATTTGAAAGGTGAACTAGGCGAACTGGAAATAGAGAAATTAAGAATTGGAATATATCATGGTACTGATGAAACAATAAAAAAACACATTATAGATAGTAAAAAATATAATTTTTTAATTGAAAAAATAATATAGTTGGATATCCTTAATAAATTATATAAGGAATATGATAGATAAAGTTGGTATCAGCCTTACTATAAAAATAGGATCGATGAATGCACTGTGACAGAAAACTCTGTCAGGCATATTGACACAATAAAAGAAATGGAAGCTATGAAATTAGAATATCAAATACGTTGCAGTCATCATGAGCTTGAATTTTTCCATAGTGAGAAAATAATAACTTGTGTCATTTGTGGAAAAAATTGGTTATTTTTAGAAGAAAGAGGATTTTCAAAAATAAAATCAGCATATGTAGCAGAAAAAAATATTTCTGCACTAACGAAGGAATAAATAAATAATCAATTAGAATGGATCATCTAAAACATGTCCCTCGATTGTAATATTTTCTTTTACATAGTTTCTAATCTGTTCAATTGAAGAAATATTAAAAAATCGGTTATTCCATTTATTAATAACTGCGTCAGTAGCATTGTATTCAAGAGAAAGAGCTTTTCTAGATTTACAAAAAGCCTTCCATAAATTGATAACATATTTTTCCTCCTCAGTATTTGATATATTCGAGTCTAATACATCCATTTATAATAAGTTTTAATTTAAATTAGATTTTAATTTATTGAATTAATAATAGAAAATAATGAAAAATGAATTATTATTGTATATGTAATTTTTTTTGGATGTAAAGCTTCTTTAAATAATTCAAAAAGACTATCAACATTAATACTATCAATATAGCTATCGTTGCCTGGAATATTGAAGTTATATACAGATCCGTTCTATTATTAAAAATTACAATATCTATTGGTGCAATAAAAATTACTAAAAAGGCAGATATTGCTAAAAGTGTAAACCAAATAACTCCAATAAGCAAAAATAGACTGGACATTTTAAATTTTTCCACCCAAGACAAAATAATATTGGATAACAATTGAAATTAATGCTAAAATTGATGAAAAGATTGCTAGTTTAAAGATTTTGTTAACTAATTCATTTTCTGAAAGTGGACCGTCAACTAAAAGTAGTCTTAAGAGAGTAATTGGAGCTTTTTTATCTGTAGATGCGGCTAGTTTAAAATCATCAGTTAAAGATGTAGGCCTTGCTGTAATTTCTCTATGTTCAATTATTCTTTTTACACTAGAAAGGAATAAAAATGAGTTAAATATTGCAGGAAGTAATGCAATAATTGCAATAAGTTCTGATTTGCCTGCTATGGCTATTGCACCGTACATCGTACCTAACAGCAAAGTACCCGAGTCTCCTGGAAATATTTTACTTGGAAATTTGTGAAATTTATAAAAAGCAAGAGTTCCAAAAAATAAAGAGAGCGATGCTAAAAAAACTTCTACACTTCCAAATATATAGACACTAATAATTAATGGAATACATGCAATTAGTATAAAACCACTAGCTACACCATTCAATACATCAATAGAATTAATAGTATTTCCAATTACAGGAATAGCTATTAGAATAACTGGTATGTATAAAAGCGGAATAAAAGCATTACCAAATATAAGATTTAGATTAGTATCATACGCCCCTAATAGTAGAATGGGCAATGCAGCAATCAATAGCGCAACAGGTTTGAACCAACCTGGCATTACTTTTCTATCGTCTATATAGCCTATTAGGAAAGCAATAAAAGTACTAAACAATATAGCCAGAATTTTTTCGTTGAATGTTAAGCAATAAATTACCATTAAAGATAGTGTAATTCCTATTATTAGAATTGGACCGGCCGGTCTGGGAATCTTTGGTCTTGCAGATTTATGATAATCTTGCACTATCATATCTTTTTCCAATAGGAATGCAATTGCTTTTGGCATAGCAAAATAAACAGTCAAAAACGAAATAGCAGAAGCAAATATTCCATAAATAAATACCATAATAAGTGAATTGACATCAGAAAATATCATATAGTATAGCCACTAGTTTGTTTCATTATTATATGTATATTTTTTTACTGAATTATATATAAAAATAATCTTTTTTTATTAGACGAAAAATGAATATCAACTTGACTATGTTAATTGTTTTTTGATCTTTTTTGCAATTGATGGCCCAATTTTAGATATACTAGATATAGTCGATTCTGAGGTTGATTTCAATAATTTAATATCGACAAATCCAGCATTATATAACGCTCTGGCTCGTATTCTTCCTACACCTTCCAACTTAATTAGTGGAAGCAATTCTTGTTTCACTCCGTACTTTGTTCTAATTCGAAGATCGGATAAAGTTTCAAGAATGTCATACCTATTAAACAATTTAGCAAACTCATTTAGTGTATATAATAACCAATCAGCTGATTCTACAATTCTATGCATATCACCTGGTTCAATTCCAAGTCTATCACTTAGGTTTCTTTCACTACTCTCATTAATCCATTCATATAACCCCAAAAAACTCCTTGAACAATTGTATTCATTTAGGTCAAATAATAAATCCTCCTCCTCCTCCATGTATTTATTGACAAAGTTATAAAAATAATCCATATCCTTTTTCCTTAATGTAAGCTTTGGATAAAAGTCTGAACACTCAGATATAACATGTATAAATTTTATAATGAGATTATTATACTCATTTTGTGTATGTTGAGTTATTGCCTTTAACGATTCATTTGTATTTATTTCGTTTAATGTATCTAATTCATTTTTAAATTCGATAGCTGTAAGAGGATCTATATATAAGATAGAAGTTTTTTTTCCAAAATCAGTTGCAAGATACCTTTCATTTTTTGATTTAATAAGATCCCACTTTTCAAGCGATTCTAGTGCAACATCTATTTTGAAAACTATAGTTGATTTTCTATAATTCTGGGCAAATAACGTATTTAAAAATAAATCATATAATTCTGATTTTTTCATACCAGGAATAGTAGAAATAGTACTTAGAATATGGAAACGTAATGCCTTTTCATTAAAAAGTTTTGAATTAACAGGTTCTGGAATTCCAAGTATATAATGATCATATAATTCTTCAGAATTCATACCTGATTCTGGTATAATTATTGCTTCTCCAAAAGTATCATATTTTGGTCTTCCTGCTCTACCACAAAATTGTTTATAATCCAAAATACTAATTGGAATATTTGTTCCAATATCATAATCATATCGTAAAATACTTGACAACACTACTCTACGTGCTGGTAGATTTACACCTGCTGCTAAGGTTGGAGTTGCTACTAGTAATTTAATTACTCCTTGTTTAAATGAGTCTTCAATTATTTCTCTTATGGGTTGACTTAATCCAGCATGATGAAAACCGACACCTTTTGAAACCATCTCAATAAGATTTTTAGTAATATCAGTATCATCTGAAATTTTTGACAATTGTAATGCTGATTTTTTAGCTTTTTCTTTCTGATCTTTATCTAATAACCTAAAAACACCCTGGACAGACTTTGCAGCAAGTGATGCTGCACGTTTACGAGTCTCAGCAAAAATTATAGTTTGACCTCCACTTTCTAAAGAATCTATTGCAACTGACACAGGAATAGATTGAAAATTATAATAAGTATTTATTTTAATTTTGGTATTATTATTCATACGAACTATACCATTATCATATACACCTTCAAGTAGCTCAGTTGGTCTCCAATTATTTTCTATTAATTTACAATTTAACCATTCAGCTATGTCTTTGGAATTGGAAACTGTTGCGCTTAAGGCAAGAATTTGGGCTTCTTGATAAAATCTTTTAATTTTTGTTATCATCATTTCTAGAGTTGGACCACGATCTTTGTCACCCATTAGATGAATTTCATCTATAACAAATAATCCTACATTAGATAATAATTCACTATCATTTCTAATTAGTGCATCTAATTTTTCATTAGTTAAAATTACAATATCTGCATTCAGAAGATCATTACCTGGAGAATCATAATTTCCCATTGCAAGCTTTACAATAAAACTTTTCTTTCTATCTCCTTTTTTCTTTTTGGCTACATACTTCTTTTCAAAGTCTATATTTTTAGTAACTGTTGCTAAATTTTTATTATTGTTGTTGTTAGTAAAATTGATAGAGTTTAATTCTAAAAAATCATGGTATTTTTCAGTAGCTAAAGATCTAAGTGGTGTCATATAGATCACTTTCTCTTTTTTCTCCATTTTTTTTAAAGCAGCCATAATTGCTATGAGTGTCTTTCCACTTGCTGTAGGAGATGTTATAAGTAAATTTTCGCCTCTTAATAGTCCATTAGAAATAGCTTGTTCCTGAATTGGATAAAGTGAATCATATCCAATCTCTAAAAGAATTTTTTGTAGGTTTTTGTCTTTTAGTGATGATAGCGTCATGTTGTTCCTTATCAAATCATATAATTTTTGATTATTATTTGTTATTTTGAACGATCTGATGTACTTAAGTAAAAATTAGCTTTAGATTTGAAATTTGTTTTCTCTTTCTCTTCAATATATATATATAGATTAATTGAAAATGAGATAAAATGAAGTAATAGATTGAAGCCAAGATATAAAATGAGTTATTATTAATATATACAAAATATATAATATCAAATAAACATTTTAATTAATGCCGGGGTACCCAAGCTAGGTAAGTCAATGACCTTAAAAGGGGTCAGCCTCGAGATCATGAAATTTAAATTGGCGTGCTAGCTGATGTCCTTGGACTCGTGGGTTCGAGTCCCAC
>DASUUM010000047.1:0-38858 GCA_036374075.1 Nitrososphaeraceae archaeon
TTCTTTATTTCCTTAAAAACTAAATTATTCTAAAAATTAATATGTTCTACAATTACTTTCTTCAACATATTCATTAATATTTAATAAAATTTAATTTACTATTACTATTATTTATTTTTTATGTATCTTATATACTGGTTATATGTCATATTATTTGATTTTTTGATTTATAGTTACTAGACACATGATTACATATTCTAATTGTGACTTTTGAAGGGAAGCATTTATAGAAATTCTTAGCCGAGCTTTACCAATAGGTACAGTAGGATATCTGACCGCTTGAATAAATATACCCTTTTTAAACAATTCTTTTGAAAAAGTAATAGCTAACTTTTCATCTCCTATAATAAGTGGTATTATTTGGCTAGATGATTGACCTATATTAAACCCATATTCTTTCAATTCTTTATGAAACCATTTTACCAGTAATAAAAAATTCTTTTGAATATTTTTATGTTTGTTTAAAAATGAAATTGCAGAAATTGCCCCCACACATAGATGTTCTGGAATTGCAGAAGTATAAATAAACTGTCTTGATCTATTTATCAGAAAATCATTTACCAGATGAGATGTAGCTGCATAACCACCGAAACATCCCAAACCCTTACTTAAACTGCTAATATGAATATCAACATCATTCTCTACTCCATAGTATTCAGGAATTCCACCATAATTTCTAAATTTGCCAAATACAAAATCAGAATGTGCATCGTCTACTATCAAAATTGCGTTATATTTCTTCGATAATTCAGCTAATTCATCAAGTTTAGCTATATCTCCATCCATACTAAAAATGCCTTCAGTGACAATAATCTTCTGCTTCGATTCAAAATTTTTTTTTAACAATTCTGATAGATGGTCAATATCATTATGTCTAAAAATTTCTACCTTTTTTGATTTGGCTAAACGGCATGAATCTATAATACTTGCATGATTCAAACTATCACTAAATATTATGTGCTCGGGTGATGATACCGCCGTAATCGTACCGAGATTTGCCATATAACCAGTAGGATAAACAAGAGCCCTTTCGGTCTTACGATGATTTGCTAAAAGATTTTCTAGCTTTATTATATTTACATCATTTCCGGAAATAAGTCTAGAACTACACTGTGAAATCTGTTTTAAAGATTCTCGAGTGTTTCCTAAAATTATTGGATTTTGAGATAACCCCAAATAGTCATTTGAACATAGGTTTATTACTTTTTTATTATTTAGATAAAAAGAGTTTTTTCCATCGTTATCTTTTTCTTTTTTTATCTGAGATACTAATAGTTCTCTATAGATATTTTTTTGTTTGTATTGTTCAAGTAGATTGTTAAGATGATCATACTTTGAGACCAATTTCTTTTATCATTTCTATATCTTTATTGTGTCTATTTCCACCCGTAGTAAGATATCCGCCACTTATTATGCCATTAGCTCCAGCCTGAAGAATATATTTTCCATCATCTCCAAGGTGAACTTCTCTTCCTCCAGCTATTTTTAAAATAGTTTTAGGCATTATAAACCTCCAAACTGCTATTGTTTTGATAATATCATCATTTGATAATCCATTATTATTTTTGCTATTATCACTAAGAGGAGTTCCTTCACGTGGGATCAAAATGTTTACAGGTACTTCATCTGGATCTAAATCTGCAAGGGAAAACGCCAGTTCTAATCTTTGTAAAGGACTTTCACCCATACCTATTATCCCACCTGAACACAATTCAAGTCCAGCCTCTTTAACGATTTTTGCAGTATTTACTCTATCGTCATAGCTATGTGTTTTACATATTTTTGAAAAATAACTTTTGGCAGTTTCCAGATTATGATTATATCTTTTAACTCCTAAACTCTTCAGTCTTTTCGCACGTTCAGGAGTCATAAACCCTAATGAAACGTTTACATCAATTCCTATTTTATTTTTGATCTCTATTATAGATTGACATAAATTTTCAAAATCTTTTTCAGGAGGAGATCTATAGGCACATACAAGGCAAAAACTTGTCGAACCTCCCTCTTTTGCATTTTTTGCTTGTTCTACTAGTTTTTCAGTAGGAAGTAGAGGGTATTTAGAAATTCCCGTATCATAAAATGATGATTGGGCGCAGAATGAACAATCTTCTGGACACCTACCAGACTTTGCATTAACTAAAGATTCTATATCAACAATATCTCCACAAAATTTCCTAGTTATAATATTGGCACATTTTGCCAAGGTAATAATGTCATTAGTATTCAGTAACAAGGTCTGAGCCTCTTCATAGGATATCTTGTTGCCTTCAAGAACCTTGTTCATCACCTTCTCAATAAAATGAGAGTCTGTGTTAATATCCGTAGATATATCTGAAGATATTACATTATTTTCGCTCGACAAGCTGCTTTTATCCATTAACCTTATTTTCTGAATCCTATAATTAATCGTTATTTTTAAATGAATATTTCTAAATTCGATTTAGAAATGTAATATCTATAAAGAAGTGAATAACTTTGTTTCTTTAGTTTGTTTCAAAATAACTTTTTCAAAAAAAGTAATAAACAGTTTAAACTGCATTGTATTGTTTTTAAGCTTATTTATCCTTGTTCTTTACATAAATACTAATATTTTAAGGGTTTGTTGGAAAAAATTGATTGATTTTAGAAAAGTGATTATAACCAAAATGACCGATTTCCGTTATTTTTTCTAAATCTAGGATCCGTTCAAAAAAGGACCCTTTTATGAAACGTACAAAAAGTACTCCCTTTTTTTTACTTTGAGATCTGCTGAACTTTTAAAAAGAATCGTTCAAAAAAGTCCCTTTTTCATACTCTTTGTCTTTTTTTAACATTAGATTATAGATAACTTTTTTTGTAATCGTCTGATAATATGCATGTCTGATAATATGCACAAGTATGCAATAGCATATCTTCGAGTAAGTACTGAAGAGCAAACAGTACAGACTCAAAAAATAGCAATTACCAAATGGGCAAAGGATCATGATTACCAGGTGTTGTACTTTTTCCAAGATCCAGCAGTAAGTGGCAAAGTACCTGCTACATCTCGAAAAGGCTTCCAGGATCTTATAGAATTTGTAAAATCCTCTAAAGTGGAAGCCGTTTTGGTTTATGAGCTATCAAGAGTTGGAAGAACGTTTTGGGATACACTAGATGCTATAAAGGTTATCGAAGGATATAGTCCACTGATATCATGTTCTCCAAGAGAATCTTTTTTGCAGACAACAGAACCAAGTATCAGAAAACTGATGATAAGTATTCTAACATGGGTTGCAGAAAGAGAAAGAGAAATGCTTGTTCAACGTACAAAGGATGGCATGAAGAGAGCAAAAATTGCTGGAAAAGAGATAGGAAGGCCCCAAAAGGTTATTGACAAAAATAGGCTAATTGCCTTATTATCTGAAAATATTTCTCGAGCAAAAATCGCAAGGGAGCTGGGTATTTCAAAGGCTACCCTTTACAAAGAATTTAGGAGGTTGAATTTATCTCATCACGATTCTAAAACCATCTTTCCTCAATAGACTTTATTATATCATAGGTAGTATCAATCAAAATATCTAATTGGTTCCTTGGCATAGCAAGTGGAGGGATTAGTGTGACAATGTGTCCAAGAGATCTAAGAAAAACTCCTCTTTTCAGGGATTCTCTCATTATATAGTTATTAAGCGCAAGTCCGTCAATATAGAACAATGGTTGTTTTTTTCTCTTTTCTGTTGGCGTTTCACTTTCTCGAGCTAATTCTACCCCTACTAAAAGTCCTTTATGTCTAATTTTATGAACAAATTTACAATCTTCAAATTTCTTCAGTGTTTTTTTAATATGATTACTATTGTCTCTTATCTTTTGGATAAGATTTCTTTTTTCATACATTTCTAAATTAGCAATGCAAGCTGCAGATCCAGCAGGATGGCCGGTATATGTATGTCCATGGAATAATTGTTTATTTTCATAATATTGACCCAAGAATTCTTTATAAATTTCACCTGTTGTCAACGTTACTGCAATAGGAAAATATCCTCCATTCAATGCCTTTCCGTAACAGACAATATCTGGTTTAGAGGATTGTGTTAGATATTCTATTATGTTGCCCAATCTGCCAAAACCTGTGGCAATTTCATCCAAGATAAGTAGAACATCATATTTCTTACACAAATCAGAGATTCTTTTTTGATATGAGTCAGGATAAATAGATACCCCACCTGCTATTTGAGCCCCACTTTCCATTACCAATCCAGCTATTTGGCTTGAATTTTTTTTAAGTATGTGTTCTGTTTTTTCTACACATATATCAACTATCTCTGACTCTGTTAGAATATTGTCTATATTTTTTTCAAATGATGATGGTGCAGGAGCTCTAAATGTTCTAATTAGCAATGATTTATAAGGACTGAAATACCTATCAACGTAACCCATAGACATAGTCGCAATCGTATCTCCATGATAACCATTCTCAAGGGAAAGAAATTTGTTCTTTTTTGGGAATTGTTTATTTTTCCAATATTGTACAGCCATTTTCAGTGCTACTTCCATAGCCGTCGAACCATTATCAGAATAAAACACTTTATCCATTCCCTTGGTCAATTTTAAAAGTTTAGTTGCAAGTACTATTGAAGGTTTATTTCCTAATCCAAATAGAGTTGAATGCGGAAGTTCGTGAAACTGTCTCCTAATTGCTTCAATAACGGGATTAGTACCATAACCCCACACATTACACCACATATTTGCAATTCCATCAAGATACTTATTTCCATTCTCAGCGACAAGATAAAATCCATCTCCATGAGTTATTACTATATTATCTTGCTTATTCCAAATTTGCATCTGGGTATAAGGATGCCAGATGTATTTTTTATCAAGGAAAACTAATAATTTGTTAATATCTCTATTATTTATTTTCGGATTTTTTTTGTAAATTTTTTTGTTATTCATAGCTCTTTGAATTGTTAATTGAGATAATTAATAAAATTAATTAATACACCTGATGATCTTTCTAAATTCGGGTTTTGAAACATTTAAATCATCTATTGTTTATTGTCGTGTTACTTTCATCCTTTTTTGCTTGTTTTTTCTTGTTATCTTGTTTCTTCTTTATCCAATCATTTATTGCTTCAATGATTGACTCCTGGATTACTCCACGATATAATCCTTTTTTTGTTACTATTACCTTTCTAAATTTTTCATTTAATTTATCTTCTAGTTCAAAAGTAATTTTTACCATCTTCCCATATAAGCATGTTCACATATTTATGGTTTCCTGTATTACCTTATAAGCATTATCACATAATCCCATATTCTAACCGAGAATTTTCAATAAAAATAATACAATAAATTGAAAATTCCTAAATCATGATTAAAAAATAAGATCCTAGCATAAAAAGAAAAAAATAATACAAATCAATCATTAAAAGGATAGAAAACAAATAAAATAATTGAGTTTTAGGCAGAAAAACAATTAAAGATATTTCTTATGAAAAAATTGTCAATAGGCAATTAAAAAAAAAGAATTATATCATCAAAAAAATTAATGAGTTAAGAATCTATTTCTAAATATCTGCAAATCTAAATAAATTAATAAAATGAATTTAGATAAATGATTGGTTAAATATTTGAATTTCATGAAAATCGATAGCTTCTTTCATCGAAATATTATTTTACTAATATCTCTAATCCATTATAGATTTCCTCAATATTTAGAGTTACATTAGATAAAATTTTTAAAGCACTTTCATCATCACCTCCTTCAATAGCTCTCATGCTTTCTACAATGGCATTGCCAGTATTTTTAGTCAAATTTGATAATTTTAGATATATATCAGATTCTTCAGGACCCTGAATGGAGAGTGAATAACCATCTCCTGTATTTGCTGTCACAAATATTAAAGAAATTGTAGTTAAGAAAAATCCTAAGCTTAAATTAAAAACCTTCATTTATCTACTAAGGGTTTTATAATTATATAATTATATGTATTTCATTTTTTTAGAAAAAAAATAAACTCAATAATCTATTACAGAATGAATTAAATAAATGGCATAATTATATCAAGAGGAATAAAAGTAGTAATAATAAATTATTTTGTTAAAGATATATGATATAAAGGTTTTTTTGGCATAGAAGGTATTTAGAAACAATTATTACTAAAATTAATGAACTCATTATCCTTTGAATTCTAAGGTAATAGGGACTCAAATTGAAATGGCATAATAGAATATGAATATAGTAGATCAAGTAAAACCTTTAATTCATGAAATACAGATACGAATCTCGATCAGTTGTATATAAAAAGAATATAATTTTCAATAATATAAAATAGAATCTATTAAAAACTAATAGTTTATTCAATATAATAACTTAAATGATAATAATAGATAATCTATTCATTTTCTAACTGATTAATAATATCCTTTTTTTCCAATATATTAGCTATTTTTTTGAAAGATGGTTTTTTTAGATATGGTATAGTTGCTAAAACTTTTGCTCCTGTCATTTCTTCAACAATGGATTGAAGATTGTTATTTATTAATTTGAAGAGAGGATTTGCGAACTTCCATTTGTTGTTTATTATTATTCCCTTAATTTTGAGCTTGTATAACATAGCCAAGCGATAAGTCATTATGATATGATTTATGGATCCTATTTTGTTGGACATTATTAGAATAATAGGTACATTTATTATAGATGCCAAATCTGCTACAAAAAAATTTTTGCCTAATGGGACCATTAATCCTCCTATTCCTTCTACTATTGTAAATTCATATCTTTTTTCAATTTCTTTATATTTACTTAAAATTTCTCCGACATCAATATCTTCATTTACTTTTAATATTTTTTTTGCTAGATAGGGTGCAGTAGGTATTGAATAAAAATATGGATTAATTATATCATCATTATCTTTATTAGAGCTTGCCTTTTTTAATATTTCAGCATCATGGGATTTAAAGTCTTTTGAATATGTTTTAGTACCTGTTGCAAAGGGCTTCATTACTCCTATCTTAATCCCTTTTTGAAAAAGTAAATTCCCTAAACCTGCTGAAATAGTGGTTTTTCCTATTTCTGTATCGATTCCAATGATAAATACACCTTTGATTCTCATAAATCTTCAATAATGTCTATCATAATTATGTATAATAAAATTTTTAAAAATAACAAAAAAAGGATTTGTTTTGTATTATGTTGTCAAAATATTATTATTCTTTCTTTTTTTTTAAAATAAAAGGATTAAGTTAATTGAAAACATCAAGGAAAGTAATAATATTTATATTTTCTCGTTTTAGGGTACAAATTTGAAACCTCTATGTTTTATATCTTTTAAAAATTTATCAATGTCTATTATTATATTGAAAAAAGGAAGGACGTTTGAATTCTCATTTTGTATATTACTATTATTAGTATTATTAATATTAACATTCTGTTTTTCAATAAAATAATTACTGTTTTTATCCATATTTTTATTATCAGTAAAGATAATATGTGATTCTTCATCTTTTTTATTTTTGTAGATAACATAATTCCTATTTCTAGAGTTAATATCAAGTGGCGTAGGTGAAACTATCCAAACATTTTCTCTATCGATTGGAATATTATTATGTAATCTATCAATATAGTTAATGGTTGATGCATCCTTATCAAATTTTATTATTAAACTTTTCTTTGGATCTTTATTTAGGCTTTTGAGATCGGGAATAACTAAATCAATTTCTACATTTTTTAACATTATTTTTCTTTGTGAGGGAAGCGAAGTTGTAGTCAATAGAAAATGTAAAAAAGCTTCACATAATAGAGATAGTGGCTTTTCAGAATCATCGTAATTATCATTATCAAGCATCTCCTTATCTTTGTTTTTGTATCTTATTTCTATTGTTTTAGAAATTATTTCTTTTATTTTAGGAACTGAAGATTTTATATTACTTTGAAATTCAATTTGAAGTGCCTCTTTTCCGAAATCATTTAAAACCGAATATAAATCATTTTTAATACTCATGCTATTATCATATATTGATAGGTTTATTAAATATCTTAAAGTAAAAAAATTCATGGCAAAGATCGCAATTATTCTTTTATTAATTTCTCTTGGATTGCTAATAATTTACGGTATAGATGTAATGGTTGCATCACAATCTGAAACAGATGCAGTTACAGGAAAAGGAGGACAAGGTTTCCTTCCCTTAAATGAAGCTATACGAGGAAGTATTTTTGGAGGCGGAGCCGTTGCATTATCTGTAATAGGATTTGTGCTTGGTCGAAAGGAACCTAACAGGACAATACCTATACTACTATTTATAAATGGGGGATTGATCATCTTGGGATTATTTATTTTAATGGCTGTCAATAATTTCGAAATAGATCAAAACACTATACGAACAATAGGTTCAACAATGCTATTGGGAGGAATATTAATCGGATTAGGAATAGCCAAAATTATAATAGACAAGAAAAAATTAAGTTCCAAATAAATTTTTTTCTTTAGTCGTTTATTTTAGTAATCAAATATATTTTCGTACATAATATAATACGATTGGAACTATAATATTAAACAAAAAAAAACAATAAAGTGTATCTTGTTATTTTTTGGTTCTAAAAGAAATAAAAATTAGATTTTTCTTTCTTTAAAGGTTAAATTTCTTTAATCAAAAACTATTACATCTAGCGCTATTGCGTCAGCTAATAGGTCTAGGTGTCTTGTTGCAACAATGTAACCATTTTTTATTTCATTTTGAGCAATCCATCTATTTGACGATGAATAAAGTCGTTCTTTTCTAATTCTTTTTTCTAATTCTTCAACGTCAAGTTCAATTTCTTCAATCTCTTGTGTATCATTGTGTTTTGTCATTAATATTATTTTTCTCACTAAAACCCTATTGCCAAATCTTTGAGAATAATCACGCGCACTCTCATCAATATCATGTAATTTAATTTTCATTTGATATTTATTTAAAGCATCTCTACTGGTCAATAGTCTTTCGTCTACAAATCGATCGTAACTCAATAAAAAGAAAATATCCAAATAGATATATTAATTAAACTTATTTAAAATCTTAAATTCATAGAATATTTTATTATCAATAAATCCACATTTTTTTATTCTTACCAAATTTCCTTTGAGACTAGCTTTGTCTGGTTTCTCGCGATCAACTGAAAGAGATGCAAGTAGTATTACTTCATTTATATCAACTAATATCATTAGTGTCTTCTTATTCTTATTACTATTCTTATTATTATTCATCTTTTTTGACACAAATATTTCTAATATTTTTCCAATTTTATTATTACAGTTTTCCAAAGACAGCCTCCCCAAACATAATCTACAATTATCAGATGGAGGCCAAATATTTTTTTTACATCTCCTGCAATAAGGAAGAACAAAATTTCCTCTTTGAATATTTTCAATAAAATTTATATAATTATTTTTCATATTTTATATAGATTCTTTATTTTGTGTATGTATCTATCTATCTATAAGTTTCATAATATTAATATTTTTTTTGAGAATATCTATTTTTCTAAAATAAGAACTGAGGCTGAAGTTCCGGCTGCTGCTAAATTATGTACTATTCCTTTATTAGAAACAGAAGATTTTTTTAATTGTTTTAGGTTATGACTACTTCTTCCTATTAATTGTTCAAAAACTTCTACTGTTTGTGCAATTCCAGTAACTCCTATTGGATGACCACATCCTAATATTCCACCCCTTGTATTAACTGCTATACTATTTTGATTAACAAATTTTCCACCTTCTCCTTTTTTAACAAATTCAAGATCTTCATAACCCATTATCTCCAAGATAGAAAATGCATCATGAACTTCTGCTATATCGATATCTTTAGCTGATATTTTTGCCATTTTATATGCTTGGTGTGCAGCAATTTTAGCTGGTCCCTGTTCAAAGATATCCCTGAGCGAGTTGCTAAAACTTGCTGAATTGGTTTGTTGCCCAATTCCTTTGATAAGAACTGGAATTAGTTCACCACTATTTTTTTTGTTATGTATAATTTTGGATTTAAAAAATGGAATTTTTTCTTCTGCTATAAGTAAAAGACAAGAACTACCTTCACAAATAGAACAACATTCTAATAACTTTAGAGGTTCTACGAGGATTCTTGAGTTCAATACCTGTTCTAAATTTATAGTTTTATTTTTATTAAATGCAGTTTTATTCTTATTTGCCTTCAAATAATTATTTACAGGAACCGTACAAATTTGCTCTTCTGTAGTTCCGTACCTTTTCATATGGATTTTCTTAAAAATAGCACCCCAATAAATCGGTAAAGTAAATTGTCCACGAGATAGATCACTTGATAAAACTTTTCCTAATGTATTTGGCTTTTCAACACCTATAATTAAGGCCGAATCACAGATTCCAGAGGAGATATACGAAAATCCAGAAATTATTGCATTGGTGCCGGAATTACACAAGTTATCTAGCCTATGAGAAATCTTTGGCTTGATCCCGAGCATCTCAGCTATTATGCTTGATAAATATTGATCTGAAGAGCATGATGAAATTATTACTGCATCTATAAGATTTCTTGGAAAACCTGTTTCTTTTAATAAATTTACTGCAGATTCTAACGCAATTTGATTGACAGAAATCTCTGTTTCTTTTCTGAACTCACTCGTTTTCCCTCCAATTATAGCGACTTTTCTCACTTAAAATGTTGAGATCAATTCCATAATTGAATTTTCTGGATCAGGTCCAACAGGGTTTATTTGTATTATTGGTAGAGATATTCCACTTTCAGTAAATTCTCTTAAAGACTTCATACAATCTTCTCTTGTTCCAGATATGGTCAAAGAATTAAGCATCTTATCAGAAACAAAAGTATGAATATTTGAAATTCCATTTTTCTGATATTCTTCGAAAATATTTTGAACCTCTGTATCGAATCCGTTATGACGCAGAAATATATTATAATATTTTCCTACGGCTACATAAAAAGCAAGAGTCTTTGCTGCCCTCAACCTAGCCTTCTCTGGATTCTTGTCAGAGATTGCAGTAATAAATGCACAACAGATTTCAAATCTTTTTTCTCCATTTTTGCTACTACTACTTTTTAACATCAATTTGTTTTTTATATATTCGACAATATTTGGTAATTCATATTTTGGTCTTAAATAAAGCAAAATACCATTAGCAAATTCACATGAAAGATCTATCATTTTTTTATTAATTGCTGCAGTATAAATAGGGAGATCCTCTCTAGGTGGTTTAAATAATATTTTAAAGTTATTTATTTTGTAATATTTTCCTTTAAAATTTACCTTCGATCCTTTCATAATCAATTTTATACATTGAATGTATTCTCTTAGTTTTTCAACTGGATTATCAAAGTTTATTCCATGCCAATTTTCTACTAAAGCAGGAGTACTTACACCTAAGCCCAATACTGTTCTTTGATTAGATAGTACATCTAATGTGGATATTCCCATTGCAACTGTTGCAGGAGTTCGCGAATGTATACTTATTATTGCTGTACCAAGTCTAACTCTTTTTGTTACTTGGGATAAGGCACCTAAAGATACAAATGCTTCTCTTCCCCAAGATTCAGGGACCCATAATGAATCTGTATTTTCTTTTTCTTCAATTTGTTTTGCAAATTTTAAAATGGAGTCAATTGATAATAAAGTTCCAATATTATATCCTATTTTATCAATTTTTTTCATACTAGATTAGATGATTGGAGTTCCTTGGCAGCTTCATCTATATCTTTATGAGAATCTATGGATCTCCAAAAATTATCTTGGAATCTTATGCCTTTTAATTTTGCATCTTTAGCCATAGCAGGTAATGCAGTTACTTCTATGTTTCCATTATCTGGTAAATATTCAAATACATCCTTTGTAAAATAATAAACACCTGCATTTATCCATTTGTCAGGAATTTCAGGTTTTTCATCAAAACCTATTACATTAGAATCATTATCTATATTAACTATCCCATATGGGCTCCGTAATGGTACAAGTGCAATGCTAGATATATTCTTGCTCGATAATTTGTGAGGATCTATATTGGTTAAAATATCTCCATTTGTCATAAAGAATCCATCTTCAGTTGAGGAATTCAAAAGACTAGCAGTATTTTTTAACGCACCGCCAGTCCCAAGGGGATTATCTTCTACTACATAACCTAAATTGATACCAAATTTACTACCACTACCAAGATAATCTATTATATTTTCTTTAAGATATCCAACACAAATAATTATTTCTCTAATATTGTGCTTTTTGAACCATTTAATTTGCCATTCTAATATAGGCACATTTAGTACTTCTATCATGGGTTTAGGTCGGTCATTTGTTAAAGGTTTTAATCTTTTACCTAAACCACCGGCAAGTATAACAGCTTTCATGAAAATAAAATTAAGGTGCAGCTTATAAAAGATTACCGAATTAAAAATACACAGTTTTTTTATACAAAGAATTATCAATGACTAAAATCAAATAATTTTTATATTATTTCAAAATTATATATATACATATTTGAAACAAATTATACCTCGTCCTAAAAATAAACGCCGCTGATCAGACTCGAACTGATGACCCACTGGTTAACAGCCAGCTAAGCTCTAAAGTGGTACTCACTTTAGATTTGCTCTACCATGCTGAGCTACAGCGGCATTCAACTATCATTTTTTTAATCACAATAAAAACGTTTTCTTATTTTATATTTTCTTAATATTATAATTTCAAATTAATCATATTATTGTTAAGGAATCAAAAATATTAGAAATAATAATATTGGAAATAATAAATATATCTTTTTAAAAAGCTATTGTAAGTTTAACCTATTCAATACAACTAATAATCCAAGATTAAGATGAATTCTAATAATAGTGTTTTCCATTCTTATAATCCGTCTTCTTTTGCATACAAATAAACACCGTCTAAAAAGACCCTCTGATCTTTGTTCTTTATTTTTGTAGATGATTCTATGTTTGTAGCAGTTTGAGATACATCCTCTAAACTAGGCCCCTTTACAATAACATCTTCACCATTAATCACCACTTGGGTATCACCAACAATCTTTGATATTCGCGAAGATCTTTCTCCAAAATAATTCTCAACAATTACTTTTTTATCTTTGACTTTAACAGATATTGGAAAATGAGAAAAGATTATCTTCAGTTTATAAGTAAATCCTTTTTCTACACCTTTTATCATACTAGAAAGAATGCTTTTTACAGTATTTATTAAAGCGAGATCTTTACGGCGCTGACCAGGTGGATGTACTATTATCTTATTCTCTTCAAAAACAAGTTTGACAGGAATTTTAGTAAAATCCTTTTTTATTTTGCCATTCCTACCTTCAACAATTATAATGTTTCCATCTCTAGTAATTTTTACATTTTCTGGAATTGTAACTTCACCAAATTGGTTATTTTCTTTACTAGTAGACATACCCTATAAGAACACCTCCTAATCCTTGACTTTGAGCTTCATGATGTGACATTATCCCTTTACTTGTTGATACCAATAATATTCCAAGATTGTAGGCAGGTAAAAATTGTCTTTCCCAATTTAAATATTGGTCTTTTTTAACACTATATCTTGGAGTAATAATTCCGCATTTGTTTATTTTAGATAATAATTGAATTCTAAATTTCCCCATTCTATTGTCATCAATTTGCTCGAATTCTCCTATGTATCTATATTTTTGCATAACTCTAAGAATTTCACTGGCAAATTTTGATGTCGGAAGAACCAAACATTCCTTTTTCCTTCTAACTTCATTATTGTAGAGGGTATTAAATAGATTTGAAACAATGTTTAATGCCGGCATTTTAACATTCTTTCTCCAAAAAATTTTTTCTTCTAATTATATTTACCATACTAATCTCCTTCCATTACTATTTTCTTTATTTTTTTACTTGTGACATATATTTTATTCATATTTTTTGAATCCTATACTGTTTGCAATATCTCTAAAACATTGACGACATAGATTTATATCATATTTTTGGATTAAACCGTTAAAAGCTCCACATCTCTTGCACCATCTGGTTCCTTTGCCATGGGGAACTTGTTTTCTTCCGGTTTCTGAATATTCACGTGGCTTTGGCATTAAATAATATCAACTCCAAAATTCTTCTGGAAAAAGCTAATAGATTCTTCTGGTGTAATCTTGTGGTTTTTGCCAACCTTATCTGGATTTCTTTTCTTTGATATGCGATAGCCAGGTCTTTTTAATGATATGCATACATCCATTCCAAATATTCCTATATCAGGATTATATTTTATGCCAGGTATATCTATATGTTCTTTGATTCCGATTGAAAGATTTCCATTATTATCTATAGAAGATCTTTTAAAAGAGTTTGATTTAGCTAAAAATATTCTTTTTAAAAAATCAACTGCATTTTGTTTTCTTAAAGTTACCATAGCACCAATTGGTTCTCCTTTATGAATACCAAAATCTCTAACTGATTTTTTTGCACCTCTGGGACTAGGTTTTTGACCAGTTAATTCTTCTAATGCCATCTTTGCTCTTTCAAACGGGTCACCTGATTTTCCAACTCCAATATTTATTACAATTTTTTCAATATCTATTTTTTTCATATTATCATTTGAATCTTTATTTATTTCAGACATTTCATCAACTCACTTTTATTTTGGGACTATTTTCGTTACTTTCGCTAATAACCATAATCATATCAATTGGAATTTCTAATATTCGCGATTCTACAAGAATAACAACACGTCTAGGAAGGAAAAATGTGCCTTCCTTTATTTCCTGTATTTTTCCAATTTTTCCAGCATTATCTCCTCTGGTTAATACTGCAAGACAATCTTTTTCTAGTTTTAAATGTTGGATAGTTTCTATTTCAGGTAATTTAACAAGACAGGTATCGCCAACAGAATAAATATTGTCAGAAAGAACAGTTTTACCATCATGATAACTATACTGTATTTTATTTCCTTTGACGATATTTTTTGTTTTAATCTTTACAAGTTTTAATGCCTTTTCATCTTCAGCTATTTCTATTGGATATAATAAGAGTGAATTCTTAGGCACAAATCGATAAAATTGTTTTGAAGGAATTAGCTCAATAGTATCCATTAATCCTACTGCAAAGTTAACATTATATCTGATCACATTATCTACTTTGACTTTACCTTCATCGACAATTTTTTTAGCTTCATGCATAGTTTTTGCTACTTTTAATACATCACGTAAAATAGTTCCAAGTGGATAAGCATATTTTTGTGAATGTGAGCCAGGATGAATCCTTGGAATAAAGCGTCCTTCTTTTCTATTTATATCCCAAAAAGTTGGAGCTAATTGTCTTTTTACTGTAGTTCTTCCTCCTTTTTTTGTCATTTTTTACTCAGTCTCCATTTGCAATTTTAAACACATTTTAAATTCTAACAGCATGATGATTATTTATCCCCTTTATTATCTTGACTATGTTGAGAGGTAGTTATCTTTTTTG
This sequence comes from Nitrososphaeraceae archaeon, assembly GCA_036374075.1. GTDB lineage: Archaea > Thermoproteota > Nitrososphaeria > Nitrososphaerales > Nitrososphaeraceae > TH1177. The sequence continues at coordinate 15,406 of DASUUM010000047.1, forward strand.
GTTCTGTATCTAGAACTTTTTTAAGCTTCAAATTACGTCTTATCTTTGTTTTTTTTGATGTTGGTTTAATTTTAATTTCTTTTTTTTCATTTAATGAGGATTTTATTTTTCTAATTACATTTCCTCTTTGTTTATCCTGTAAGTTCAAAGATGTAATCATAACATTAGAAGAATGAATCTGAACTTTGACTTTGCCTCCTTTAGAAGCTTCTCTTTGAATACCCTCAATAAAAAGTGTAGATCTACCAGTTTTAACTTTCTCCACTTTACCTTCAACATTTTTATATTCTCCTCGTAGTACCTTCACAGTATCTCCCTTAATTACACGCGCATTTCTCTTATGATATTCATTTCTTAAATTATCTGCCAGTGGTGAACAAATATTTTTATCGATTTTATGTTTTTTTATATTATTAATAACAATATTTTTATTTATCATCTCTAATCCTCCTTATCTTTAAACTATCAACGGTGCCAGATTTGCGATCCTTGGCCATTTTTCGGCTGCTTCAGCAGCAACAGGTCCTTTTATATCAGTTCCTTTAATTTCTCCTTCTGGGGTGACTAAAACAGCAGCATTATCTTCAAATGTGACACGAAGACCGCTTAATCTTCTTATCGGATATTTTTGTCTAATTATCACTGCACCAAAGATTTGTTTTCTTAATTGAGCAGGACCTTTTTTAACAGTGACAGTTACAAGGTCTCCTACTGCAGCAGAAGGCATTCTTGAATGGCGACCTTTGTATTTTGTAACTTGAGCAATTCTTAGAATTTTTGCACCAGTATTGTCAGCACATACAAGTTCAGTGGTAACGGGCAATGCCCTTGTAATATAAGGACGAAATTCCGCTGCACCTTTGGCAGAAACTGCTCTCGACTTAGATGCCATCTTTATTTTCTCCTTCGACTACAACAAAAGATATTGTTTTAGATAGAGGCCTACATTCAGCAATTTTTACTTTTTGTCCTTCATTAACTACAATGCAATTTGGAAGAAAAGCATGAACTTTGGATTTACTTCTTTCATATCTTTTATATTTTTTAACTAATCTATTATATTCTCTCGAAACAACAATCATCTTTGGAGATTTATTACTCTCTACTGTTCCTACGTATATTCTTCCTCGTACTGATAAGCTTCCATGGAAAGGACACAATTTATCCTCACAAGATTTTTTTGGTAAAGAAACCATAAGACCTATATTTCTAACCATGAATCATATCATCTCTTTATCTTTAAAATCCTATCTTCTGGTCTACCATTCAATTGATTACCAGTTATAAAGCAAGCGTTTGTTTGAAGATAAATAATACACTTATGTATTATGTTTTTTGCAATTTTTTTAATTCTATTGGATGTTTTTATAATAAGCATATTTTTTGTTTCAAAAATAATTTGACCTACTACATTTATAAGATCAGATTGTGAACATTGGCATATTTTTATTTTTAATCCAATTAATTCATGATATAATATATTTTCTGGAGATTGCATTCTTCTTCTAAACCTTTTTTTCTATTTGTCTCTCATTGATTAGAGTAAGAATTCTCGCAATATCTCTTCTAACCCATCGTATACTAGAACTTTCTTTTTTCAACGTACCTTTAGCTCCTTCTGATCTTAGTTTAGATAGATCGACTTTTAATTCTAATAATTTATCTTCAAGATCTTGATCATTCATTTCTCTAAGCGTTGATAATTTTATTCTACTCATTTACTTTTCCTTTACACCTTCTCCTTTTTCCTTTGGAATAATTTGTTTTACCATTTTATCTTTTATATCTTTTGTTTTAGGGTTTTGTTTAAGATAAGGTTTTTTTAGATTCTGAACATTTTTTTCTGCATTACTTTTCTTTTCTATATTGGTATTTTGAGTTGCAACCTCTTCTGAAATATTTTGCTCAATTTCCTGCTCAGTGTTATTTTGATCAGATTGCATTACAGTAGTAGAATTAGTTTCAGTTGTTGATTCTATAAGTTCAAATTCACTTGGCATTTCATTCTTTAAAGCAATTCGTAACTGAATGCCCATTAAACCCATTTTAGTTAAAACGTCAGTTATTCCTATTTTGACTATTTTATCTGCCGCATTTCCACTTTTAGGAATTACCCCCACGGAGTGTTTTTCAAAATGTGCTCTTTCACTTCTTAATTTTCCTGCTATAGTAACTTCAACACCCATTGCTCCAGCTCCCATTACTGTATTTATTGTCCACATTGCAGCTCTTCTAAAAGCTGTTCCTCTCTCAATAAGTTGAGCTATTCTATTAGCCATAATTTTAGGATTTAATTCCGGAACTTCAATTTCCATCACAGAAACTTGAGGATTATTTAGACCAAATTTTTGCTCTAACTTAGATGTAAGATCTTTTATGCCTGAGCCTTTTCTTCCTATTACTAATCCAGGACGAGTTACATATAATGTTATCCTAGTTCCAATAGGTGTTTTTTGTATATCAACTCCACCATATCCTGTCTCTTTCAGTGAATGTTTTAGGTATTCATCTAGTTCCATATTTTTATAATTATTAGACATTACATTTTTTGCTGCATTCATTCTGATATTACACCTTCTTGTGCGACCATTTCAACATGTATAAGGGTATCAAACTTTGGGCTTGCTCTTCCCATAGCACGTGGAGTAAATCTCTTTAAGCGAGTACCTTTATGGACAACAATATTTATGATCTTTAATCTATCAAGATCCATACCTTTGTATTCTGCATTGCTTTCTAGATTATCCAAAAGTTTTAGAAATTCATGTGTTGCTTTTGATGGAAAACGACCTGCACTAAATCCATCACGAATATTAGAGCGATGGGCAACTTCATTATTATGCCTTCTAAATGGTACAGCTATTTCTTTTCGTAAAACTGATTCAAGATAATCTCTTGCTTTCTCAATAGAAAGATTCTTAATTGCTAAAGATATTTCACGTGCATGTTTATGAGAAATATCTTTTTCTCTAATAGCAGATCGTACTTGTCTACTTTTATCAAAATTTTTATATGAATAATAATAATTTGGCATAACTCAATCACTTTAAGGGGACATACAAACTGGATCTAGATGATCCAACTCCTGGTGAACCATGTTGTACTCTTTTATTTGTAATAGCATATTCTCCTAAATAATGTCCTACCATTTCAGGCTTAATAATAACATCAAAAAATTCTTTACCATTATGTACACTAATTGACAGACCTATCATATCAGGCAAGATAATCATATCCCGAACATGAGTTTTTAATTTATTCTTTAACTTGCCATCACGTGCAAGTTTAATCTCTTCTCTTAACTTTCGTTTCTGATCATTCATATATTTTCCAACTCTTTTATTCAAAGATCTTCGTTGTCTTGCATTCAATAGTGGTAAGAGTGATTCTATGGATATCGTTTTTAATTGATCTTGATTGTAACCTCTAAATTTAAATTCTCTAACCAATACGAATTATACCTCCAATGGCTTATTTTTAAATCTACCTAGAATAATTTGGTTCAACATATTAAACCAACCCAAGTTTTGTAGCCAAATCTCTAGCAGAATCTAAATCCTTGAACTTGGCAAATGCTTTTTTCCCATCTATTGTTCTTGCAGTATTGACTTCAACTATTTCAGCTTCATAAAGATCACGTAATTCTTGTTTTATAGATTTTTTATCTGCTGTTTCATCTACAATAAATGTTAATTTTTTTTCTTTTTCTATTAAATTAAAAGACTTTTCTGTTATATATGGTTCAATAATTAATGGTTTTTTATTTTCCGCATCTGAATTTTTCCTTCTTGTTTGTTTAACCGATCTGGATGATTTTAAGGTAGCTAAATTTTTCTTCATTAATTATTCATCTCTAGATTTATTATACTTGAAGAGGATTTTAAAGTGTTTAGTTCTTTAATAGCATTTGCAGAGAAAATAGTCAATCTTGCGGGTTTAGAACCTGGAGCGAGATCCAATACACTAACTGATTTAAATGTTTTTACTGCAATTCCAGGTAAAGAATTATTTAATCTTCCTATATTCTCATCATTACCGACAATTATTAAGACACTTATTGCTGCCCTTCTATTTGTGCCTTTTTTGTGAACAGATTTAATTCGACGAGTATATGTACGTTTCAAATCATCTTCGAATCCTAATTTTATAAGAATTTTCTCCAGTTCTTTTGATTTTGTTACTGATTCAATTTCATTTGAAACAACTATTGGTAATTGTATGCTATTGCTTAAACGATGACCACGTTTTCTAATCAAATCAGCGTTAGCTGTTGCTGCAATAGCAGAACATAAAGCTAATAATTTTTCTTTTTTATTTATTTTTTTATATATATTTTTCCACGAAACAGGAGGATGAGTAAGTCTACCATGTCTAACTCCTGATACACCAGCGGCTTGACCTGCTCTTGGAAAACCTTCTCCTTTTGCCCTAGCCAGTCTTGCAATTCCCAATCCTGTATTGCGAGATTCTGCACTAACCATCTGTCCAGCAGCAGGATATCTGCCTTGTTTCTGAAATGAATACGAATTCAGATGATTGTAAACTTTTTGAATTACTTCAGGACGATACGGAGTTTTGAAAACAGTTGGCAGATCTATAGTATTTTGATTACTACCATCCAACTCTAAAATTTTTGCTATACTCATTTTGTAATTACCTCGATAATTTTAGGTTCAAGAACCCTTTTAGTAGTATTTCTTATAGGATGCCTCATTTTAACTAATCTTTTTGGTACCCCTGGAACTGATCCCCTTACTACAATATAATCAGTATTAATCAATCCAAAATGTTTAAAACCGCCGGGAGGATTAATTGAAATTTTTTTAGGTTGTGCTTGTGTTTGGATAGAACCATCAGCAGAAGATATCATCAATATTCTTTTATTATATTCAGTTCTTTGATGGAAACCTCTTTGTCCTTGCCTTGCGACAGAATACATAACAACAGCAGGAGAAATAGGACCCAATGTTCCTAAAGCTCTTACACTTTTTCGAGATTTGTGTTGTTTTCGCTTTACACCAAAACGAGTGATTGGACCTTCAATACCTTTGCCACGAGTGATTCCTGATACATCTATAAATTGACCAGTTTGAAAAACATCTGATATTTTAATTTCCTTTCCTAAAATATCTTTAAGATATTCATATTTTGTTTGAATATCCTTTCCTGATACGCCTATTTCAAAAACAAATGGTTTCTTCTGAGATAGATTAGCTTTTTTAGGCGAAACTGATACAATGGCAAAAATAGAAGAAATAGAATCAAAAGATGATTCAATGACTTCAAAAGATTTTTCATTATATTTAGTCTTAAATTTTCTTTCTAATTCTTTCGGTAAATCTTTTGAATAAGCATCTATAACAGCCTTTTCTCCATAAGCATCTTTTTTATAACATCTTATACCAATTATATTAATAGGTGGCGTTGAAATCACCGTTGATGGATTATCAAGTTGTTTGCCAAAATTAGGAGTTTTTTCTTTATCATCTGTTGTCATAACTTGAATCTGACCCGCCTTAAACCCTGCAAATCCTAAAAGAGAACTATTCTCAGAGTATTCTGTCCAATTTCTTACTTTAGCTTCAAGACTCTTGGCTCTAATTCTAGGATAAAATGCTAGACTTCCTCTTCTTGGAGCACTATACTTTCTATGACCCATGGATACAGCAAAAAACTTTCTGATCCCATTAATAAATTTATATCTTCTAAAATTTATGGTTAAGTGATAATATTTCATTAGTTATAGAAAACATATTTAGTTAACTAAAGACAATAAATTTCTTTATATTAATTAGTTTAGGAAATGATTAAAGATTGTTAAAGTTCCTAAAAGCGCTTCTTCTAATCTTATAGTATCAGTCTTTTGATGAGGAAATATATTAAGATACATAGAATTATTTATTTTTTTAAAATTAGGATAGATATCACTAATTCCTTTACTGGGAGAACCAAAAACGATTAATAAAGTTTCGAATTTTTTGATAATATCTTTGAATTGCAATTCTATATTTTTGAAAATTATTCCTTTTTTTGATGTAAATACAACAAATGTTTTTGGATCAAGTTTTCTTAGAAACTCATCAATTGAATTAATACTCACTATATCATATCCAAAATATTCTTTGTCTATATCCATTTCAGTTGCTTTTATAGCTTTTAGATTGGGATAAGAATCAATAAATTTAACAATTATCTTTTGACCATCAATTCCTTCTCCTAAAAATGGAATAGGAAAATCTAGACCTACATCTATATAATATTCATAATTTTTCTTTCTCAAATTCTTGAGAAATTTTTTATTGTTTGTTATTTTATTGCTAAATACTTTATTAATAACAGAATTTCTATGATAAATAAGCCCTATTCTTAGTTCACCTACCTTCAGCTCACTAGGTTTAATTTTTTTTTTATGTTGTGGTGCTTTTATAGGTGGAAGAAGGCCAATATATGATAATTCATGATTTAATGGATAAATTAACTTTCTTAGATATTGTGGGGTATTTAGAAAGTCAAGAATTAGTTTCATCAGTAATTTATCTGAATTGATATTTTTGATAGTTGGATCTTTATATATGATAATTTTTTTAACACCAAAAATAGAAAATGCCCGAGCAAATCTCCCAATTTTTATAGTTTTTTCTCTCAAATTCTTCTCATCACATAATGAAGAATCTGGTAGAGCTACAAAAATTCTAATTTTCCTATTCATTCATTTACTAACTGATTTATCAAACCATTGATATAATTATTAGCTCCGAAAAAAACATTTCTTAAAATGCCTTTTCTATCAACTAGTATTGCAGAAGGAGTACCCTGTAGTTTATATTCATCGAAAGTCAGAGCAGAATATTTTTTATTTTTAAGATAATGTTTTACTCTCTCAAATAAAATTTTTTTATCTGATTCACTATAAGAATTATAATTTGGGATATTCGTCTCAATAAAATCAAGGATATGAACATCAGAATAGGTCGAAGTATTTTTACGCAATATATCCATAGCAACAGGGAAAGGAATTTTATAAGTAAGTTTATTCCCTTCGTGTAATCGTCCATATTGGCTAAGTGCATTTAGTGTTTCTCCAATTACATGTCCGGAAGACAACAATAATCTTAAATTATCTGTTGTATTTTTATCATAATCTTCAAAAGCAGTAGCCAATCCTAAAACAACAACATCATCTCTACTATAATTTCTGTAAATTTCTATTGCATTCGGGATTCCATACATAAAGCATCCCGGACAATTTACCTGAAAGACTTCAACGAGAATTACTTTTCCAATATTTTTATCAATATTCGTTGGCAAACCCTGAATCCATTCGGCAACATGTAGATTTGGAGCCTTGGATCCCACTTGGACTGTCAATTTAAATCAATTAAGTAAAAACATTATAATAAGCTAATTAGAACGATTATTCTTTGGAATTTGTAGGATTTTCTTTTGCAATTGTTGCAAATCTGTCAATTTCTTCTTCAGTTACTTTTCTCATAATTTTATTTTCATTTTCAATGAAAGACATCTTTATATGTGAAATTCCAGTCTTTTCTTCGCTCACTAAATAAATTGATTCTAAAGCTAATTTTCCTGCTTTTCCCAATGAAAGATCATTTCCATAATATTTTTCTAAAAATTCATTTACTTGATCACTTCCTTGCCCAATAGCAATTGCATCATAGCCTATAAAGGTTCCACTAGGGTCAGTTAAAAATAACTCTCCACCTGTTTTATCTACTCCGGCTATAATTAATGCAACTCCAAAAGGTCTTACACCTGCATATTGAGTTAATTGTTGAGACATGTCTGCTATATTTTTTGCAACTACTTCTACATCAACTGGTTCATCATAAATTAACTTGTTACTTTGAGCGAAAAATCTAGCATGATCAACTTGAGCTCTTGCATCAGGTATATAACCTGCTGCAGCTACACCAATGTGATCATCAATTTGAAAGATCTTTTGAGTGACATCAGAAATCTGTAATTTTCTTGTTTTTTCTTCTACTGCCAAAAGTACTCCATCTTTACATTTTATCCCTAAAGCTAGAGTACCTCTTCTTACTGTCTCAATTGCATACTCAACCTGATATAATCTTCCATCAGGAGAAAATACTGTTATAGCTCTATCATAACCTGCTGCTGCTGGTAACAATTCGATATTACTACTTTGTAGTGTTTAATTTAAATTTACCTTATTAACGCACCTTCTTAAATAATGGTATCTGATGATATTGAATTCTATGGTCATCCAAATGTTCTTGCGACTCATCCAAGAACTATAGAGATTACCAAAGATGACTATTTAACAAGAGAGGGAAATTGTATTATAGGAATTAAGGCTAATAAAGCTTGTAATAGTTTACATCCTAAATTACAAAAATTGATAGCTACAGATAACATTCCAATAAAATTAGAAATTATTGTTGGAGACGATATATTTCAAATAAATGGATTTGGAAACAGCAATCTTACACTAATAAATCAACATGATATTGTAATTAGAACTAGTAATTTTGTATGTTCACGGACTGCTTCGGTAAAGTGTGATAAAGCATCTATTCATATATCACGAGAAATAATATCTAAATTACAAAATCCAAATACAAGAGGAATTTTAAGAATTTCAGCAAAGGATTTTTAAGGAATATCTAAAAATTCATTTTGATTATTCGAATTTATTTCCTGTTATTTTTTCATAAGAATAGATATATCTATCTGAAATTTTTTTGATTATAGACAAAGGTAATTGTGGAGGTTCAGGCTTTTGATTATGTAAAATATACTCGTTAACTTTTTGTTTGAATCCAATTTTTGTAAGCCAATCTCTTAGAATTTGTTTATCATAGCTTTCTTGAACTAAACCTTTCTGATAATTTTCTTTATTCCAAATTCGATATTCGTCTGGGCCAAGAGAATCTCCCAAGATGATTTCGCCTTTCTTATTAAAACCAAATTCAAATTTTACATCTGCAATTATAAAACCTGCTGTCTCTATGATCTGACTCATCTCATGATAAAGATCAATAGATTTATTTCTCAAATAATTGAAATCATTTTCTGACAAGATATTAGAGGAAATAATTTTACTTTTAGATATAGGATGATCATGATCAAATGATTTTGTAGTAGGATCAAATAATGGTTCTGATAATTTAGTAGCTATTATTGCATCAAAATCACGAGATAAAATTTGGAAGTCAGGTGAATTAATCATATCAATTTTATTATTGTAGTATCGGTCAACTAGACTACCATAAAAATAACCACGTACTACACATTCAATAGGTATCATTGATAATTTTTCCACTAACATTTTGTTGTTGTCAATTGTTTTTATCATATGGTTATCAACATTGAGACTCTCAAACCAAAACTTTGCAAATTTACATAAGATTTCTCCTTTTCTTGGAATTTCTTGTTTCATTGCAATATCAAATGCAGATATTCTATTTGAAAAAACAAATAAGAGATTATTATTATAAGACTGATAAACATCTTTGACTTTTCCTTTATGTATTAATTTCAATTGTACTAAATAGGATAAAAAAATATATTTTTATAATTATCTATAATAAAAAATTTATAAATAAAATGGTTGTTCCCAGGGAAAAAAATAATTATAGAGGTATTGATATTCCTTTAAAAAGTAATTCTTATTTATTTATCTTTTATCAAATTTTGATTATAGCATATACAACAGGAATATTATGGTTGAGACGAAACCCTCTCTCCTTAATTTTTTCTGCGATAACTCCTTTTTCTTTACTATTTGTTTTATTCATCATCAGCGATGGGCAATATACTCAATTTGCTATAAGCGGAAGTTTAGTCATGGCTTTAGTAGGATATGGTTTAGCATTGGGACAAGATATTACCTATTATAAAACAGAATATAAAATACAAGATATGTTTGTAGCATCTCCTGTATCGCCATTAACCTATATGATAGGTTTAGCATTATCTGAGATTTTATTTGGGTTACCAGCCCTTCTAATTTTATTATTTTTAGTTTTTTATCTCGGCGTTACGTTAGTTTACGTTCCATTACTTATCTTTATAATAATAATTGTATGGATCTCTACTTCTAGTATGGGTTTCTTTTTATCTTCCCATATGTTATATATGAAGAATGCAACCCAGATCATATCTTTTGTTAATATTTTTTTAGCTATTTTACCACCTGTATTTTATCCAATTTCCAAGCTCCCAGAAATTCTTCAATATGCTTCCTATATAGTACCTACAACTCATGCTTCCTTGATGATTCAATATGCAATGGGATTTGATACCCCTCAAAATTGGTCCTTATTGATTGGAATATTAGTACAATTAGTATATGCCATCGCATTTCTGATCTTAGCAAAAGTTCGTGCACTATGGCGAGAAACTTAGCTTTAATCTTAATGAACTAAAGGTCATGGTGGGATTTGGACCCACGACCTAAGGTTTACAAAACCTTCGCTCTGGCCAGGCTGAGCTACATGACCTTAATACTTATCGACTTTTTTTATTATTACTATAATTAATTCTTTGCCAATACTTACAATATATTTAAGTAATTATGATTTTAGAAATCAGTATTGAAAACTCAAGAATTTAAGGTTATTGTTACAATAGAAAATAAACCTTTTATAAATGACCCTGAAGGAGAAACAATATATCGAGAATTACTTTTAAAAAATAATTATAAAAATATTAAATCAGTTAGAACTGCTAAGGTATTAAAATTGATTACAATTGCAACGAATTCAAAGGAAGCCGTATTAAGCATAATAAAAATGCGTGAAGATTTGAGAATATTTAATCCTCTTGTTAGCAATTGTCAAGTCAATGTAGTTTATGACAGAGAGGAAACAAATAAAGATGTTTGAAAAGATAAAAGTATCCATAAATATAGATCAATAATTAATATATTAATAAATTCTAATTTATTAAGTTGAAGGATGTGAAACTGCTCTGTTTAAAAGTAAAATCGTTCGTAAATGTTTAGCTAGATCAGTTACAGTAATTATTCCAACTAACTTTCCATTATCAATAATAGGTAACCTTCTTATTCTGTTATTTACCATTCTTTGAACTGCAACATCAATTGAGGTATCAGGTGAAGCAGAAGTTCTTATTTTAGACATCATATCGCCTACTTTTACAGTGGATAATTTTAATTCTTTGAGGCAAACCTTTTTGATAAAATCTCTTTCGGTAATTATTCCAATTGGTTGATCATCCGATAAAACGATTAATGAGCTAACCCCTTTTTCACTCATTAACTGTGCAGCTTTTAACGCAGTATCCTTTTCAGAGATTGTAAGGAGATCTTTGGTCATTATGTCTCTTACTAATTCATCCATGGCAATGAAATATATTATAAAAAAGAAAACCTTATAATTCTATCAATTAAATTATTAGGATAATAATTTAAATTACCTTTTTATAGATCCAAAAATATTAATTCATATAAAATTACTTTTTTATTAAAAGCCAATGTTAACAATCGGAATTCCTATATTTCCTGGAAGTAATTGTGACAGAGATATCTATTATGTTTTAACTAACATCTACAAGGTAAAAGCAGACCTAATTTGGCATAAAAAAGAGAATATAAAAAATTATGACGCGATAATTCTTCCAGGTGGTTTCTCTTTTGGTGATAGATTAAGAGCAGGAATTATAGCAGCTCATAGTCCAGTAATCAAAGAAGTCAAAAGACTGGGGATTCAAGGAGTACCCATATTAGGTATTTGTAATGGATTCCAAATATTAGTAGAGTCGGGTTTATTACCAGGTGCTTTGATAAAAAATAATTCTCTAAAATTTATTTGTAAATGGACAGATCTTCAAGTTAGAAATATTGAGACTCCTTTTACATTATCGTTTCAAAAGAATGAAATATTCAAAATTCCTATCGCTAATGGAGAGGGAAGGTATGTCTTAAATGAAGACCAATTAAAGCAAGTTAGAAAAAAAAATCAAATTGTTTTTCGTTATTATAATGATGATCCCGATGGGTCCATGGAATCTATTGCAGGAATTTGTAATGATTCAGGTAATATTGTAGGAATGATGCCACATCCTGAACGAACATGTCAAAGTGAATTAGAAATATTTGGATTAACAAGTAAAGCTATGAGAATTTTTGATTCGTTGATGAATTTTCTAAAAAAATAAGCTCATAAATAGTAAAAGTCTTTAATTTAGATCATTTGGAGATATTAACTAAAGCAGAATTAAAGTATCTTACAAAAGAATTAAAACGTGAACCCAATTCTATAGAAAAGGAGATTGTTGGTGCACAATGGTCAGAACATTGCTCATATAAATCCTCTAAAAAATATATTAAACTGCTTCCAAGCAAAGGAGACCGGATACTAGTTGGTCCTGGATATGATGCAGGAGTTATCGATGTTGGTAATGGTGAAGTAATTACCATACATATTGAAAGTCATAATCATCCATCTGCTGTCGAACCATACGGCGGTGCAGCTACGGGGGTTGGAGGTATAATTCGTGATATTATTTCTATGGGAACTATACCTATTGCTTTACTGAATGCACTAAGATTTGGGTCAATCAGTTCGCCTATTTTTACTAATAACAATATCAAATCTTCTATTGATGAAAATAATGAAGTATATTCGCAGTCTAGATGGTTATTAAAAAATGTAGTAAGAGGAATAGCAGATTATGGAAATTGTATAGGAATTCCAACAATTGGTGGAGAGATAGAATTTGATGAATCTTTTGAGAATTATTGTTTAGTAGATGTTGCATCAATAGGATTTGGAAAAAAAGATACTCTAATACAAAATGTTGTTCAAGCAGATGATATTCTCGTTTTAGCAGGCAGCCTTACAGGGAGAGATGGAATTCATGGTGCATCCTTTGCATCAAAAGAATTGGAACAAGAAAACAGATCTGCAGTGCAAATTCCTGATCCCTTCATGGAAAAGTTGTTGATTGATGTGACAAGAGAAGCTATCGAAAATGATGTATTAAAAGCCGTAAAAGACTTAGGAGGAGGAGGATTGTCTTGTTGTCTTTCGGAAACTTCTGCTAATTTAGACAAAGGCTTTGACATCGATCTCTCAAAAGTTCCAATAAAATATTATGATATGAATCCTACAGAAATTATGATTTCAGAATCACAAGAAAGAATGTTATATATCACAAGCAAAAATAAATTTAGAAAATTTGCAAAAATTCTCAAAAAATATGAGGTTCCTTTTGCAATAATTGGCAAAGTTAAGAATCATAAAAACCTGATAATATACAAAGATAAAAAAACTATTGCAAATATGCCTTCACATTTGATAGCTTATGCTCCACTATTAAATCGAAAAAGTACAAAGCCTAAATATATCGATGAGTTGAGGTTAAAGAAAATTTCATTAAAAGTTCCAAAAGATTTGAATATGACAGTTCTTAGTATGCTATCAAATCCAACCATTGCCTTCAAGAAATGGATTTTTCAACAATTTGATCAAGAGATAGGATTAAGGACCATTCTTAAGCCAGGTATTACTGATTCTGCAGTTTTGAAATTAAATACTAATAAATTCCTTTCAGCAAAACTGGATGGAAATTCTAAATTATGTTATCTGGATCCATATCAAGGCGCTTTATCCTGCCTTTCAGAAGGACGAGCAAATATAATATGCTCTGGTGGAATGCCTATAGGAATAATTGATCATTTGCAATTTGGTAATCCTGGAAATCCTGAAATCTTTTGGACATTTCAAAAAAGTGTAAAGGCTATTATAGATTTTAGTAAGTTCAATAGAATTCCGGTAGTAGGTGGTAAGGTTAGTTTTTATAATGAAACTAAACACGGACCAATTAAACCCTCTCCAGTTATAGGGATGATTGGATTAATAGAACACAAGAATCATATTACAAAAGCATTTCCGGATTATGATGATTCCTTGTATATTATAGGAAGTACATTTAATGAGATGGGAGGATCGGAATATTATCAATATTTGAAGGGAATTACAGGCGGATCTGTTCCTCAATTGAATTTACATGCTGATTCTATAAATTCAAATCTATTATTAAAAATGATTAAAAAAGGATTAATTAGTTGTGCTCATGATTGTTCAAAAGGAGGCCTCTCTATTGCATTGTCAGAAATGGCAATTGGTGGTAATTGTGGAATAGAGATTAATGTAGATGAAGTTCCGAATAATTGTAAAAGATTAGATAATCTTCTATTTTCAGAAACTCCATCTAGATTTATTATAGGAACAAAAGACGAAGATAAAATTGAAAAGGAATTTTCTAATTCAAAAAATTTAGAATATTCTAAAATTGGAAAAGTGCTAACCTTTCCTAAAAGAATTATATTTCGTCAAAATAATAAACAAATTATTAAAATTGAAGTAGAAGTTGCAAAGAAATATTATGAAAATATTTCCAAAATAATGGAAGGTTATTGAATTCATAACATTTTTTAAAGAAAATAAAAATCACCTATTACTAACACATAGGATTAAAATATTTTAATTGAGTAATAATACTGTGTATTGTAGATGGTAAGTGAAAATTGTGGTGTTGTTGGAGTTTTTTCTCTCGATCAACATAATGTAATTCCAATTCTTATTGATTCCTTACGTGCTCTTCAACATAGAGGTCAAGAATCATGGGGTATAGCCATTCCTAATAAAAAACCATTCAAACAATTAGGTTTGGTTTCTAGTTATGCAGATAACTTTAAAACTATTATTAAAAAGTTCAAATCAAATGCTGCTATAGGTCATGTCAGATATTCTACCTTTGGAAAGAGTACAATAGAGAATGCTCAACCATTAAAAGTCAAAGATCTATGTATTGCACATAATGGAACAATTGCAAATGTTGAAGAATTAGCAAATATGGTTGGTGGATGTACCTTTACACCTCAAACCATGAGTGATACGCTAATAGCAGCTAAAAGACTTGTAGAACATATTTCTAATTCAATGAATATAAAAGATTCAATTAAAATTCTCAAACAAGAAATGATAGGCTCCTTTTGTTTTACCTTCCTGACTGATCAAGGATCGGTTTATGCAGCAAGAGATACAAAGGGGTTTAGACCATTGGTTTTAGGTTTTCACAAAGAAACAAATACATATATTGTTGCATCAGAATCCTGTGCTTTTTCTGCAGTAGGTGCGTACTTGGTAAGAGATATAGAGCCAGGAGAACTAATCAAACTAAGTACAAATGGTTTAGAGAGTGAAATATTTTCAACAGAAAGGCCCCATGCGCATTGTGCTTTTGAATATACTTATTTTGCTCATCCCGTGAGTGTAATGGAAGGATTCAATATTTATGCAGCCAGAAAAAGAATGGGTGAATTTTTAGGTAAAATATTTCCTATTGATTCAGCTGACATAGTAATTCCAGTACCAGATTCGGCAAGACCTGCTGCATTAGGTTATGCTCAAGAGACAGGAATACCTTTTGATGAGGGATTAGTTAAGGATAGACATATTAATAAAGGTACATTGAGAAGTTTTATAGAACCTTATCAATCAGATAGAGTTGAAATAAATAAAGGAATTCTCCCTATCAAAGACATTGTCAATCGTAAAAACGTTGTAGTGATAGATGATAGCATAATCAGAGGAACAAGTTCAGAGTCTATTATTCGAACTCTAAGAAATGCTGGAGCTAACAAAATCTTTATGATTGTTACCTATCCTCCTGTAAGATTTCCTTGTTATGCTGGAATTGATTTTCCATCAATGGATGAACTATTGGCAAATCAAAAAATTTTAAAAGACGGAAAAGAAATGGAACTTAATACAAAGGTAAGTAAATTAATTGGTGCAGATAGAGTTTTTTATAATAATACTTCAAATCTTGCTAAAGCAATAGGAATACAAGAAGAAGAATTATGTTTTACTTGCTCAACGGGAAATTATAGTCCTTTAGGAATTACACCAAAGTTTAGAACAAGAAAAGAAGTCAAAGGGGAAGAAAATTAAATACTATAAAATTTAAAATTGTACAAATTGAGTAAATCAATATTGTAGTCTGAATTTTTTATGCCTTCGTTATTTAAAGCTTTTGCAATTGATATTGATGGTACATTGACTGAGAATGGTGGAGGTATTGTTCATCTTCCTGCTATCCAGAATCTTAGAACTTTAGAAAAATTAGGCTATAGAATTATTTATGTAACAGGACGATCTTCAATTGAAGCTTATGTATTATCAGTATTTGGAGGGACTACAAAAATTGCTGTGGGGGAAAATGGTGGAGCCGTGACTATAAGCCCTACAGGGCATATTCTTCTAGGCAATAAAGAAAAATGTATTACCGGATATAATATCCTAAAAAGAAAAATTGAAAATGTTAAAATGAAAAATGTTTTTGATCGTATGACAGAGATTGTCTTGGAGAGAACATTTGATATTGATAAAGGTAAGAAAATCCTTCAAGAAAATAATTTAGATCTCGATCTACATGATAGTAAATATTCTTTTCATATTAATAATAAAGGAATCAATAAAGCAAAGGGTCTTTCAAAAGCATTAGATATTTTAAATATAAAACCTTCTGAAACAGTAACAATTGGAGATAGTGAAACTGATATTCCTTTGTTTGAATTCTGTGGTTTTAGTATTGCGTTAAATCATTCCAACGAAATTGTAAAATCAAAAGCTAACCACGTTGTCTCCGGAAATGAGGGAAAAGGCTTAGTTGAGGCATTAGATTATATTGCGCTCAATTTTTTTGGTAAAAATGCTATCAAATGAGCCTGAAAGAGGTAATCAATGAAATCAGAAAAATAATTAATAGATCACTTTTAGATTTAAAATACGATGCCATCAACTATGACGTATCTGAACCTCCAAAAACTGAATTTGGTGATTTAACAACCAATATTGCTTTTTTATTGGGTAAAAAAAATCATAAAAAACCTTATGAAATTGCTAGAGAACTTGTTTACAATTCTATTAATATTCAATTAAAAAATATTGATAAAGATTCTTTGATATTAAATGCAGAGGCTCATCCCTCAGGACACATTAATTTTAATATTAATTATAAAAATTTTAATAAATTCATATTAGAAATTGTTAAACAAGAAAAGGTCTCGTTTCCAGATATAGGAAAAAATACTAAAATAACTATTGAACATACAAGTGTAAATCCTAATAAAGCGTTACATATTGGACATCTTAGAAATGTGGTATTAGGTGATTCATTATATAGGTTATTTAAATTAACTGATCATGAAATTATTGTATTAAATTATATAGATGATTCTGGCGTTCAAATTGCAGATCTCATTGTGGCTTTTAAATTTGCTGGTTTTAATTCTGAAATTATTGATAAATCTATTAAATTTGACCAATATTGTGGCGATATATATGTTAAAATGAATGAATTGTATAATACAAACTTGGATTTAATTGAAAAAAGAAAATGTGTTATTAAAGAGATTGAAAAAGGAGATACCGGCATAGCTGAATTTACAAACTTTATAGTCGAGAAAATTGTTAAACAGCAACTTTTAACTTGTTGGAGAATCAAAGCGAGGTATGATTTACTTATTAATGAATCACAAATTTTATCTTCAAAACTTTGGAAAGATACATTTAATTTTTTAAAAGACAATAATATTATCTATTTCTCAAGTGAAGGTAAAAATCTCAATTGTTGGGTAATTAAAGATGAAAATAATGAAGAAAAGGTATTAGTAAGAAGTGATGGAACTGTTACTTATATTGCAAAAGACATCTCCTTTGCAGTATGGAAATTAAATATTGTGGAAGATCCCTTTACTTATAAAAGATTCTCTATACAGTGGGACGATTCTATTCTATGGAAAGCTATGTTAAAATCAGAAAGTGAAGATAATCTCCTTCACAATAATAAGTTATTTGCTATTGAACAAAAACCTACTATAGTTATAACAATAATAGACTCAAGACAAGCACGATTACAAAAAATTATTTCAAATATTATAGAGAAGATTAATCATACTAATAATAAAAAATATGTATATTTGGGCTATGAGACAGTCGCACTTAGTCATGATACAGTTAAATCTATTGGATTTGAAATCGAAAAAATAAACAAGAAAATTATTCATATGTCAGGTAGAAAAGGAATCTTTATCAATGCAGATATTATTTTGGATGAATTATACAAAAAGGCTTATTCTGAAGTTAAGAAACGAAATCCTAATTGGAATGACTCTATTACTGATAATATTGCTGAAGGGATTGCAGTTTCAGCAATTAGATATAATCTTATAAAACAAGATTTAGATAGGATGATAACTTTTGATATGATAGAAGCACTTAATCTTGAGGGGGATACTTCATTATATTTACAGTATTCATTTGCTCGCGCTATCAGAATTTTAGAAAAAGGTAATGAGTTCATACCAAAGTTTGTTAAGGGTGAAACAAATACAGATATAAAACTTGATGTCTTGAATCACAAAATGGAAATCGATCTTATTAAAGAAATATCAAAGTTTAATATAGTTATAGAAGAAGCTGTATATACCTTAAATCCAAAGGTTATAGCAAAATATGCAAATAAATTATCCACTAAATTTAATTCTTTTTATGAAAGATTACCTGTTCTATGTGATGATTCCTTCTTAAAAGTCAACAGACTATTACTTGTGAAAGTATTTGTAATTATGTTAAGGAATCTATTTGATTTATTAGGAATACAAACACTGTCAAGAATATAAAACAATTAAAAATATAATTTTCATCTTATAACAAATATTAACTGAAAACTATTTAAAGATAAAAGTTATGAAAATCATTGTCGGTAGTTATGTCTTACTTTATCATACAATTAACAAGAAGTGGTTAATTAAAGTAGAAGAAGGAAAAAAAATGCATACTCACCTTGGAATAATTGATATTTCTTCTATAATTGGATTAGAATATGGAATGACAATAAAAACTAGTTTAGATAAAAAAATTTACTTGATTCAACCAACTATCTATGATTATATTATGAAGTCTGAAAGAAATACACAAATTGTTTATCCTAAAGATTTAGGATATATAGCTATACGAAGTGGGATTCAGAATGGATCAAAAGTATTAGAAATAGGAACTGGAAGCGGAGCTTTAACAACATTTTTAGCAAGCATAGTAAAACCTAATGGACACGTATACACATATGATATTAATCCGGAATTTATGAAAATAGCAAAAAAAAATCTTGTTAAATCAAAGATGGATGAATATGTTACAATGACAGAATATGATATTCGAAATGGTATTAGTTTACAAGAGTTTGATGCAGCGATTATTGACCTTGGAGATCCTTGGACAGTAGTAGAACATGTCTATAAAGTATTAAAAGGAAGTGGTGCTTTTCTAGCTATATGTCCTACAATGAATCAGGCTGAAAAAACTGCAATTTCATTAAAAAATAATTATTTTACCGATATTGAATGTGTTGAAATTCTAATTCGTAATATTGAAGCAAGGGAAGGAATGACAAGGCCATCAATGAGAATGATTGGACACACAACTTATCTTATTTTTGCTAGAAAAATAAAAAAAATTATAGATTCTGAAAAGAACGATTTACTTAAAAACTAATATAAAGAAATGAAATATTTATTGATATATTAAATTTCAATTGCTATTCAATATATTAATAGTAACTTTTATCCATCATCTTTTCCATCATATTATTTTGTCCAGCAGTATATTCACCTTGTGATTTTGTCATTCCATCACCATGAAATTGAAGCATCATTTCTTCTATTGTCATTTTTTTGGTTTTTAAAATTTCTCCTGTTCCTACATCAGTAATTACCTTTGTTACTTCATTTTGATTATTAATTAAATATATGACATAAACTAGATATCCTTTGACTGGATGAATGAATGCAGCTACAGCAGAAGTATCATTACCGATATTAGTTTCTGCATTAGTGATAGCCTCAGATAACCTAATCTTAATCAAGGGGTCAAAAGATTCTCTAATAACCTTTGATATATCCACTGATCCTGTCCAATTTGAGTTTTGACTATCGGTAGTACTAGTATTTTTGTTTGTTCCCATTTCCAATATTTCTTTTTTTAATTCTTGCCCACTTACATCTATTGAAAATTGATTGTGTGCAAAGTAAAAAGAGATTACAAACAATGCACTAATAAGCATAACCAATGTTGGTTGCTTATAGAAGACTTTATTCATATCAAATACATGATTATACGATTATAAAAATTTTCAATTTAAATTATCAAAGATAACTATGGGTATAAACTCATAGAAATTAAAGTTTTCCAAGAGCGATCTTCAAAAACATAGGGATTATAACCTTTCATGTTGACTTTATTGGAAACTCTTTTCGACAAATATAAACCAAGCGAACCAAGTATTTTCCATAATTTACTATTAGGTTTAGAGATAAAGGAGTCTAAAGCCCATTTTACCAAAGAATATTTCGATGGATGATGAACTAATACATAATTTAATAGTTGATCTTTTGAAGAAGACAATATATAATGAGCATGTTCAAAAAGTTCTTCTTTAAAAGCCAATTCAGCTTTAAATATTTTGGATTTTCTTTTTAGCATCTCTTGTAATATAGAATCTAGGTTATTTTCTGACTCTATGGTATTTATGCATCTTCCAAAGGTAGATAAAACATGAGAGTCACTTCCTGCTATAGAAATCATTTTATTATCGGAAGAAAATTTTTCTGCTACTATATTTGAATATTTATCAATATTATTACTATTAAACGACTCTATCATGTCGCATTTTATTGCATTTTCTCTGATTCCATTGGAAACCGCAAATGGATGAGCTGCACAGGAAACAGCATTATGTTTTCTTATTGTATCCAAAGTTTCATCAATATCCATCCCAGGCTTTATTGTCTCATGGATCCCATACGCTAAAACATGACCTTTTGTATTTATTGTTATTTCCTCTGCAGGATAAATCTTTATATTTTTAAATTTTTCATGATTTTCTTTGTACTCTATCATTTGTTTATATCCATTCAAGGTATTGTGATTTGTAATGAAGATAACATCAATATTTTTTTCGTATGCTAACAATAATTGGTCTTCAACAGTTACTCCACAATCAAATGGAACCCTAGGTGAACCATTCATATTATTTGAAAAAACGTTATGACAATGTAATTCCATTTTTAACAAGTGAGTCGTATCTATAAACCCAATCTAATGGGGAATTTCTCTTATATATGACTATCTATTACTAATAAATTACAGAATTAGGATAAAGATTTATCTGAAACAAGATCTACAAAATCTTACTCATCTTCTACCAAGGCCCTTGATTGCTAATTTTAATTGCATCTTCAAATATACAATTTTTTATTAATCGGCATGAAATATAAGACTTATTCATATGCCAACTATAAAAGATTTTAGGGATATTTATCAAGTATTTACCAAAATACATGTTCCTATAGAGGGTCAGAATCCTCTTTTAATGAAGTTCATATTGCCACAAGATTGCTAATAAATCCAATTCTAAAATAACTCTTAATTCCTATCTAGTAATTTAGCCTTCTCTTTACGAATACATTAATTTGATAGGTCTTGTCACCCTAAACAAATCGATACGATTATTCAAAATGCAAAAGAAGAGTCTAGGGACTGGTTTAATAGAATAGATTATATGTTAAAGGAGGATCCAAATATTAAATTATCAACAAAAGTATCTTAACAGAAGTATCTATTTATGGGGAAATAATACAATATGCTGAAAAAGAAAATATTGATTTAACAGTAATAGGTACAAGAAGAAAATCAGGAGTTAAAAAACTATATTAGGAAGTACATCTTCAGCTGTGGTAACATATGTAAAAACTGTCCTAGATTATAGACCAAATAATAGGCTTGAGATTTATAAATTTCATTTAATAATTTCATCTATTTAATAAGTTATTCATTACTGTTAAAATATTTTTTTAGATCAGATATGGAATACATAGGTAATGAACATGTAAAATCTTTGCAAATATAGACACATTCTTTAGCTTTATTATTATCTGTAATATCTATTTTTTTCCCCTTTAAGATTGTAAAAATATCTGACGAGAGCAATTTTTGTGATTCTTCAGACGGATATTTTAAAGTTAAAATTAATCCGTTTGGTATATATTCTTTCATTATCCAAGGTTCTATTTCTCTATTATTATGATCATTATTTTTATTTTGAAGTATTATTATTTCTACTGGTTTTTTGAAATATAAATATAATGAAATTAACAATTGACCAAATCCAAAAGGATTTCCCAGTACGGCTTTATAACAAGATTTAACAATTAATTCTGATTTATTTAAGTAATCATAATTTTGAGTCAGAAAATGAAGACGTAATAATGCATAGACAGCCATAGAGTTACCACTCGGGATCGCTAAGTCATAGAAATTTTTGGTTCTTATAATCAAATTTTCATGATCGTCAGAAGTAAAAAAGAAACTTTTTTCTTTGTCATCCCAAAAGTGATTTATCATTGCATCAGTATACTGTATAGCTCTTTTTAGATAAAATAAATTTGAAGTTACTTCAAAAACATCTAAAAGAGAATTAATATAATAAGAATAATCATCCAAATATCCATTAAGTTTTGAAATTCCGTCTTTATAGGTATGTTTTAATCTATTACCATCATATGACAATTTATTTTCAATAAAATTTATTGTTTTTTTTGCATAATTCAAATACTCTATGTTACCAGTAACCTTGTAGGCTGATACAATGGCAGAAATCATTAATGAATTCCAAGAAGTTAAAATCTTTTCGTCCTTTTCAGGAGGAATTCTTGTACTTCTAACTTTAAATAAAATCTCTGATGATTCGTTTAAAATATCTTCAACTTTATCCATTGAGAGATTGTATTGCTTTGATAATGATTCTATCGATTTAGTAATATTTAGTATATTTTTTCCTTCAAAATTACCTCCTTGAGTTATTCCGAAATAATCACAGAATAATTCAAATCTTTGATTATCTTGTATTTTTTCTTTAATCTCATTTTTTGTCCAAATATAGAATTTTCCTTCTACTCCTTCGGAATCGGCATCTTGAGCAGAATAGAATGCACATTCATCATTTCCATTAAAAAAAGTCATCTCTCTAATTAAATAGTCTATAGTTTTTTTTATCAAGTTTAAATAATAATCCCTTTTAGTTGCTTGATATAATTCTGAAAACAATTGAATTAATAATGCATTATCGTAGAGCATCTTTTCAAAATGAGGAACTAGCCATCTTTCATCAGTAGAATATCTTGAAAATCCACCTCCAATATGATCATTTATCCCACCTTTTGCCATCTTTTTTGCAGTAAATTCTACAAAATTAAGAAAATGAGAATTTTTTGAATAGTCGTAATATCTAAGTAAAAATAAAAGATTAGTAGTATTAGGAAATTTAGGAGCTTGTCCAAACCCTCCATGTACTCTATCAGCAATTTGAAGAAGATTTAT
>DASUUM010000048.1:0-2955 GCA_036374075.1 Nitrososphaeraceae archaeon
ATAGGTTATCTAGTTCTTTACAATAAAGTGATTTAATTTGAGCGGAAAGAAGAAGTGATAATGATAATAATACTACTACTAATAACATAGCAGTAGAAGAGATTAGTAAACTCTACTACTACTACTGCAATTAATAAATCAGTCATTGAGAAATATAAGGTAAAAGAAGATACATTGGCTTATTTGTCGAATCAATTATTAGGTTTAAGTGAAAACAAATAATATAATATATAAAGTGCATTTTAAAGTACTTTTAAGTAATGTGGTTATGTATTATTATATTAATTTGATTTGTGTCACTCATCTAACGATCAAAACAGGACATGACACTTTTTCAGACACATTTCTAGAAACACTCCCTAAACCTTTAAAGAATTTTGAAATTCCAGTGACACCAATACTCCCAATTACAATAAGGTCAACTTTTTTATTAGTTGTGAATTCTAATATCTTGTCAATTGGACTTCCAATGGTAATGTATATTTCAATATCCAAACCATGCTTACTATATTTTTCTTTTCTTCCTTCTAGTTTTTCTCTCATTTCTAATTCCATTTCTTGATATAGAGATACCATGTATTCCGAAAAAGTAATTACCTCACCTGTTTCAGGGGATCGTATCTCTTTTGAAAAAATCGGTGTAGGTATTTCTGGAATTACTTGCATAATTATTATTTTTGAATCTTTAATTAATCTAGCAATTTCTACTGTATGTTCTAATGCCTTCTCGCTCATATTCGAACCATCGTAGGGAATGAGAATTGTTTTAAATACCAATCAAATATCATTATTAGATATTTTTTATTTAAAATAATAGTTTCTATCAAATCTGCTTTTCTTGATAAAACTTAATTAACTAATGGTAATAAATAATTGTAACACCAATTACTGATACCATTGCTATTATTGAAATATAATATCATATTTGTTTGGTCTTTAT
The DNA here is from genome assembly GCA_036374075.1 of Nitrososphaeraceae archaeon. Taxonomy (GTDB): domain Archaea; phylum Thermoproteota; class Nitrososphaeria; order Nitrososphaerales; family Nitrososphaeraceae; genus TH1177. Next base: position 941 of record DASUUM010000048.1, read on the forward strand.
TTATCTACTACTAACCCCTCCTAACAAGTGGAGAAATTAAATTATAAATCATCTAAAAACAAATATTAATCAAAATTTGAAATTAACACGAAACTCGATTTTACTAGAAATAACTAAACATATAAAACTTTAGAAATTCTCTATATACAAATTACTTTGTTTCTAATATAATATATATAAAAAATGAGGAATTATTAGTTATTTTCCTCTTATTCGTCTGGATCGTCCTCGTCGCCATTTCCGTCTTCTTCATCATCACCATTTTCTTGTTGTGAAACCTTTAATTGTGGGTTGGCTAGTTGAGCTTTGAAAACTTCATTTTCTGCATTTAGAACATCAGTTTCAACTTTGGTAAGATCATCTAATGCCTTGGTTGTATCTGCTTTAGAAATAGAATCTTTAATTTTTTGGATATTGTCTACAAACTTTGGTTTAGGTTCTAATACCAATAATTGGTTCTCTAAATCTGTAACTGTGGTTAGCGCTTCTTCTGTATCATTATTAGCGAGTGCATTCTTTGCATCCATTAAATTATCTTTGATCTCTGGAATATCCAATGCCATAAATGCTTGGGTTTCTTTACTCATTGTTTGATTAGCACCTTGAGCAGTTTGGTTCTGTGCTGTCTGTGCTGTCTGTGCTGTTTGGTTTTGTACTGATGAACTAGTAGTATTTGTCATATTGATTTGTGCTTGTACAGTGTCGAGCAAGGATGGGATAGAAATTAATCCAATTACAAGAACTGAATAGATAGATAGTTTTCGAATGTTCAATTTAATACATAAAATACATTATTATTTATAAAACTTATCATTTCTTATAAGAATTAGTAATTTAATAGAGTTACTGATAAAAGTATTATATAAATTTGACTCTAATATTAGGATTAGAATTAGTATTCCGAATTTTATTAAACTGTATTGAACACCTACAAATTAGTTATCATTTATTATATTTTTTAGAAATATTGAAAAATTCAATATTGATATTGCTTATGTAGACTAGTATACTTTTTCTAAAACAGTTGACCTGCATGAACTGGGAATGGATAATTTATGTTTCTCATAGTCATGTTATTGACATATATAGAAATATTTATGTCAGGGAATCAAATTACATAGTTAAAGTATTTTCAGTACATCATGATTGAATTCATTTTAAACAGTTAAAATAGTCTAAGCAATATCCTATCTTTAATATATATCAAAATATTATTATGTAAATCAATCTATTATTTAAAAAGATTTAAATATGTATCAACAACTTGGTTGTTATTTATGATGGTAAATAAAGGTTACATTAGATACATATATCTTTTTATTATTATATCGTTTGCAGCAGCCAATATCTTGTTTGTTTCTTCATCTTTTTTTTCTTATGAATTAGCCTTTGCTCAAAAAAAAGATAAAGATGATAAAGATCTACTAGTAGTTAAAGCACGTATCCATCTGGAAAATATAGATATAGATAAAACTAAATTTTTGAGAGTAGCTGCTTTTATCAATGGCCAAGACTTTAAACAAGATATACCTATTTCTTCAATAGATAAAACTAAGAAAACGCTTGATGTAGATTTGAAAACAGATGTAGAAAATGATATAGTGAGTGCTCATTCGCCTGATGAATTTTTTGTTTGCGCTTATCAAGTTGGAGAGGTAGTAAATAATTATAATTCTTTTACAAAATTTGATTGTAATGAGAGTGATTTAGTAAATATCGATAAACCAACTGTAATCAACTTATTTAGATCGGGATCTCTTGTATTTTCTAAAAGCAACACAATTTATGAAGCGAGTCTAAATGAACCAAAGAAACCAATCGGTAATACCGTAAAAATAAAAGTTTATGCACCTCTTGCAGATAAGAAAGATACGGAGAAGCTAATAATCGCTGTTATGATAAAGGGACAAATACAGTCAGAAGCTATAGAAGATGTTCAAGCAGAACTTGACAAAAGTGATGATAGTACAATAAAAAGAACATTTACTTTTGACAGGAAGACAGATATCGGTCCT
>DASUUM010000049.1:0-5894 GCA_036374075.1 Nitrososphaeraceae archaeon
TTCACAATGGCAAAAAAATTTTAGAAAGTATCAACCTCCTACCTTAATTGTATGGGGTAAAAATGACTATATCTTCCCAGAATCTGGAGCACATCCATACAAAAGAGATCTAAAAGATATAGAAACATACATTCTTGATACCGGTCACTTTGCTTTAGAAGAAGATTGTGACGTAATAGCTGAAAAGATTTCTGGATTCTTTTCTTCTAGACCGAAAATAAAAGCAGAAGTTAAGCCTATTGAAGCATAATATACAATTCTATGTCAAAGATGACATCCCACTAGCACCATTGAACTCTGGGTTCCAATCCTATTTTTTAGTAGAATTTATGAAGCACTAATGACACGACTGGAATTAATCTTTATTTTTTGTAATCATTTATTCAAGAATCTATTAAGAAAAACAAGAACTTATCTAATAGTGATATTCATCATATTTTTAAAAGATAGTAAGTATTCTGTAGAATTTGAACCCTTAGATAAAGTAAGACCAATAACTGGCAAGAACATACAACTAACATAAACGACATAAAAGTGATAATAGGAGTATAATATATAATACTAATATTAAAAAAAAATTATTGAATAATAAAATAATTTTTTTATTAATCTAATTTATAATACTGGTTATTGTGAAAGATTATAAGAGTTGTTTGATTATTGGTATTGTTAGAGGGAGGTATAGGTTCTATCTGTTCTTGAAAGGGATTTACTTGACCAATAGCAGAATTAAATGATTCTATTGTTGTCAGAGATAAAGTAAAGAATAATGCTATCAGTATTGGGAAATAAATTAAATGGCTATTCATTATTTATCAATGATATCTATGTAATATAGTATAAAGCCATAGCCCTGCTGTAGGAGCAAATCTGTACAACAGTTAGATAGGCTATGGATAGTTTTTTTGTATCTGTAGTTATATTATATAATCGACATTTTATTTATCAATTATAGACAAATTATCTACTTCTGCTATCTTATTAGAAGAAGCAATAGCCTCTATCTAAGGAATCTATATATCTCACAACAATAGATGAGGAGGAGGATATGACAGCATATATGTAATATTTTTTTTGTTGTTACACTTGCTTGTAGTATAATTGTCTTATTAAATATAGTATATAATAACTGACAATATATTAATTGTCATAATTTAACTAAGAGAGCATCATAGTAATCAGATTTATAATATATAACAAGCCCGGACTATGATATGCAAGTTTTCCTAAGGTATAATATGTAGATGTGTTTTCAATACCTAAAGATATACTATTTATGACTTGTGAAACTATTCTTTTAGAGTTTTAAATTAAATTAAATTAATTAATTGGTAGTCTAGATAACTACCCAAGAGATTAAAATGATAAAAACAAGCAATAGAAAAGAGTTTTCAAGTGCATTTATTATTCCTCATTATGCAGGTGGATATGAACAAGAACAAGGAAGAAAAAAGCTATTTATTGCTGAGACAATTGAAGGATTATTTTCACAAACTGATGAAGATTGGTGTGCAATTGTTGTAGTTGATATGACTCCTAATGAAGCGACCCATGATTATTTAATTCATTTAAAGCAAAAATACTATCCAAAAATTGATGTCATTTTTCTAGAACGAAATGTGGGTGCTGGAGTAAGCAGGAATGTAGGAGTACTCAAGGCATTAGAACGTGGTCATTCTATAATACTTTTCAATGACTCAGATGATATATCTCATCCAAAAAGGTTAGAAGTTGTTAAAAAAATACTATTAGAGAATCCTCATATTGATGTAGTTTATTCTACGTTTGAAGTAATCGATGAAAATAATAGATTAAAAACTACCGAAAAAATTTCTTCACCGATTTTAGAAATCTTAGAATCTCATTTGCAAAATCCATTAGAAGGCAACGATATTTGGATAAAAATGGGAACAGAAACTGGGATTACTAATATAACCTCCTCCACAGCAGTACGTATAAAATTTGCATATCAATGTCCTTTCCCTGATGAAAAAGCATCAGAAGATTTTCATTCTTGGATGAGAATGTCAGCATTTGGAGCCAACTTTAAGTATACTTCCTTAATCCCTACTAAATACAGAATACCAAATTTTATAAAATATCAAGCTTCAAGGACAAGAATAGGGATAAGTAATTTTAATCAAATAAAAGCAAGAGTAGATAGCGATGCTTTTTCTAAAGCTACTGAAATGGCATTGGCAAGAAATATCATAAAGCCTGAGGAAATACCAATGCTTAAAGCAAAATTCTATAAAAGATTGGCCAAATCTATGAAACGAGAAATGGAAAATGAACTAGCTGATGATCTCTTAAATAAAGCCGCACAACTGGAATACGAAAGCTTTGTTTACCTTAACAAATAGCTTGTGTTGCAACTATGACTAGGCAATCATGGAGAAGATACAAACAATAATCTGCTTTTTTCATTTATCTATTTATTTTAAATTCATACTAGTATAGTCAAGCCATAGTGTTAGTAAAACAACTACCTACTTTTACTACCATCTGAACGCAGGCTCATCTTCCATTACCCTTTCGAAGATATGAAGATAATTTTTAGTCATTATTTCATCTGTAAAGAGTTTTTCAACTCTGCGTCTACAAGATTCTGGCGAACATTCGTAAACCTTCTCGACATATCCTTGTAACTCTCTAGGAGTTTTGGCTAGAAAACCATTGGTTTGGTTTACAATTATATCGTTTAGTCCTCCATTAGCTAGAGCAAGTAATGGTTTACCATAGGCATTTGCTTCTACAGCATATAGTCCAAAGGCCTCTATCCAGGTAGGTTTCGGGCATGCAATAACAGCTTTACATTTCTTGATTAATTCTGTCTTTGTTTTATTGTCTACGAGTCCAATGTACTCTGCCAAGCCATCGGTATTTTGGCATTTCTCTCTTATCATTTGTACATATGAAAGATCCGGTACGTGTATATCATCACCAGCTATTTTTATAGCGTTTCTTGTTCTCACAGCTAAATCTATTGAATCTTCAATTCCTTTTTCTCTGACTATTCTATTTATCGAGAGAAGATAATCTCCATTTTTATTATTATTATTTTTTGTTTCTTCTATTGGAGGTAGAGGTATTCCGTGATGGACATATCTAACTGGTATTTTAAGGAGGGACGACATATATTTAGCATGAAGCCTCGATAGTCCGATATATCTAGGAAATCGCAACTGTTTAACCGGAACTTTTTGCCATTCTATCGTACCATGATTGGTATGAATTATCTTCATCTTTGGAAATTTCTTTGCAGAGAGATAGGAAAAGCAATGCCATGTATTATCCCATACTATTCCATTTCCACTTCCATATTCTTTTTCCAGTAGTTCCTTGTACATGAGATAGTGTGCTTCTTCAGCAACCGTTCCTTCCCAAGAAGGTTCGATCGTTTCTATTATGTTTAAGTTGGATGGCAGTCCTCCTTCTTCTTCTTCACCTGCAGGAGAACCTCTAGCTGATATCAAAGTCACATCATGACCTTTACTGGCCACGTTTTTAGAAACCCACATAACGACAGCCTCCAAGCCTCCATTCGATCTTCAACAAGTTAGAGATGAAAATAATCGGGAGGTGGAGTAGGTAAATTAGGGCTACTTATAACTAATACTTTCATTTGATAACACCAATAATTATGAACATTGATGTTAATAATAATTCTAGAGATTGCTTAATGGTCTTGTATTATTATTACATCAATTAATGATGTTTGAAGATCTAAAATATACATATGACTCGTTTGTTCATGATAGACCTCCTAGTCATCATTAGTACAACACATGAATTGCTCTGACGATATCTGACTAACTGATATACTCTTTGATCTTGGTTATTGATTTAAAAAGTGAGAAACTCGATATAATATCTATTGGAAGTTAATTCACTGAAAGGATTCTTTAAAGAAATTAACTTTACAGAGCCGACTTTTATAATGCTCCTCTAAATACTTTGTGAACCTATGAAAAAGGAGAAAATACGAGTGAAAAAGATAGCGACAGGGTTTGGCCTTAGCAGGATAGGCTGCCTGATATGAAAGCAAATGTCATACACGGAGATTTTAATCCCTGTGGAGGTGCCGAAAGACTATCACTTACAACTATGCAGGCATTATTAGAAATGGGAATAGATTTTGACCTTACAACCTTGAAGAGTCCTGATATACCAAAATTAGAAAATTCATATGGCAAAAATCTTGTCTCAGTTATGAAAAGCATAAACAAAATTAATGTCATAAATATAATAGAAGAACTTCGGCAACAACAACAAGAAGAAGATTATGAAGATTACAATTACGATATCACAATAAATACAAATGGTGATGCAGCTCCTTATTATCATCCATCTTTTTCAAAAGATAATGCTATTACTTATTGTCACTTTCCTAGTACAAAATATCATATAGAATCTGAAAATATTGATTATCTAAAAACAGATCTTGGCATGACAGAAAGGTCAAATAATTTTTCAGATAATAAGGACTATGAAGATATCAATAATCCAAAAAATTGCAAAATCAAGTCTCAGTTCAGCAGAAAAAGAGAATATTTTGAAATATTAAAATATGGATATTGGAATTTGATGAGAAATTCTACAGTGATTACCAATTCTGAATACAGTCGTAAGGCAATAGTCGATGCATTAGGATTAGATAACATTTACATACTCAGCCCACCAATAGATATTGAGACTTTTCGTAATGTTGCATTAATGACAAATGGCGATGATGATGATTATGAAACAAACGATATCATTCTTGTAATATCCAGAATTGCTCCTCACAAGAAAATTGAAAATGCAATCAAGCTTGCAAAAATATTAAAAGATAACAATGTAGGCAAAGGAATGAAAATTGTTGGAAATCTTTACTATTATTTTTTTGATTATTACTCAGAACTTAAGCAGATGGTTCTAGATCTTGGTTTGACTGACTATATTACATTTGAAATTAATGCTAGCTTAGATAAGCTTCTTTCTATTATACGAGAATCCAGAGTATACTTTCATCCAATGATAGGAGAGCATTTTGGCATGTCAGTATTAGAAGCTATGGCTGCTGGATTAATCCCAGTTGTTCCAAATGAAGGTGGCCTTATAGAATTTGTTCCACAAGAATATCAATTTAATACAATAGAACAGGCTGCTGAAATTATAATGTATATTTTTAATGATTTATCAAGGACAGAGCGAATTAAGCTAAACAATGATATAAATAAATTCTCAAATTATCATTATATAGAGGGATTTCAGAACATATTAAATGAATTATTATCTCGAAGTAGGAATTAAAATAAATTATGGTTTAATTTCATATACAATATTTATTGGTGTATGTATAGCTCTTTTAAAATGTGTAAAACCACTTTTCTTTACAACAACTCTAATTTTTTCTTCTCCTGCTTGTGCACCTAAAGCTGGTCCATTAAAAGCTAATGAATTTGGTACACATATTAATGTAGATGCGGCATAAAATGTTTTAGATATTGGATTTATATTATCTTCAAGTTTATTTTGTGCATACGGTTCAACTATCATACAAACTCCTTCCTCTTTATTGATTACATTTAATACATGAGTTAATGCACCCTGAGGATCTCCCATATCATGAAGACAGTCAAAGAATGTTATGAAGTCGTAATTAGTGCCTGGAAATTCCGAAGCTGATGATATCTCAAATTTTAGATTGTTTAAATTCTCTTGTTTTGCAAGATTAGTTGCTTTTTCAATTGATTCTTTGTGGAAATCAAATCCTATAAAGTTAGAATTTGGAAAAGCTTTTGCCATCATTATTGTGCTTATTCCATAACCACATCCTACATCTGCTACCTTGATTCCTTGCTTAAGTTTTTCTTGAATTTTTCCATTTTCTATTGATGGAATCCATATAT
>DASUUM010000050.1:0-2920 GCA_036374075.1 Nitrososphaeraceae archaeon
AAAAAGAGGATGATAAATATCTCGAATAGTAGAATTACCAGGATGTTGTGCAGGTGAGGTATAGATAGGTATAGATTCTACAACAAATGTCCAATCTATTTTTGGATTGGTAGAAGCAGTTTTTAATTCATTTTCAATGAATTGATATTGAGATGAACCAGGCTTATAATCAATATATGGATCTATGACACTAACGTGTACATTATTCATATGAAAAGAATAATATGTTTTTGCTAAATTCAAAGGTTTTAGATATTGATTAATTATACCTATTGCACCACCGCTAGTATCACTATATTCATGATCTCCCATTGCTATCTTCATCTTTGAAACGAAGGGTTCTATTATTTCAAACCAACAATCTGCAGATTCTTCATAACTTAGATCTCCTGCTGCAATTACAAGTTCAGGACTCTTCTTTTGAATATTTTTTGCCGTTTTTTCAGTATCTTCTTCACAACCCCAGTCTGCTGAAACTGCAATATTGAAATCTTTAATTGTATTTGTAATATCATTGGATGGTCCTTCTCCTTGTTTGATTCCTTCTTTTTTATCTATTATTTTTTGTGTTAACGATTGTGAAGAAAAATTATCTCCATCTCCTCCAAAATCCAAATAAATAATTTGTCCGTTTGAATCAAAAATATTATTGGTATAAATTTCTGAGATTTCTTCATCTGTTAATCCTCTATTCCATACTCTAACCTCGTCTATATTACCAGTAAAAAATTTGCTTTCGTCTAAAGAGTTTGCTCCAATTCTTAATGGTTGATCTCCTGTTGTATCAGGTATTACTCTATTAGTATTTTTAGTTGGTGATACTTGCTTTTTTCCATCTATATCTAATCGTAATAAAGAACCATCATATGATAACAAAACATAATGCCATTTTCCATCATTATATTTTGCGGTAGACTTTACTTCAAAATCTTCTCCAGACTCAGTTTCAAATCCTCCAGAAATTGTTCCATCTACAGAGAACCAAATACCATAATTCATATTTTCACCTTTTTCATCAGTATTAAATCCTCCTTTATTCACAATATGAGCAGGCTCTAATAAAGTAGATTGATTTGTATTAATCCATGCTGTAATAGCAAAATTTTGTAGTACAAATGTATCATCATGAGAAATATCCTCGAATTTTTCTCCATCTAATAATAGAAATGGTTCAAATTTGTAACCCATTACTTTATTTGTTGCTGTGGAGGTTGAATTTTGTTGAATATTAGTATTGTTATTAATATTCTCTTCTGCATATACTATACCTGTAGATAATAACGCAAAAAATGATATAGTAATAAAATACAATTTCATAAGCAGTCAACAACTTTAATTCTTATTATTATTAAATGGTAAGATATTTTCTTCATAGAAAAGATTCAGTAAAATAAATATGGTTAATTTTTATTAATATAAACGATAATAATTTCTTATATAATTAGAAAATGTTGGAAGATATTTTTAACGCTTGTTAATCTATCGTAGATTTGGTCTAACGTTATACCAAAATAAATGTTAATAGTAAGGGAGGCAAAATAAAAGTGTATACTTATCTAGTTGATAGTATATTATATGAGATGAAATGAACAGTAACACTATTCCAATTGATCTTAATTATGAAAAGTTAAGATTATTGTTAAGAAGGCTTTCTCAAGGCTTACTAGAAATAGATGAAGCACAAGAGCTTAGAATATTACTAGAAAGAGAAAAAGTGAATGCTATTCGGAATAATGATCATATGTATGAAAATCAATTATCTAAATTAATTGATATAATAGATTCTTTTATTACAGATGAACTTAATCTACAACTAAATCCTTAATCCACAAAAAAAATCCTGTGAATTTTAATCTATTATTATTTTGTAGTCGTCGAGTTCTATAAATATCCTGCTAGTATAATGATCTATCGAACCTGATAGAAATTATATTCACAATTCTTTATAGACAAAGAAGGATATAACTTTCTCGAAAAGACTTAATTTACCATAGCAGTATTAGTCACTAGTCTTTACTTGTCAAATTGCTGGCTTTGAGATTTTATGAAATTTTACATTCTATTTTTCTTAATAAAAGAGAAATTAAAACTATTAAAAAATAAGAGTTCCTCTTAACCTAATAATAATTTATAATTGGTAACATATAACTACTATAATAAAAGCGGCTATTAAAAAGAGGTAATATGTTACTGATTTTGTGTCATTTGATTGCAATACTAGTTATTCGTTTACAAATTCTTCCTGATAGGATAGGTTAATTATGCTTGAAAAACAGCATTTTTCATATATCTAGAATATGCGAAATTTGGTTAGTCAGTATATGTCTCTAAAATGTTTGTGATTTTCTATCATTTTCGTTCTTTTTCTCTATAACCTATTATTAAAAATCTAATATTTAACTTATGCAAATCAAAAATAGCAATAATCAAATAGTATTTTTGATAGTGGATTATTTGGATCAGGAGAATCCTAGTCCTAAAAATTTACCAACAAAGTAGGAGTATTCACTTATTTTTGTACTATTCATCCATGGATGATGGGAGTTGTTGATGTTAAAGAAACTCAAAGAATTCAACAAAAAAAGACAAATAAAAACAAAGTTAATCCAATACCAGACTATTCAGTAGATGACAAAAGAGATAAACTCGCTAGATTTCCAGTTCACACTCTTTCAAATGATGAGAAATTTGATATAGATATGGGCTGGAGTCCTAAAGTTTTACAAACAGACGAAACTTCAACCTTATCCTTAATTTCGAGATGCCATCAAATGAAAAGCTCCATCTTTTTGTCTTTTGATATTAAAATTTCACAGAACAATCAAACATTGGAAAAGGCTTCAGGAATAACTGAAGTAGGTTCTAGCACATTTATATATACATTTTCTGAACCAGGCCCTATTACTGTTAGAATTGAAAA
>DASUUM010000051.1:0-3614 GCA_036374075.1 Nitrososphaeraceae archaeon
ATCTTCTGTATTTTCTAATCTTTTTACCTATATTCTCTCATTTTTCATGAATTATAAAGTGTTTCATCTAGAAAATTTTACTTATTCTACAAAGAGATTTTTTCTATTTCGAAGTTATTCTGAAATAATAATAGAGAATGAGAGATAAGATAAATAGTTTATATATATGTATAATAACAGGTCAAATAATTCATAATATTATATCTTCAGAAATTATTTGATAATAACAAATACATAATTAAACTTCTATGTCTTTTTCCTATTGTTGCTGAAGAATTGGAGAATAAAACCTAAAAATAAGAAAAATAATTTGGCTAAGGTATTAAAAATAATTAAATAATATAATTAGTATAATTTGTAAACTTCAGAATTTATATATTCTTAAATTAAAGTTTTTGAGATGGAAGAGGAAAAGGAAAGAGGACAGAAAGAGAAAGAAAAGCATAATACAACAAAAACAACAGCAGTAATCTATAGTAGTCGTTCAGCTCGATTCATTCTAGTTTTACTTAGTAGTACTCTTTTGGTGGTAATGTTCTCAGAAACTATGCTACTGCCAGCAATTCCTGAGATAATGCAAGATTTTAAAATACCATACAGTACTGCAGCTTGGATATTCAGTGCATATCTCATTGTAGCTGCTGTTATGACACCTATTGCAGGTAAACTTTCAGATATCTATGGAAGCAAGAAAGTACTGCTTACCTTGCTTGTATTGTATATAGTGGGTGTTATTGCAGGAGGATTCTCCGAAAACATATCTTTTCTTCTCGCTAGTAGAGTAATCCAGGGTTTAGGCTTAGCTGCAGTTCCTGTAGCGTTTAGTATTATAAGAGATTCGTTTCCCACAGAGAAACTTTCTATGCCTGTAGGTGTCTTCAGTTCTGCAGCGTCGGGTGGATCTGTTGTAGGATTACTCGTAGGTGCTAGTTTAATACAGAATTTTGGATGGGATGCTACATTTTTCTTTATAGCTCCAGCAGCAGTGATTGTAACTTTTATGATTGCAAGATTTGTCCCTACTGATTCCAACCCTGAAAATCTACAATTAAATGGAATGGATAACAATACTAGTATCAGCAAATATGCCGTCACTAAAGATAGAAAATCTATGATAGATATCAAAGGTGCTATAGCACTTTCAGCTACGATAACATCTTTCTTGATTGCACTAACATTCATAGAAAATAGTAATTCGTTAGAAAATTCGATGGAGATTGCAGGAATTTCTTTTATAACATCAGCAGTTTCTTTAATTCTTTTCATCTTTATAGAAAAAAGAACGAAAACACCTTTGATTGAATTGTGGTTGTTAAAGCAAAGGATCTTATTGCCATCTTATATTATGATGATTATTACTGGGACTACAATATTTCTTGTATATCCTACCATAGTACAATTAGTAAGGAGTCCTCTACCAGCAGGATTTGGTGGCGATGCTGTATATGCAGCTTATGTCCAGCTTCCGTTCATGGTAATATTTCTAATATTTTCTAGTACAACATCCTATATTATATCTAAACTAGGAAAAGTAATGCCTACAGTGTTAGGAGGTTCAATCAGCATTGCAGGAACGATTGGTCTTTTGATGCTCCACTCTACAGGATTCTTTGTATCGATAAACCTTACAATAATTGCTATCGGACTAGCGCTAACAATGACTGCAATTTGGAACTTAATTGTATCCTCAGCTCCAAAGGAGTTTATGGGAATATCGACAGGAATAGGAGCACTTTTTTCATTCATAGGAATGGCTATAGGCCCTGCCTTGGCTGGAACATACATGCATACATTTCATATGTCGATAGAAGGTACAGTTGGTTTACTTCCATCTCCAGACTCATTCAATATGATCTTTCTTACAGCTGTTGTGCTGTCATCTATGTCGTTGACTTTTTCTTTATTGTTAAGGAGAAGGATGTCAAAAAATATAAAAACGATAACGTAAACATATCAATTTCCAAGATGATTAATATAGAAGCCGAAATTAATGATGGAAATGTATTAAGATTGAGATTTTCTGAATGAGAATTAAGCCAATATCAGTGTGAACCACTAACTATATGGGATTCTTATTATGATTATGTTTTCCTTGCTTTGAGTAGATACCAATTTCTTATCACTCCCAAATAACTTAATTATATCTAGAATTGAGGCACAAATCAAAATTAATGGCTTAAAACTTTAAGCAGGAAAAAATAGATATCTATCTCTCATCTAAATTTTGTTTTATCAATATCATCTTTTTCCTTTTGTAACTTCTTGGCGGTATCAGTATGAATATATGTTATATGATAATTGCAATAATAAATTGAACATTTAGAACATTGATTTCTGGGTTTGTTATAGCATTGAAATTTTGCACAAACTAACCCTTTTAACGATTCTTCTCTCTATTTATTAGTATCGATAATATGACTCATATGAAGGATATTTTGTCAATATAAGATATTTAACTTTAGAGAAAAACTTTTATTCAGTTATATATTTCAAGATTTTATTCTAAATTTTTATTATTTAATTAAAGATATATAACTGAGACTAATGAAACATCAAAATCAATTTACGAAATTAGTAAAAGAATAGATTTAAGTAGATAATTCTTCAATTAAAGATTTTTAGTCCCAAAATAAATTATCTAATACTCATTATTACATAAGATTTATTATTATATAGTTATTAACTTTATTGCAATATTTACAATGAAATTAGATGGTAAAAAAAGAATTACTTGAACAAAAAATTGGTGAAGCAATTGGTTTAGAAATTGCTGCTCAAAATTCCGTACAAGAACTAATGGCAAAAGGGTTGTTAAAACCAGAGCATGAAAAGAAACTAATGGCTATGAAAGCGGAAGCAAACAAACAACAACAAGAAATGGAAGAACTGATTAAAGAAATTGCAGAAGACGAAGGGTTTGATCTCCGAAATATTAATTCTGTTTCTGAAGAAACTGCTCAAAAAGCAACAAAAATGATGGAAACTTATTTAGGAGGAGATCCAGATACTCAAGAGGCTTTAGAATTCTTGTGTTTGGCTGAAGGTGCTGAAGTTACTCACTATGAAGTTCTTTCCTCTGTTACAAAAGAAGTAAAAAGTCGAAAATTTGGAACCAAAGTTAGAGGTATATTAAAAGAAGAACAGAATCATTTAGAAACTTGTACAAAATTAGCAAAACAAAATATTAGTAAAGAATAGTATACATTACATCTGAAGAAAATAATAATTTTTTTCTTCATTATTTATTAGCTCAATTTGTAATAATCGACAGGAAACTATAGATTGGTCTTGTGGATAATTAAAAAGATCAAGATAGTTTCTTGTGTTTATCCTTTGTATCTACAGTATCGAACAAAAGTCCACATATTTCACATGGAATTTTAGAAGGTCCACTTTTATTGTTGGTGGTACTATTGATGGATGCTTCAGGTGCCACTACCATAGTAACAGATGTGAAGTTAATAATACTTTAAATTGAAAACTATTTAACAAATAGGCACGAAAAACATATAGAAGAAATTTAAAAATGAAAGCATAAAAAATTCTATATAAAATACCTTCCAAATCTTTATATTTCTTTTATCTTTATTGAGACTCATTATCTAAATGGATTC
>DASUUM010000052.1:0-36128 GCA_036374075.1 Nitrososphaeraceae archaeon
GCTACGTCTTCTATGTGTTGTTTATCTTGTAACATGCGTCTTACAAGTTGTATTCTTTCTTTTACATCTACATCTTTTTCTCTATTGTATGCTATATCTAGTTTAGATACTCTCAAATATTGAATCTCTATATAGGTAACAACGAGCTAAAAATGTATCTACGAATTTTAGTTAGTTGGTATACATTTAATCCTATAATTTGACCTATATTTGATTTTTTTGTTTAATTGCAACTATTATCTATGACATAAGAATAGGAATAAAGATCTGAGAAGGATTAAGAAAACTATCAAATCCAAAACTATTATAACATAGTATATCAAATAGTCTTACATAATTATACATATGATAATATAAATAAATATCCATTTGTAACCATTTCAAAATACAATAATTAGCCCAATAAGAAAAACAAAAAATTAAATTGATAAAATATATATAATTAAATTTGCAGGCTGAAAGAAACTGTCCACCACTTGATGAAAAGAATGATACGTAATATCCCAATATACTCCTGTTATTCAGAAAATAGCGGTATTGTCAAAATTAAAGTCATCAACTTTATATTTATTTCTTAACATTAACGAATGTTTGAATATTGACCATTTAGAGATATTTTGTTTGAAATTTATCTTACTTGAAAATATTTAATTTAATTTTTTTAATATCTTTCTTTTTTCAAACTTTATTAAACCCGAATTAATATTATGTTATATAATGTCCTCTTTTGGGGTTGATACTCTTGGCGGGTTGACTGAAAAATTGAAACAATTAATTATTGATACTCAAAATCAGTATGAAACGCTTATTGATTCTACACAGCGTTATAAACAAGGTAAAATGAATGATAAAGAATATTTCTCCAGTATTGGAAAATATCTGATTGCAAGCTCTGCAATGAATTTTCTTGCTATTAAAGTCATATTAGAAGTAAAATCAGCAATCGATAAAGGAGGAAGTTCAATTAAGAATCCTACTGGTAGTATTGTAGAACCTCACTCCAATATTAGTTCTCCAGGAAGTTTTGGAATCGGAGGATTTGTTGGAGGAGGAGGTTCAATTGGAAATATAGGAAATAGCCATATTCAAGGTAATGCTAGTCAACAACAACAACAATCTTCATCATTAATAGAACCATCCCTTAAACCTGTTGATATAGAAATAGAAAAACCATCTCACGATACGACTAATTCAGCCTATGTAGATTCCTTAAAAGATAATAAAACATTTAAAAATTGTATAGTTTGTGGAGCCTCAATTCCAACAAAAGCAAAATTTTGTAGTAAATGTGGTAATTCGCAATAATTAAAAACAAGTTATAACCTTTTATTTATATGCAAGTGTTTGATGGTAGGTCTGCAGCCGAAGAATATATGTCCACACATTCTCTAACTTTTTCTACGCCTGAAATGACACTTAAAAAATTTGTTTTTTGGTTATCGGAAATTGTTGAACATAATGGTGAGGAGGTACCAAGAATCGTACTTTTTCTACAAACAAGGAAAGAAGAAAATGAAGATGAAAACCAAGTAAATGAGACATCAACTAATAAATCTGTTAATTTTTCTGATCTTTTACCTGATGTTGACGAAACTTTTAAACCTACAGGAGCAATAACAGATATGTTTAACAAACCAGAACCATCGTCTTCTAAAAATTTAGACTATCACACAAATTTAGAATCAAAATTTTGTATTGAATGCGGCAATAAACTTAAAGTTGATTCTAAATTTTGCATAAAATGTGGTACAAGACAATAATATTTAGTTCTAAAATTTAACATGTATAAGAATAGTATATAGTATTCATTCTTTTCATTCCTTTTTTCCTTAAATTCTTTTATTATAATAAATATATTATATTAAAAATTAATTGAGAGAAAATAAAATTCAATGAATAGAATTAGCTTTTCACATTTTTACAATTTTGATATATATATATTTACATATCTTGAATTAAAAATAACGAATGTAAAACTATTGCATTATTATAACATTAATAATCTTCTTCAAATTCATCAAATGTATCTTCCTCTACTTCGTCCAAATCCTCATCAAATTCTTCCCTTTCTTCTGCCGTTTTATAAGGCAAATCAGCTTCTCCTGAGATTCCACAAACAGGACATTTAAATTCTATAGTTTGTCCTTCCAAATCCAATAAAAATTCTTTGGAAAATATTTCATCACATTTTGAACAAACTAATGTAGCTTGAATGTTGTCTTGAGTAAATTTATGAGACTGGACCCTAAAGTTTGCTTCAGCCATTCTTCTTACCTATAGAAAATTTACTTCATTATAAGCCTTATCATTATAAAAATTATTATATAATTACAAATAAAAAAGTTTTTTTAATTCATAATATCCAAAATTTGAATTAATTAGATTATTTTATAAATTAATTATATTATTTTGTCTTGTATAAATTAAATTAAGAACGTTTTCTCTTACTCCTTTTTCTTCAAATATTCCTCTATATGCTATAGTCATTATGGAACTATTATTTCTAACTCCTCTCATTTTCATACAAAGATGTTCTCCTTCAGCTATAACAATTACCCCACTAACTTCTCTTTTAGATATTTCATCTGCAATTTCAGTTGTTAATCGTTCTTGAACTTGCATTCTTCTTGAGTATTTCTCGACTAATCTAACTAATTTTGATAGTCCAAAGACTCTGCCATTTGGAACATAAGCAATATGAATTCTTCCAAAGAAAGGAAGCATATGATGTTCACACATACTATAAAATTGTATATCTCTAGCGATTATAGCATTAGTTTCTTCTTTAAAACTAACATCTAATTCTGCATTCATTCTATATCCCGAGAAAATTTCTTCATACATTTCAGCAATACGTTTTGGTGTTTCTGCTAATCCTTCTCTATCAGGATTCTCTCCCAATTCAACTAAAAGTTGTCTAATTAATCTCTCAATTTTATTTTTATTTATCGTTCCAGTTTTTTGTACTCTACTTTTTCTCATCTTTTAATTTATCTTGCTCCTATTATCTTATGCAACTGAGGAATTATGCGAACTTCATTATATCTTGGATAAATAAGGTCATAAAACTGCAATAATCTATCCACAGTTGGTTCATTTATATTATTAGTTGGCTGTATTATAAATCCTGCTAACTCCTCAGATTTTATAGTATTAAAAATGACTTCTACCAATTCTTTAAATTCATTAATGGTTGTAGAATTAGATACAACAATTTTTATAAAAGTAATTTTTTTATTCTCTATTGCAGTTTTTAAACATTCTATTTCATTGTTTAATAGATATCTATAATGCTTAATATCAACAGCCTGTGAATCCTTTGTTTTAAATTCTACCTTGCAAATATCAATATAAGGAATAATTTTATTGAATCTATTCACATCGTAACAAGAAGATTCGATATATGTTCTTAAACCTAATTCTTCCTTAATGAATTTTGCCAAATCCTTTACTGCTTCGTATTGAATTAATGGCTCTCCACCTGTAAAATTAATTTTATATGTATTATTTTGTAACTGATCTTTTATCATTTTTTTTACTTCAGTAATTGAATAGGTATTTCCACTATTCATCGCCAAAGCATAACTAGTATCACACCAATAACACCTTAAATGACAGCCTGCCATTCTAATAAACATTGTCTTAGTTCCAAATAGTATTCCTTCTCCTTCTATACTTGTAAATATTTCACTTAGTTGCATTTTTTTTTCATTGATTGGCATATTCTGTTTTGTCATTTATGCTGACCTTTCTAAAAGCTCTTCTTCTATTTATACACGATTCACAAATTCCGCAATGTATTTTTTTACCATCTTTTGTATCTATACCATTTGAATAACAACTCCATGTTTCAAAAATTTTATCTCCTATGATTTCATAACCTATTTTTATTAGTGCTGATTTATCTAATCCATATATAGCCGGCGACCATACATTAATCTTTTTTCTCAAACCTACTCTTATTCCATCAATATCTCCAAGATTCAAAGTTTTACTTAATAATTTTGTAAATTCTGGTCTACAATCAGGATAATTATTATCACCTGTATGTGCTCCATAAGCAACTATTTTTGCTCCTATGTTCATTGCCCAAGCTGTAGCTATAGTAATGAAAATTGCATTTCTTATTGGAGCTATTATATTATACTCGAAATTTTTAGGAATTTTTTGTTTATTATCAGTAAGAACATTAGTTTCTCCATAAAGGTCTTTCATAAATGATATATCTACTATTTTGTGTTGTTTTGCATCTAAATATTTAGCAAATTTCTTTGCATAATCAATCTCTAAATTTGATCTTTGACCATAACTAAAAGTAATGATATATAGATCAAATTTCTGCTTTTTCAAATAAGCTGAAGTACAGAGAGAGTCAATTCCTCCACTAACAATACATACTGCAGCAGAAAATGAACTTTCTAATTTACTTTTTTTTGATATAAAATTCATTACAAGGTAATCCTTTATATTTACAAAAAAATAGAATTTCTTTTTAGTTGCTATTATTTTTTTAATTTAATATCAGATCCAATTTTACATAATTGTGCAAGAAATGCAGTTAATTGAATCTCGGAATGTGCACCAACAGAAAGCCTATAATCATATTCGGCCATTATTGACATAACTTCATCAATATTTTTTATATCCATATCTTTAATTTCATGATAAGTATATTTGAAAAAGTCAGTCTCAGATAAACCATAAACATATAATAATTCTAAAAGTTTTGTACGTGCATCATTAAATTTACCTAATAGTGCTAATCTAATTATTTCTCCTACTTTTGCTTTACCCGAAAGTCCCATTGCAGATGTTACATTTTTAATTGAGACTTGTCCATATCCTGATGCTGTTTGAAGAATATTTATTGAATGTCTCAAATCTCCTTCGGTATACCTATAAATCTTTGATAATGCTTCTTCCTGAAATTCTATATTTTCTTGTTTACAAATCATTCTTAAATATTCTAATGCGTCTTCTTCTTCGAGTCTAGTAAAGTGAAATATTGCACATCTACTTTGGATTGGTTCAATTATCTGAGAAAGATAATTACATATAATAATAAAACGAGTAGTCTTAGAACTATCTTCAATTATTCTTCTTAAAGCAGTTTGTGCCTCTGATGTCATTTCATCAGCTTCGTCAAGTATTATTATTCTATATGGTTTCTCATCTTTATTGCTATATTCTCCCTTTTCATTGGTTCCACTTGGAAGTTTAATTACAGCTGCAAATTCTTTTACCCTTTCGCGAACCATCTTTATTCCTCTTTCATCAGATGCATTAAGTTCAAGAGTATCTCTTTTCCATCCTTCTCCTAATAATTCCATTGATAAACATAATGCTGTAGTAGTCTTACCTACACCGGCAGGCCCAGCAAATAATAAATGTGGTATTTCATTAGGCTTTTTAACTAAATTTTTAAGTGAAATTATAATATCTTTTTGGTTAACTATTTCTTCAATTCTTTTAGGTCGATATTTTTCTACCCACATTAAACTGGAAAGTTTTGTATTTATAGTATTTTGGATCATTTTAACTTGAGTATCTAAATTTTCATAGTTAATATCTTCTTTTCTCTATCTAATCTTATTGAATATTATAAACTAATAATAATTATATAAAAATGAGATTTATTATACTAATTACTCAAATCTAATTTGCTAAAAAGAATTATTAGTCTTGAATGAAATAATATTATAAAATAGATTGGACCAGGTTATAATAGCTCATAATAATGATAATTTTGATCATTACGATCATTTTAAAAAACAAATTGATTTTGTTCAAAAATTTTATAATATTAAATACTTAATGGAAGAAATACGAATTACATTTAAAAAAAATTTCTCTATCCATATTGATGGTCTGACTCTTGAAGCAAAAGAAGGAGAAATAAGTTCAATTCCTAGATGGTTAGCGCAAATTTTGGAGGAAAATAATTCTATAGAAATTCAGGATATGGATGTTCTAATTTATATCTCACGATCTTTAAACCGAGAAAGAATATCAAAACCTCATGATCTTTCTGGTATTGATTTAGACTTTTACATTCGTGCTAATGATTTTATCAAAAGATTAAAAGATAAAGAAAAAGAATCTATTCTAGTTTCTCTTAATTCATTTGTAACTTCTAGAATAGAAAAAATTGTTAAATTAGCAGCTGCGTCTTCGCTATCTGTAGATTTAGAAAAGAAACTTTCAGCCGAAGAAAAAGAACTTTATAATTTTATTCATAAATCTTCTTCAGAATTTAAACAAAGGGCAGTGAATAAGTCTTGAGTGAACTTCAAAAAACTGAATCTGCATTGGTTAATGATTTAGAAGAATTTTTACGTGCTTTCAAAGATCGAACTGGGAATTATAAATATTTTGATAGAATTAATAATTTGATGGCAGCCAATTCTATCTCGCTTGTTGTTGATTATATAGATTTTGATACTTTTAAGCCAGAGTTAGCAAAATTAATTACTAATGAACCTGATGAAATGTTTGATGCATTTAATAAAGCTATATTCAATGTTCTTTATGAAATCCATCCAGATTATGCAAATGAGATTCAAAATAATATAAAGGTCAGAATAGGAAATTATACGGTACAAAAAAGTTTACGTGAAATAAATGCTGAAGTGATCAATAAACTTGTTGGAGTTTCGGGAATGGTTGTTAGATCATCTGAAGTAAAACCTTTAGCCAAAAAAATTGGTTATAGGTGTCTTAATTGTGGTGGAATAACAGAAGCTCAATTACAAGGATTAGTATTAAAAAAACCTCTAAAATGTGGTAAATGTTCTGAAAAAGAACTAGAAATGGATCCAGATACCAGCCTTTTCACTGATTTTCAAATGGTAAGATTGCAAGAACTTCCAGAGGATCTTCCTGCAGGTCACTTACCACATTATTTAGAGGTAACTGTTATAGGAGATCTTGTAGATCAATGCAGACCAGGTGATAGAATCTTATTAACTGTAATTGTAAGAATAGAACAAGAACAATTATCACAACAAATTAAAACAACTCTATTTAGATTACGAATGGAAGGAAATAATATTGAATACCTAGGTGGAAGGACTGCGGATAAAGATAATAGAACAATAGAACGTTTGGAAATAAATAGTGAAGATGAAAAACATATTTTTGCACTAGCACGTAAAAATGATGCATATGATATATTAATTTCATCTTTTGCTCCTCATGTATATGGACATGAAGTAATTAAAGAAGTAATTTTATTATTAATAGTAGGATCAGTAACAAAAAGATTAAATGATGGATCTGCTAGAAGAGGCGATATTAATGTTCTTTTAGTGGGTGATCCTGGAACTGCAAAATCAGAAATGTTGAAATTTGCAGCAAAAATTGCTCCAAGAGGATTATATACTTCTGGAAGAGGTTCTACTGCTGCAGGTTTAACTGCAGCAGTAATAAGAGATAAATCTGGTATTATGATGTTGGAAGCAGGTGCAGTAGTATTAGGAGACCAAGGTTTAGTTTGCATAGATGAATTTGACAAAATAAAACCAGAAGATCGTTCAGCTTTACATGAGGTTATGGAGCAGCAAACCTGTTCTGTGGCAAAAGGAGGGATAGTTGCTACATTGAATGCAAGAACTTCTATATTATCAGCTGCAAATCCTTTATATGGCAAATATGACCCCTTTAAAAATATTACAGAAAATGTTAACTTACCAATACCATTATTAACAAGATTTGATATTATTTATGTAATTAGAGATATACCAGAAAAGGAAAAAGATCATCGTATTGCTAGTCACATATTAGAATTACATCGAGAATCAGAAAGTACTGGTCAATATCTAATTGATATTGACCTCTTTAGTAAATACCTTGCTTATTCAAAAACTATGGAACCAAAATTGACTGTTGAAGCTATAGATAAAATAAGAGATTATTATATGAAAATGAGAAATGTAGAATCGGATGGTATGATCACTGTTACACCAAGACAACTTGAAGGATTAGTAAGATTAGCAACCGCTCGCTCAAAATTATTATTAAAAGATTATGTAGACTCAGATGATGCAGAACGTGCAATATATCTAATTCAAACTATGCTAGAAACGGCGGGAGTAGATGTTAATACTGGAAGAGTAGATCTTGGAGTTTTACATGGTAAACCTCAAAGTGAAATATCAAAATTAAAATTATTCATGGAAATTTTTAATGCTTTATCTGGACAAGATAAAAGTGATGTAGAAGAAAAAAACTTTATAAATGAACTAATTCAAACGGGAAGGTTTTCAGAAGATGATGCCAAAAACTTTCTGAATAAAGCTATGCAAAATGGACAAATATATGAACGACGTTCAGGCTTTTATGCAAAGGCATAACAAAAAGGATAATATTGCAATTGACAAAATACCATATAGATTAGTTAGTTAATTTGATATCAATAAAATATTTAATTAAATAAAAAGATCACTTAATCTATTCTAAAAATTAGCATAGTATTAATAATTAATTAACTAAATTACTTTTATTATTAAAAATAATATAGGAAAATGCTATAACTATTTAAGCAATGCTTTGTGGGACATGAAAGTTATTTTCATATAACTCATTAATTTGTTTAAGTTCTCCTTCATTTAAATAGGTACCATCTGACATTTCTGAAAACATTTCTAATTCCTCAATACTTAACATAGTAGGTATTACTACAGATATAGGTTTTTGAGATAAAATAAATTTAATCGCTAATTGTGGAATTGTCCAACCTTTATTTTCTGCAATTGATTTCATATTCTCTATTTTTTTTAATGCTTCTATTATCCATTCTTTTTTTCTATAGCTTCTATGATCATTTTGATTTAAAATTGTTTTCTCTGTTACTTTGCCTGTTAGTAATCCTGAAGCATCAGGAACTCTGACCATTATACCTATATCATATGCATTTTCATTCTCTCTGGAATGAGTTGAATTTTCAATTACAGCATTCAAAAAAGCTCGTCCTGGGTCTTGTTCTAAAATATTATAAACCGTTTGTAGGCATGTTATATTTCTATTTTTTATTGCATACAGTCCTTCTTCTTCCCATCCTATAGCTGGTCCTAATGCTATTCCATGACTTTTAATAATCCCTTTATTAACAAGGCTATCTAAAGTATAAAATAAATTGTTATTTTTTATTGCATCCATTTTTGGATTATGTAAGCTATAAACATCTATGTAATCAGTTTGTAATCTTTTCATACTTTTTTCAAGTGCAAAATGCAAGAATTCTGGATCATGTTTTTGAGGAATTTCATTATGTCCTATTTGTTCTTGGTTATACATATCATACCCCCATTTGGTAGAATAAACTATTTCATTTCTCATATCTTTAAATACTTGACCAATTATCTTTTCACTTTTACCTTTCCCATACATATCAGCAGTTTCAAAAAAGTTAATCCCCAAATCATATGCTTTTTTTAACATCTTTATTGCTTCATTCTCCTCTACCTTTTTTCCCCACCAGTCTAATGCTATAGTCCATGCACCAAATCCAATTTCACTGACTTTTATTCCGCTTCTACCTAATTTTCTATATTTCATTTTCCAATTACATTCCTAATCTTATGAACAGACTCATAAAATATATCATCATTTAGTACAGGGTCTATTAGAGCTTTTTCGTTTTTTAATATCTCTATGTGAGAATTCTGAATGTCTACATCTTTTTCAATATCTATCCATGATTTACATCCTGACCACTTATCATTAATATCAATAATCAATGGTTCTTTTATTTTATATATTCGTAATAATAAAATACTCATTGGTTTACTTGGATTGTAATTCATTCTCATCATTACATATTCATCACTCCATATATGATAATCTCTTAACTCAGCAAGTGTTACTTTTTTTGAAATCTCTACAACATCTTCTACTTTTGCAAACAATTTAAGAATGTTAGTATTGTCTATGTTAAAATTTTTGTAACCTTTATCTTTATCTTTTTCTTTTCTGGTATATTTATTTTGTTCTTCTAATATTTTCTTCAATTTTTCTTTATATTCTGCTTTAATTGATTCCATAGATTGATGTTCAAATGTAGGATAAAGTAAAAATTCATTATGTTTAACCTCAAATCCTTTTCTATATTCCATAATGCCTCCCTTACGAAGCAATAATATCTGTCTACCATCTTCTAAAGCCTTACAAATAATAGCCCATTCTTTAAGTGCAATCATCGCTATATTAATTCAACCTAAACTTTTTATAACTTGTTCCATATTTTTATGTAAACACACAATCATGGGAGTATCTTTAACAACATATTTACTAACCTTAGTTTCGCGTAATTGCATAATTAAGTTTTGAAAATCATTAAGATCATCTGTTTCAAAAGCTAACATGAAATCCTGATCATGAATTCCAAAGGAATAGGATGTATTTAATCGAATATTTGGAAACTTTCTTCCAACTTCTATATGTTCTTCCATCATTTTTTTCCTTTTTTCAAAAGGGAGAAGATACCATTCTCTTGATTTTATAAATGGATATACTATGTTATATTTAAGTGGATTCTGATTAGTCATAAAACCAGATTTGACTTGATTAGAATAAATAGATTTTCTTGAGCTTGATAGATAGATTTGAGAAGGTTCAATATACTTCCCTAAGACAGTAAAATAAATCTTTGATGTTAAAATTTGCATTTTTTCAACAGAATCTGCTATCATCCATAACATAAAATCTGCATCACTTCTTAGACCTATTGTTGAATATGAGATAACTTTCATTTTGGTATTTGCGACTTCTAACAAACTTTCAAATTCTTTAGCCGCCTCTTCTTTTCCTATTTCATTTAACCATCTCCATTTTGGATCAACTTTAAAAAAAGAGAAATTTAGAAAAAGCTGTTCTTCTTTTTTTATACTTTCTGTTTTTATATCATTTTCTAATGTTATAATTTGTTTTTCTCTAGAATTATGATTATTATTACTGGATAATTCTAAATTATTTTTTTCATTGTTATTAAACGACATTGAATATATAGAAAAGGATTAGCCGTATTATATATCTAAAATAAATAATGTATCAAAATTTATTCTTCTAAACCTAGCCATCCATAACCTTTAGATTCTAATTCTTCTGATAATTCTTTTCCACCAGATTTAATAATTTTTCCTTTTGCCATTACATGAACTTTATCAAGTCTTGTAAGATAGCGTAAAATTCTAGCATAATGTGTAATTACAATAACACCAGCTCCTGTAGCAATTAATGTATTTATTGCATCGGCAACTGCTTTTACTGAATCAATATCTAAACCAGAGTCTGGTTCGTCTAATATAGCTATATTTGGCTTTAATACCAACATTTGCATAACTTCTGATCTTTTCTTTTCTCCTCCTGAAAATCCTTCATTTAGATATCTTCCAAGAAAAGAAGGATCTAAGCCAACATTATTAAGATTTTTTTTAACATATTCATGAAATTCTTTAACAGTAAGAAAAACTTCTCTATCCTTTTGATCTTCCAATAATGATTTGTTTAAAGTGTTATAAGCATTTCTTAAAAAATGACTATAACCTACACCTGAAATTTCAATAGGATATTGAAATCCCAAAAATATTCCTTGCTTTGCCCTTTCGTCGGTAGATAATTTCAAAATGCTTTTTCCTTTAACAATAATATCTCCAGAAGTAATAGAATATTTTGGATGACCTAAAAGTACATTTGCAAAGGTACTTTTTCCAGATCCGTTTACACCCATTATAGCATGTACCTCATTTTTATCAATTTCTAAATTTAAACCATTTAGTATCTTTTTTCCATCGATACTTACATTAAGATCTTTAACCTCTAAAAAAACCATGATATAATATAATTTTCTTAATTACATATATAAGCATATCATTATTTGAAAATTACATCAAATACTAAAAAATATATCTAATCTTCAAAATCTACAAATATTATATAATATAAAAAAATAAAGTAACTGGTCTTTTTATCATTTATCCAATCTTTAACGTTCCTATCATGTAGGGATGAACTGTACAATAGTAGGTATAATCACCGACATCAATTTCTTCTGTTTGTAAAATTCCCGATTCTCCTCCCATAATCAAACTAGTATCAAATATTTTTGCTGAATTTGGATCATTAGGGCCTACACCATTTGTAACTGTATGAGGAACCAAATCAACATTTTCAACTTTTATTATATTGCCTTTTTTAACTGAAAGTTCATCTGGATCATAGTCTGGATTACCTTGAGTTGCAGCTCCTTCAAGAATCGTTAGTGTTACATCCGCTTTAACAGTTGAAGGGTCTACCTTTTCTGTCTTTGCAATAGCTTGTGCTGTCGGTGGAGGTAGCTCCTGTCTATAGATTGATTTTGAATCTCCTGGTGAAGGGGGAAGATCAGAAAATGCAAAATATGAAATTACTCCTACGGCCGCACCCATTCCTAATATTCCTAAGAAAATAATCTTTTCATTAAGTCCCATTTAACTGATATGAATTCGAATTAGATCTTAATTAATTTTTTTAAAATAAATGATAATCAAGTCTGATCATTATTTTTATACAAATTAAGATTGTCATATCTTCTATTAATTGAAAATTAATACATGATGTGCTAGATAACTTTCAGGTATATGACAAGTTTTTCATTAATAATATACTTTAATTAATTAACATAATTATTATTATCGTATTTATAATAATAAAAATAATTAAAGAAATGCCTAATGATACAAAATGTTCTATTTGCAACAATCAAATTTCTGTTTTTAGATATAAAGCAATGGGGCAATGGAATATCCAAGGATACTTATGTGGTGATTGTTATTCAAAAAAGCTAATAGAACACTATATTCCTGCATATATTCCTACAAAAGAAGATAAGCAGCTAAATAAAAATCCTAAATAATAAATATACTTCACTAATATTGAAACATCGTATTGAATATTTCAGAATTTGTAATTATGATTCTTTAATGTAATTAATATATTACTTAAACTATTAATATCAATCACCATCACATATTGTTGCGGTCGGTAGATTTTTAAGAGTGCATTGGTCAAAAATCTTGAATCACTATTGAACTTATCTATAAATGTTTTAGAAAAAACAGATCAAAAAATAATACTAAAATTTAATAATATCCCAAGACAATATTTGAATGCTATCAGAAGGATCGCAATAAGCGAAGTTCCAACATTAGCAATTGATGATGTAGTTATTCTAGAGAATTCATCGGTTATGCATGATGAGGCAATAGCTCATAGATTGGGATTAATTCCTTTAAGAACCGAATTAAATAGATTTGTCTTTTCAAATCAATGTGATTGTAATAATACCTTGGGTTGTTCTAAATGTCGTGTATTGTTGATTTTAGATGCTGAATCTTCAGAAAAAACACGGCTAGTAATGTCTGGTGATTTGGTATCTGAAGACGAATATGTGAAACCAGTAAGTAAAAGTATACCAATCATTACTCTTGCTCCTGGACAAAAATTAAAATTCGAAGCTTATGCAAGATTAGGCACAGGGAAAGATCATGCTAAGTGGCAACCAACTTCTTCAGCTGTTGTTAAAGATGGCAATGACAAAGACGAATCAATCCTTATCATTGAGACTACTGGTTCATTAACTGCAGAAGAAACTATAAAATCAGCACTAAAAATTATAAATTCAAAAATAAATAATTTTGGTGATGTAATAAAATCTTTAGAAATACCATATAAAACTAGGTAGATTTATTTGGGGAATATTAATATGGAACATGATAAGGTTACAACTATGTTTGTTAATACTTTAAATGATGATATTAAATGGACTTTACGTAATGCATATAAAAAAACTAAAACTCCTTTATGGAAAACATTAGAAAAAAAGATTGAAAGTTCCCGATCTAATAGATCTGAAATTAATATTGGTAAATTAGAAAATCTTACCAAAGATGGAGAAAATATTATAATTCCAGGAAAGGTTTTAGGCAATGGAACTCTTACTCATAAATTAAATGTCACTTCATTCTCAATTTCAATTCCGGCAATGAAAAAGATACTTGATGCGGGTGGAAAAGTTATTACCATCAATGATCTTGTCAATCAACATCCAAATGGGAAAGGTGTAAGAATAATTGGATAAATCTAACAATAATACAGTTTCAAATATTAATAAACAAATAATAGTTGATGCTTCCAATTGTATTGCTGGTCGACTATGTTCTTATGTTTCAAAACTTTTAATTCAAGGTAATAAAGTAGTAATAATAAATTCTGAAAGAGCAATGTTATCTGGAAATCGATATAAAACAATTGAAGATTATAAGAAACATCTTGAAGTGGGTTCTGTTACTAATCCTATTCATGGACCTTATCATCCAAGAAGACCCGATAGAATATTGACTAAAATGGTTAGAGGAATGGTTCCAAGGAGAAAACCAAGTGGTATAGTAGCATTTAAACGTTTGAGAGTATATATAGGAATACCAACAGAATTTCAAGGTTCAAAGGAAATAAAAATTTTTGATGATGCTAAAATAACAAAATCTGAATCATATTACATTACAATTGGAGATATTGCAAAACAAATAGGTTGGAAAGGAGAATAAAAAATGACTAAAAATACTATTGTAGATTTATATCCGGGGCAGAGAAAAACATCAAGAGCAGTTGCTACCATTTCTAAAGGAAATGGTAAAGTTAGAATTAATAATGTTCCAGCAGAGATAATTCAACCTGACGTCTCAAAAGAATTGATATTGACTCCAATAAATATAATTGGAGATATACGAGATAAGATTGATATCAACGTAAAAGTTGAAGGTGGTGGATTTATGGGACAAGCTTTTGCAAGTGCAGTAGCAATATCACGAGCCTTAGCTGGAGAATCTAAAGGAGGACGTGATCCAAAGGATCATCCATTGTCAAAAAGTATAAGACAAGATATTCGCAAAAAAATAACAGAATTTGATAGACACTTGCTTGCAGGAGATCCTAGACAGGCTGAATCAAAGAAATTTGGTGGGCCAGGTGCTAGAAGAAAAAAACAGAAATCATACCGTTAGTTATTATTTTTTATATTGACTTTGAAACCTTTCAATTAGATTTAAATTTATATGCATATATATTACAAAATCTCATTTTTAATATTCTATGACTGATAACAAATTCTCTATAGTTAGGTTAATGCTCAATGCTGATAAATTCGAAATTTTAGTCAAGCCTGATCCAGCATTAGATTACAAACTTGGTAAAAAAATAGATATTTCTAATATTTTAATTTCAGATGAAATTTATTCAGATGCTAATAAAGGTACACGCGTTCCTTACGAAAAATTAATTAAAAATTTTAAAACTAAAGATCAAATAGAAATTGCTAAACAGATACTTGAACATGGTGATGTTAATCTTACGACTGATCAGCGTAGAAGAATGGTTGAAGAAAAGAAAAAACAAATTATTCAATATATTAGTAGAAATTTTATTGATCCAAAAACACATCTTCCTCATCCCCCATTAAGAATAGAAAATGCAATGGAACAGGTTCGTTTGGTAATAGATCCATTCAAGAGACCAGAGGAACAAGCAAAAAAAATTATTGATTCTTTAAGAAAAATTTTACCATTAAAATCAGAAAATCTTCAATTAGTTGTTACTATTCCACCACAATTTTCTGCTCAATCTTATAGTCTTATAAAAGGCATAGGGGATCTCAAAGATGAGAAGTGGCTTCAGGATGGATCATTAAAAGTAATTATAGAAATAAATGCTGGAATGCGTCTATCTTTCGTTGAAAGAATAAATTCTATTACAAAAGGCTCTGCTCACGTTCAAGAACAATAATAACAATGAATAAATACCATTTATTAAAATAGGAAATTGGAACTTGAAAAGAGATATAAAATTGTTATATAATGATACAAACAAAATACTTTTCTTTGTTAATGTTACTAATAAGGAGATGTTATTATAATTCATGTTAGAAATTAAGAAAAGATATGTTATTCCAGGTGAGGTGATTATAGAAGGCAATTATAGACCATTAATGAATGTAATAAAAAAAGATAATTTTATAATTGCTACAAGGATAGGAATTGCGGAATCAAGCAAAGATGGTATAAAAGTTATTCCATTATCAGGTGTTTATATTCCGAGAGTAAATGATATAGTCATTGGAAAAATTATAGATAATTCTTCATTATCATGGGAGGTAGATATTAATGCAATTTTTTCAGCTCATCTTCCTGCTCAAGATGTGTTTGGAAGAGATTTTTCTCCTGCAAAAGATGATATGAAAAAAAGACTTGCACCAGGTGATTTGGTAACAGCTAGAATAATAACTTTTGACAGAACTAGAGATCCAATGTTAACAATCCAGGAAAAGGATTTAGGTAAGATTTCTAATGGTGAATTTCTAAAGATATCTTCAACACGTGTTCCTCGTTTAATAGGAAAGAGGGGTTCTATGATACAAACTATTGAACAAGCTACACAAACTAGAATTTTAATTGGACAAAACGGAATACTTGTTGTAACTGGAAAAAACAATGAAGGCATTGCTCTTGCTTTTAAAGCAATAAGATTGGTTGAGGAAGAAGCACATACCTCAAATTTAACACAAAGAGTGAAAGATTTGCTAAATGTTTCTGAGGAGATATCACAAACAGAAACTAATAATATTTCAGTGAATAACGAAGACTATGTTAACAACAGTTATACAGATAATAGTTCCAATGATATTGAAAATGGTCATAGTTCAAATAATACTACCGAATCTCCAAGAAGAGATTCAACCTAAATAAGGAGAAGATAAAGATTATGGATCAAACAATTCTAATAGATGAAAATGGAAAACGTACTGATGGTCGATCTATTGATGAATTAAGAGATATTAAAATTACTATAGGTGTTATAAAGAATGCAGATGGATCTGCCTTTATAGAATTTGGTAAAAACAAAATTATAGTAGCAGTATACGGGCCAAGAGAAGTTCATCCTAAACATATGGCTCTCCCTGATCGATGTGTATTAAGATGTAGATATCATATGTCACCCTTCTCAACAGATACTAGAAAAAATCCAGCTCCTTCACGAAGAGAAGTTGAAATTTCAAAGGTAATGCGTGAAGCATTAGAACCAGCAATAATGTTAGAAGATTATCCTAGAGCTGCTATTGATGTTTTTGTAGAAGTATTACAGGCAGATGGTGGCTCTCGATGTGCAGGAATTACGGCAGCCTCAGTGGCTTTAGCTGATGCTGGAGTTAATATGAGAGATTTGGTTGCAGCCTGTGCAGCTGGAAAAGTAAATGATAAAATAGTTCTTGATATCAATGACATTGAAGATAAAGAAGGATCAGCTGATATGCCAGTTGCATATTTACCAAATCTTGAACAGATTACCTTGTTACAATTAGATGGAATCTTAACTGAATCTCAATTTGATGAATGTATAGAAAAAGGCATTCATGGATGTAAAATGGTTTATGAAATACAAAGAAAAGCATTAATAGAAAAATACTTTGGAAATGATTTGCCTGAAGGTGAAGAGAAAGACTTGGAGGAGAATAAAGAGAATTGAGTTTATCAAAAAAATCACCAATAGTAATTGAACAATTACGTAAACGACAAATGTTCGATTTAATTGCTAACGGAAAAAGGCTAGATGGTAGAAATTTAGAAGATATAAGAGACCTACAAATAGAAGTAGATATA
This sequence comes from Nitrososphaeraceae archaeon, assembly GCA_036374075.1. GTDB lineage: Archaea > Thermoproteota > Nitrososphaeria > Nitrososphaerales > Nitrososphaeraceae > TH1177. The sequence continues at coordinate 17,685 of DASUUM010000052.1, forward strand.
ATTAAAAAAGCAGATGGGTCAGCCAAAGTAAGATTAGGCAATTCAGAAGTAATTGCAGGAATAAAAGTTGAAACAGGCGAACCATTTGAAGGATTAGAAAATAAAGGGGCATTGATTGTAACTGCAGAAGTTCTACCTATTGCATCTCCCTATATAGAACCTGGACCTCCAGATGAAGAAACAATAGAACTAGCCAGAGTAGTTGATCGGGGAATTAGAGAATCTGAGATGGTTGATTTAGAGAAATTAGTTTTAATACCCGGTAAAATAGTTTATATTATCTTCGTCGATTGTAGTATAATTAATGCTGATGGTAATCTTTTCGATGCAACTTCATATGCTGTAGTTGCTGCATTATTAAGTAGTAAATTACCAATTTTTGAAATTCGTGATGAAAAGGTAGTCGATACAGGAAAAAAACAAGAACCTCCAATTACAACAATACCTATATCAATAACTTCCGTACGAATAGGAAATAATATTATTCTAGATCCTACCGTTGAAGAAGAGATATGTATGGAATCTAGAATAACAATAACTACTAATTCTAATGGTGACTATACTGCAATACAGAAAGGATCAACTGGCTATTTCACTCTTGAACAAATAAAATTTATAGCTCAAACAGCAAGAATTAAAGCAGAGACTATAAGAACTAAATTAAAGGAGCTGGTAAAATAGATGGTAAATAGAAACAGAAAAGGTCAAACAGTACTAAAAGGTCTAGGAACAAAATTTGGAGCCACAGTTAGAAAAAGATACGGTAAAGTATACAGAACTCTTAAACAAAAAAGACGATGTCCTTCTTGTGGTTCATTAAAATTTGGGCGAATTGCATCTGGCATTTGGAATTGTCCAAAATGTAATTTTAAAGTAGCTGCTGGAGCATATGATATAAATATTGAGAAACTTTAAAGCTAAAATCAATGTTTCTCTTTATCTTTCTTCATATTCAGAAACAAAAACTTTTTTAAAATCTTTATATAATGCATTAGAACCTGATACAAAAATATTAACTCCTCTAATTAAATCATACATTTTAAATAAAGATTGTATTCCATCATTAATAATTGAAATTACTACTTCTGATATAACAGAATTAAGATCTTTCATTAATTCTTATTTGCGCCTAATTAAAACCGTTCACTTATGTATAACTAATCTGGTATTTGTATAACGTTATGAATTTATATTCAATTTATTTAATTATTCAATGAATTGAGTCAAGAAAATGAACTACCTCCTTGGCTTAAAGAACAAATATCTAGATTACAACAGCTTCAACAAAATCTGCAAGCTATTATGATGCAGAAGCAGCAAATTGAACTAGAAATTGTTGAAACGGAAAGAGCATTGGAGGAATTAAATAAAATAACTACATCTGATTCTATTTATAAAGCAGCAGGTCCTTTATTAATAAAATCTGAGAAAGATACAATAGAAAAAGAACTAGGTGAAAAAAAAGAATTAGCAAATACCAGAGTTATGGTATTAGGAAAACAGGAATCACGTGTAAAAGAAAATCTTAAAGAAGTTGAAAATAAGATTAATCAAATGCTAAAAGGAACACAATCTACACAATCTACAACACAAAAATAATCTAATTTTCATAGTATAATTTTTAGTTAGAAACAATAATCCGAATATTTAATTTTATTTGTGTCTTTTCGTATTGTAGTAGATGAAAGAGAGCGAAATAGTAGGGTTCCTAAATTCTTAATTGAAGATGGTGCTCAAATAGATTTTGCACGACTTTCAGTAGGAGATTATATTATAGCACCGGAAATAGCTATTGAAAGAAAGACAATACATGATTTAATTAATTCAATATATGATGGACGACTTTTTATTCAATGTTCTGATTTGACACAATTTTATTCTAAACCTATTTTAATAATAGAAGGAAATATTTTAAATTTACAATTTGAAAATTTCATTGAAAATAAAAATGATGAAATTGAAATTTCAGTTGAGAAAATTTTACAGATTTACGATGCTCTTGCAACTATTGCATTAATTTTTAGAATACCGATTATTCATTCTCCTTCAGCAAATTATACTTCAAAATTTCTTCTTATTTTATTAAATAAAGCAATAAAATCTGGGATTACAATCAATGGACCCTTGATTAAAAGAATAAAAAAAGGAAATCATATACAATTACAACAATTATCCATACTTTCATCAATACCAGGTGTAGGAGATAAATTAGCCATAAAATTGCTTAAAAAATTTAGAACACCATCAAGAGCAATAAATGCATCTGTATCTGAATTAGCTTTGATTCCAGGTTTTGGAAAAGCAAGAGCTGAAAAAATGAAAAAAATCCTTAATTATGAATTTAATGATAATAATACAAAAAATCAACAAGAAACATTAAATTTTTGATATTAATTTTTTACTTATCTTTAAATCTCTTTATAGTCTTATTAATAAATAAAATTTCTCATGAAATTAATAAAAAAACTTGAGATTCAATCCAAACAAAATATTATTAATTTTCTAAATAATCAAGCAGTTGGAAGATTAGCAACTATAGATATCAATGGGTTTCCCCAGGTAATACCAATGAATTTTGTTTATGTTCAAGCTGAAAAATTCAAAGATAATTCCTATCTTCCTAAGGAAGATAGTATATACATGCATTCTTATCGATTTGGTGAGAAAATAGATAATATCAAAAGGAATTCAACTACGGGATTTGAAACAGATCAACATCTGGCTTTTCTTCCATCATACTATTTTCATCCATATGACGCATCACAAGCAGATACATTGTATATAAGTGTAGTTATAAAAGGACACTCATATATAGTTGAAGATAAGGAAGAAAAAGCTCTGGCTCTAAATTCGTTAATGGAAAAATATCAAAAGGAGGGTAATTATGAAAAACTAAACTCAAAGATGCATTCAGTACAAGAAGTAACTGTGATAAAATTGATACCTCATAATATGAAAGGCAAATATAAGATTGGGCAACAATGGACTCCTTCATATAGATTGAAAATAGCTAAAAATATTCTAGCTAGAGAAAAAGACGATGCTAAATTAATCTTTGAAGTAATGGGAATTGAAATTTTAGAAAATGGGATTTTAAAAATAAAAAAAGAACCAATATTATGACTTTAAAATTTAATAGTGTTGTCCACATATCTGAAATGCAAACATGATATATCCTATAACAATGCTGTCTTTCCTAACCTGATAAAAATTATTTGTATCTTTTGGCATCATTTCATATTTCAATAATAATGCTTTCTCTTTGGGGATTTGTATTATTTTTAATCTGTCATTATTTATTTTTTCTAAAGGTATTTTTGAATTATCTAAATCATTATTTATAATAATAATCATTGCGACTATTCTATCTATATTTTCTCTATCAACTACAATTAGATAAGTATCGGGATTTTCATTTTTAAAAGGATCAGGAGAAGTGAAGGAATCAATTTTAACATATTTTATAAACTCATCCTTGAAGGAATAGGCAAGTTGATTCATAATTGCTATATCTCCTATATCCAATGATTTGATAGATTCAGGTTTCGGAAATTCTGCTTTAGAAGATAACACGAACTATAGTTTAATTATTTGATATATAATTCAATTTGTTTAATAATTACTTGAAAATACTATAAAATTTGATTATTCTTCAAAATACTTTACCCTTTCTTTCTTAAATTCTCTTGAACTGAATAAAATCTTGTAATCATAGATTTTAATTATATTTGAAATTTCTTCAGCAATTTTTTCAGCAGCTTTTATGCTTCTAGCATGAATCATACTAAATATATTAAATTTCCAGTCCGGATAAGTTGGTCTTCTATAACAATGGCTTACTTGTGGAAATTCAGCCAATTTGTATCCTACTTTATCTACCATTTCTTCTGGCACTCTCCATACTATCATCCCATTTGCAGTAAATCCTGCATCTCTATGTCTCAAGATAGCCGCAAAACGTCTCATTATGCCATTTTCTTCAAATTCCTTTGCTTTTTCAAATAATTCATTCAGTGTTATCCCAAGTTTTTCTGCGCTTTTCTTAAAAGGCTCAGGAATTATTTCTATGTCTTTTTGTAATTCTCTTATAAACTCTTTATCTTGTTTAGTTAGCTTACTTTTTTCCGGATTAAGTTCCTTAATCTTCTCTGTAGGTTTAGGATTGGAGGAATCATCATTGACCATATCCAGTTTAACACCTATTTTGTACATTTTTAATGTTGGCAAAAGCCTATATTTTATTACTCCCTCAAGGGTAGACATTTTATCCAAAATTTCTTTCATGTCCTTTTCCGGCGGTACTGCTAAAGTGAACCATATATTGAACTCATGATTCCTTTCATAATTGTGACTTACACCAGAATACTTGTTTATTTCATTAGCTACATAATCTAATTTTTCAGGTTTGACCGCAAAAGCTATCAGTGCACTCTTGTATCCTAATCTTCTAGTATCAAATATTGCATTAATTTGTCTTATTAAGCCCATTTGTCTGAGATTATTTATCCTTTTCATAACTTCATTTTCTGATATATTATGATGAATAGCTATCTCTAAAAACGGTCTTTCTGTAAGAGGAAAATGCCATTGAATCTCATTCAAAATATTTCTATCTAGTAAATCCAATTGATTTACTTGTATAGATGTTCTCAATTTTTGTTGATTATATATTTTATCTATTAAATACTTATGTTTTTGTCTTATCTTTCATATTAAATAGAATATCCATATTATCTAGACTCTTGATAATATGAATTATAAAAAATTAAAGATTCTAAATTATTCTGTATTTCAAGTTATAAAGAATTTATATAATTAATCCTTTAATAGCAAATTATCGTCAATCATGAATTCTTATTCTTTTTCATTTACTAATAATTAAAGTAAATTTATAAAATACTTTTAATCGTAAAATATTGTATTAAAATTAATGAAAAACAAAAAAGATATAGATGATGATATAAATGATATTGAGTTTAATGATGATAATTATGAAGATTCCAATGAATTAGCTTCTGATAATACAAATACCTTTTTTAAGAATGAAAAAACTAAAAATATAGAAAAAGTTAATTCTTCTATAAATAATAAATCAGATCAATCAATTAAAAATGACTCAAATACAGATACTCAAGACATTGATTCCAAATTTTTTGCAATTAGAATCACAGGTGGCCAAGAAAATGTTGTTGCAAATATCTTACAAAATAGGATAAATTCAAAAAGAATAAGTTTACGTTCTATTCTTATCTTAGAGAATTTTAAGGGTTATGTTATTGTTGAAGCTCCTGACTCAAATATTGCATATGATGCATTGTATGGAGTAAGACATGTCCGTGGACAAATACGAGGAGATCTTCCTTTTAGTGATATTGAAAAGTATCTTGTAAAGAAACCTGTAGTAACAGAGTTAAGTATAGATGATACCGTAGAAGTTATAGCCGGACCATTTAAATCAATGAAAGCAAAGATTATACGTGTTGATTATGAAAAACAGGAAGCTACTGTAGTATTACTTGATTCTCCATATCAAATTCCTGTTACTGTTGATGCAAATTACTTAAAAAAAATTAAGTAGATAGTTTTATTTAAATAGAAAATTGAATAAATAAAAAATTTTAAAAATATATGATGTCGATTTATATTTCGGAAAAATATTGTTTTTGATATGGGCGATAAAAAAACTGTCTCCGCTTTAGTTACTGGAGGAGAAGCTAGTGCAGGACCACCTCTTGGACCAGCATTGGGACCACTTGGAATTAACGTCTTGCAAGTTGTAAATACTATTAATGATAAAACCAAAGATTTTTCGGGAATGAAAGTTCCTGTTAAAGTCGAGGTTGATCCTGACACAAAAAAATTTACTGTGGAAGTAGGCATACCTCCAACTACTGCATTAATAGCCAAAGAAGCTGGTATCACTAAGGGATCTGGAACATCAGGAAAAGATTATGTAGGAAATATTAGCATGGAAAATATAGTTAAAATTGCAAGAATGAAGATAGATGTATCTTACGCTATTGATTTAAAAAATGCCGCAAAAGAAATAATTGGATCATGTGTCAGTAGTGGTATAAAGATTGAAAATAAACCTGCCAAAGAAATTTATGCTGATGTAAATAACGGTCAATTTGACTCCTTATTTAATTAATTATTTGTATTATTAATTTACTAAATTAATTTTTTCTTAATAATTATGAATAATCTGTCTAATAAAAATCGTATTACAGAAAAAAATTAAATATCCCCAGCTCTGTCACATTGTTATAAATTAATTTTAGGTGAGAATGATAGAATGTCAATTCAACAAGGTTCAGCTGGTGGTGTACCAGTTTTAATATTAAGAGAAGGAGCTACTCAAACAAAGGGAAGAGATGCTCAAAAGAATAACATAACAGCTGCTAAACTAATAGCAGAAATTGTCCGTTCGAGTCTTGGTCCAAGAGGTATGGACAAAATGTTAGTAGATACATTAGGAGATGTTACCATCACAAATGATGGAGCTACTATTCTTAAGGAAATAGATGTACAGCATCCTGCAGCAAAAATGATGGTAGAAATTAGCAAGGCAACAGATAATGAAGTTGGTGATGGAACTAGTTCTGTGGTAATATTAGCTGGTTCATTAATTGAAAAAGCAGAGGATCTTATAGCACAGGATGTTCATCCCACGATTATAGTAGATGGATATAGAAAAAGTGCTCAAAAAGCGATTGAAATTCTTAATAAAATAGCACAAAAAATAGATGTCGGGAATGAGAACAATGAATTACTTAAAGTAGCCAAGACAGCAATGCAAACTAAACTTGTCTCAAAGGAAGCTGATGAATTAGCTGAAATTGTAGTAAATGCAGTTTTACAAGTAGCAGATAAGCTTGATTCAAAATACAAAGTAGATATTGATGATATCAAGGTAGAAAAGAAAGCAGGCGGATCATTAAGAAATACTACTTTAATTCAAGGAATAGTATTAGACAAGGAAGTAGTTCATGGAGGAATGCCAAAGAGAATTGAAAATGCTAAGATTGCATTATTAAATTGTGCTTTGGAAATTGAAAAGACTGAATTTGATGCAAAAATAAACATTAGCTCTCCAGATCAGATGAAAATGTTTCTTGAAGAAGAAAATAGAATGTTAAAAGATATGGTTGATAAAATTAAAAAAAGTGGCGCTAATGTGGTAATTTGCCAAAAAGGAATTGATGATATAGCCCAACACTATTTAGCAAAATCTGATATTCTAACCGTTCGTAGAGTTAAAGAAAGTGATATGACAAAATTAGCAAGGGCTACTGCTGCTCGTATTGTAAACAATATAGATGATCTAAGTCCTGACAATTTAGGTAGTGCTGACTTGGTTGAAGAACGAAAAGTTGAAACTGACAAATGGGTATTTGTTGAAGGTTGTAAACATCCAAAATCCGTAACTATTTTGGTACGAGGAGGGTCTCAGAGAGTAGTAGATGAAGCAGAACGTTCTATTCATGATTCGCTAATGGTCACAAAAGATGTTTTGGAAAAGCCATTTATAGTTGCTGGAGGTGGATCTCCAGAAGCTTATGTCGCAGGGAAACTTAGAGAATGGACGAATACATTATCAGGAAGAGAGCAATTGGCTGCTGAAAAATTTGCAGATGCTCTTGAGGTAATACCTATTACATTAGCAGAAAATGCAGGAATGGATCCTATAGACACAACAACTGATCTTAGAGCAAAACAGAGTAAAGGTTCCAAATGGACTGGCATTGATGTTAAAGCTGCAAAGATCGCTGATATGTCAAAGCTAGATATATTTGAACCATTAAGTGTAAAAGAACAGATAATTAAATCTGCAACTGAGGTAGCATCAATGATATTAAGAATTGATGATGTAATTGCATCGAGTAAATCTGGAGGTGCAGGAGGAGGAATGCCACCAGGTGGAATGGGAGGAATGCCACCAGGTGGAATGGGAGAAATGTAAATATCTTATTTAACTTTTTTTAATTCCATATCAATTACTTCCTTAATCCAAATACCAATATTTTCTAATTTTGATAATTTATCAAGATATTGATCCCATGTTAAATTTGTAGAATAAGCTTCACTCCATTTCTTATAATTTTCTTTAAGATATATTTTGGCTTTATTATGATAAATACAATATTCAGAATTTTCTATTCTTGCCCTTTCACATATAATGCATTTCATTAGATTTGGTTATGTTGTTATATTGTATATTAAAAGGATCCAACATATTAATCTCAACAATAATTTAAAAAAGGTATTTATATTTATTTTAAATGTTATCTTTTATTGAATTATAATAAGAAATCAAAACTCATTCTTGTACTATCAGTAATTTATCTAATTTTCTTTTTTGCATTATCAAATGGATTAATAAATGCTATTATTGAAGGTGTAAATGTACCTGAAGGACTTACCATTGTACCATCAAGATCACTACAAACAATAAGCGAAACAATAATTATGACACTAATACTTTTTGTAGGTGTATTCGGATCTTTTCTATTATATAGGTCAGGACACTCAAATACCCCAAAAACACAATATGGATTTTTAGCTGGAGGATTTTTTGTTATCACAATGTCGTTAATATTAGGATTAATGATAATAAATATAAAACTTGGTCTATAAAGAATAATTTAGGAATTCTTGTTATTATTATTAATAATAATATTTTAATTAAAGCCAATATATTATTTTACTAATAGTTTTAATTCTAATAATTATAATTACTTAGATCCTTTAAATTAATGTTTATTCTTTTTCCTAATATGCTCATAGGTTTATTTATAGGTCGTTTTCAACCGTTACATCTAGGACACATTGAAGCCATCAAATTTGCAATGCGACAACTTTCAACATTGATTATCGTTGTTGGAAGTGCACAAATAAGTTATGAACTAAGAAACCCTTTTACCGCAGGTGAAAGGATAAAAATGATTAGAAATACCTTAATTGATATTGATGAAATTGATATTCGTAATATCCTTATAATTCCAGTACCTGATACAACTATTCATGCATTATGGACTCATAACCTTGATTTATTAGTTCCACCATATGATGTTATTTTTACAAATGATCCATTTACAATAGCTTTATTTCAAGAAAGACAAAAAAAAATTATTCAACCTTTATTATTTGAAAGACAAAAATTCTCAGGAACCAAAATTAGAGAAAATATGGTTAAAAAAGAAAATTGGAAAAACTTAGTCCATTTTGAAACTGTAAAAGTAATAGAAGAAATAAATGGTATAGAGAGATTAACTCTTCTATGGGAAAAATATAAAGAACACATCAATGACTGACTAATTTTATTTTGATAGAATTAAATTATAATATTTAGTAAGTTATAGTTATGTCATCTAATGATGATCTTCAATCAATTCTTGATAGTATTAAGATAGGTGATATTGTCAATGTGGTTTTAAATAATAATTCTATTATATCGGGAAGATATATGCCACGATATGAGTCTAGTGAAAAGGATCATATAATTATTAAATTAAACAATGGTTATAATATTGGTATAAAGTTAAATAGGATAAAATCTATCAACAAAGTTTCTTCATTTTCTATCGTAACAGAAGAACTACCAGAGAAGTCCCTAGACAATTCTATAACTTTGAAATCACAATATAGAAATGATATTGAACTCTCAAAAATGTCTAATTTACCTAAAATAGCTTTAATTAGTACAGGTGGAACGATTGCTAGTAAAATAGATTACAGAACAGGAGGTGTTACATCTGTTTTGTCAGCTAAAGATCTATATACTTCAATTCCAGAACTTTCTCTTTATGCTTCAATCGATACTGAAATTTTATTTAATGAATATAGTGAAAATATTGGTCCAACACATTGGCACTTAATAGCTAGTAAAATAATTGATAAAATTAATTCTGGAATCTATGATGGAATAGTAATATCTCATGGTACTGATACAATGAGTTATACAGCAGCTGCATTAAGTTTCGCATTACAAGATCTTCCTATACCTGTTATATTAGTTGGTGCACAAAGATCCTCTGATCGACCTTCTTCTGATGCATCTTCTAATCTTATTGCATCAGTTATTTTTGCAACCAAATTAGATTATTCTGGCGTATTTGTATCTATGCATGGTAGCATATCTGATGAACAAATATACTGTCAGTTAGGTACAAGAGTAAGAAAAAATCATACAAGTAAAAGAGATGCATTTAAGTCAATTGATATTTCTCCAATAGCAGTTGTAAAAGAAGATCAGATTGAAATACAAAAAATTCCTTCAAATATAATTTTACAAAAAAAGAATAGAAATAAAATAAACAAAGAATTCAATGTAATACCAAAAATCAAATTCGACGATAGAGTTTTTCTATTAAAATACTATCCAGGACTCAATCCTCTAATACTAGAAAACGTACAAAAATTAGGATACAAAGTGATTATTATAGAGGGAACCGGGCTGGGCCATGTTAATAAAAATTTCTTTTCTTATTTAAAAGAAGTGATAGCGTCTGGAATATTAGTTTTTATGACATCTCAATGTATTTGGGGTAGAACCAATCTAAATGTCTATGATACAGGCAGAGACCTAGAAAAGATTGGTGTAATATCACTATCTAATATGCTTTCTGAAACTGCAATGGTAAAAGCAATGTGGCTTTTAGCAAATTATAACGATTTAGATTATATCAGAAATAAAATGCAAGAAAATATTTCAAATGAGATTACTTATATAACTCCTATTGTAGAGGATGCAATTTCATAATAGTTAAAATTACACAATTTTATCCATGATTGATGTGACTATTGATATGAATGAAATAATTTTAAAAGTTGGTTTTGAAATTCATCAACAATTATCTACTAAAAGCAAATTATTTTGCAACTGTAAATGTTTGGAAGCAAAAAATTATGATTCTACTTTTTTAAGGAAATTTCGGCCTGCCCAAAGTGAATTAGGTTCATACGATCGAGCTAGTATCTTTGAATTTACAAAAATGCGTACAATCAAATATCATTCATCTGGTATTTCGAGCTGTTTGGTTGAAGCAGATGAAGAACCGCCACACGAAATAAATAGAGATGCTATGGACACCGCATTAATAATCTCTCTTGCTCTTCATTCTAACATTATTGACGAAATAAATGTTATGAGAAAAATAGTGATTGATGGATCAAATACCTCTGGATTCCAAAGGACAATGTTAATCTCCTATGGTGGTTATTTACAGGTCGAAGAAAAAAAAATAGGAGTACAGACTATTTGTTTAGAAGAGGACTCTGCAAAATTATTATCAGATGAGGGAGAGTTTAGAGAATATGGACTCGATAGACTTGGAATTCCATTAATTGAAATTGCTCTTGAACCTATTACTGGAACACCAACAGAAATAGTAAAAATAGCTCTTACTTTAGGAAGACTTTTAAGGGCAAGTAAACGTGTAGCTAGAGGATTAGGAAGTATTAGACAGGATGTAAATATATCCATTAATAATGGAAAAGGTATTGTAGAAGTAAAAGGAGTTCAAAGACTAGATCAACTCATTAAAGTAATAGAATATGAAACAATTCGACAACATGGGTTAATTTTAATTGCTAACAAATTGAATAAAGAAAGAGAATCAAATAGTATCATAATTGGAGACAAAATTTTAGATATTACTGACATTTTAATAGATTCACCATCTAAAATAGTCAAGAAAATTATTTCTAACAAAGAGAATATTTTCAAGGCTATACGTGTTAAAGGTTTTAAAGGTTTATTTGGGTTTGAACCTTATCCAGATATACGAATAGGTAAACAATTAGGAGAACTAGTACGATTTTATGGATTTAGAGGTATATTTCATTCAGATGAATTACCTAATTATGGTATAACAGATATAGAAGTTAAAAAGATCAATGAAATTTTAGATATTGATATCTCCAAAGATGGGTTTATTATTCTTGGTGGACCTAGAGAAAAGATGTCTATTGCGATAAATGCAATATGTAATAGACTTAATAATGTCAGATTAGGCGTTCCATCAGAAACTAGAGCAGCTACAATGGATGGAAAAACAATATACAGTAGACCTAAACCAGGATCTGCACGAATGTATCCAGAAACAGATATACCTTCATTTAAAATAACAGAAGATCTTCTTATTTCCCTAAAAGAAAAAGTTCCAAAATCTTGGAATGAAACTATATTATATATAGCAAAGAAATATCAAATAAATAAAAATTTAGCTGAAAAAATTTTTGATTCTAATTATTTTGAAATCTTTGAAGTACTTACTGGTTTAACTAAAATTTCTCCATCATTTATAGCATCAAAACTCACTGAAGATATTTTAAATTTAGAAAGACAAGGCTATGATTCTAGTATATTAAATAATAATATTCTTTTAGATATTTTTAAAAGACTGGATGATGGTCTTATTGCTAAAGAATCAATTAATTTAATTTTCGAAAAGTTGATGAGTAAAACAACAAAAAATGTTGATGAATCAATTAGGGTTCTTGGGATAAAATCAATTAGTGATGAAGAACTTGAAAAAATTATTGATAAAATTATAGAAGATAATATTTTGATTATACAAGAAAAGAGAATGGAAGCTACAAGTACTTTAATGGGAAAATGTATGACTATTCTTCGTGGTAAAGTGAATGGGAAAAAAATAAATGATTTAATAAATAACAAATTAAAGGTCATATTATCACAGAATTAATAAATTTTCTTAATGTTAGTTCTATTTTTATATTTTAATAGACTTATTTTATATTTAAAATTTGTTTTGAATTAAAACAATTGAAATTCTATTGATTGTTCTATAAAATATATACATACTATTTATTTTATACTTTATTGAATAGAGAGAACATATTTGTTATTCAATATTCTTTTCTATCCACTTTTAATAATTGTATTTTTAATATATGATAAATACTTTAATAACTAATATTTTATCATAATAATTTATATTATTAATTTCATTAGTATTTTCTTTTATTGTATCTTTATGTTTATAATATTTGGAGATTATATTCAGTAAAGAATAATTATTTATTCTGTTTCCGATTAATATAAGAATAAGTAGTTTAATTATATACTTATCTATGGATAAAAAAACAAAATCCAGTAGTAGAAAAACAAATAGAAAATCTACATCTGCCATCAGTACAAAGAAAACAACAACAACAACACCAGCAAAGAAAGCAACTACAAAAAGAAAAACAACTGAAATTAATGAACTACAAAAACCATCAGAAAATATTTCACAAAGTCCAACAGAAAGTCCAACAGAAAGTCCAACAGAGCAAACTCAACCGGGAACTAATTCAAATTAATATTACACTAATATGATGATATCTGCATATTAGTAATCATCATTTACTTTATCCAATTATTTTTTATTATATGATCAAATTTATTCATTTTTACAAATTAAATTAAGATATAAATTATAAATATCGTATTGCCATCAGAATGATTGCTAATCTTATATATTAGGTACATTTGTAGCTGGTGTATCTTATGATGAAATCACGTATGTATGATTCTACTAAATTAAATTTTATTAAATTACTAAAGTTATTTGAAGACTCAGTCGAGGATGTTGTAGCAATAACTAGAGCATTTAGTATTGCATATGTTATTCATAGAGAAAAATTCTATGATAACATAAGATCGGAACCATACATTAACCATACTCTCAGAGTTGCACTGATTCTTGCTAGTGAATTAAAAATAAAAGATAAAGATGTTATAATTGCTGCTATTCTTCATGATGCCTTTGAAAAGACATATGCAAATCCATTTGAGGCGGATCTTCTTAAAAAGATAATTGGAGATAAAGCACTAAATCTAATTTTCTCTACCACTAAATTTAATATAAAGAATATGGAATCCAATGAATACTGTAAGCTAGTTTTAAAAAGTTCCAAATTTGTAAGATATCTTATACTAGCAAATAGATTAGATAGTATACGAATTTTAAAGGGTTCTATTCACAAAGACAAGATACAGCGATTCAAAAAAGAGACTCAAGAATATTTTTTACCAATTGCTAATTTGACTGATGATAATTTAGTTTTTAAATTATCTGTTGCAATGTATGAATTAAAATAACTTGACTATATCTCCATCTTCAAAATTGATTTTTAACTACTATTTATAATCTAATTTAAGCTAAATATTTTAATTTATTATTAGTCTAAATCTTATAATCTTTCATTAATTAAAATTTCATAATTTCAAAAAAATTTGTTTATATAGATAATCTAAAGTTATTTTTCCTGACATCTTTGTTCGGTATTTTTTTTATGGTTTTTCCAGTGCTTTATACATCCAATAAATTTATGTTCAGTACAACCACAAATAAAACAGCGATCAATTATTTTTCCTGACTCTTTTTTCAATACTAATTATAAAACTTCTATCTATATTAATTTATTATAACTTTAGGAAACGAATAATAGCTATGACAATTATTATATAATTTAGATAATACTGAATTTTCTTTGAATTTAATTATTTATACATGGATTTCCTTCAATATTGACAATATAATTTTCGCCATATGATACAATACTATATTTACATCCGACAATTTTGCTTACAACATACAGATTTGTCTTTAAATGTTCAGTAACTTCGCCTATCAAATATCTTGATTTACCATTTGCTAAACTTGCAGGTATTACTAACATATCTGCAAGATACTGATCAATACAAACCTTTTTATTGTAATTTTTTAGGAACTTAATTGCTGCTTCTTTTCCAACATATTCAGCAGATTTCTTTATTTCTCCTATTGAATCTCCTCCAATATAAGGTCCAAAGTCAGATTTAGAATAAACCAAAATAGATGTTCCTGGTGAAATAGCATTTTCAATAGCTGCCACACAGTTGTTACAGATTATCTCATTTCTTTCTAATGTTAATATAGCTGAAGATATTTGGCGATCTAATACATGGTGTGGCAAATTAGAACAAATTCCTATAATTTTTGGATCAATTCTTTTATTATCTACAAGATCAATTAAATCTAAGTTTTTACAGGGAAAAATTTTTGCATTAACAATTCCCCCTCCCTTTGGATAATATCCTCTTCTTAATACATCAACATTGAAGTTTATTCCAATAATTTTATAAGCCTCCGAAACTACATACCTCAAATAATCAATTGTAGGACTCATTCTAACATCTGTTCCACCAATAATTTGTATATCAATAAATTTTTTAGATAAAGCTATAGATGGAATTAATGCCTGTAATACCATAGATATGCTCCCAGCAGTACCGATATCGACTTTAATTGCCTTGGAATTATCTTCGAAATATTTATTAGCTTTATTAGGTAGAAATCGTAAGAATTGACTTCCAAGAATGAGATTTTCAACTTTAGCATTAAATATATCTGCAAGTATTTTTATTGTATGAATATGTTGAGCTCGCAATCCACTTTTTGGTCTATTTGATCTAATATTGTATATTTCCACTGGTTTTTGCAAAAGTACCGATAGTGATATAGTAGATCTAAGTATTTGTCCACCTCCTTCTCCAAAAGAACCATCTATCTTTAACAATAATATTTAACTTGTAGTAAAATTAATAATTAAATTTGTTGCGATCAATCAAAATTATCTTTATGTTTACTATCTTATTTTAAAATTAGATACTATTGATAATAGTCATTTAATATTTATCTATATTTAAACTAAAAGGATTAATAGATGAATATTATAATATCTTCTAATGCCTACTGCATACGTTTTAATAAATTGTGATCTCGGATCTGAAGATGATATAATTAAGGAATTAAAAAAATTACCAGAAGTTGTTGAAGTAAGTGGTGTCTTTGGTGTTTATGATATTATAGTTAGAATTCGTTCGGATTCAATGGATAAATTGCGCGAAGTTGTAACTTGGAACGTTAGAAGAATAGATAAAGTGAGATCAACCTTGACTATGATGGTAATTGAAGGTCAAGGAGATAAAGATATAAATTAACAATCATATCTGCTGTAAAATATTTTTTATTATTCTAATTGTTTTCATTATTTCTTCTTCATTATTGAAAAAGTGTGGAGATGCTCTGACTATTTTTTTTCCATTTAGTAAATCTCGTTCAGCCATTATAACTCCTTCTTTTTCAAGTTTTTCCTTTAATAAATTAGATTCAATTTTTGAACTTGAAAAAGAAACTATTGAATTGCGTAGTTTTTCATCATCTATTCCATGAATATCAATACCATCTATTTTCAATAACTCATTTCTTAAAATCGATGAAGTTTTCAAATTCTTTGATATTATTTTAGACATCCCCATTCGTAAGATATATCTAATAGACGATTCTAAACCTGCAAGTCCAGGATAGTTACGAAATCCTGTTTCAAATTTTTGGGGGATATCCTTATGAACTACAGAATTATCTGAAATAATCTTTCCAGATTCTCCACCTATACTATCTGGAATTAAAGTATCTTTAGATTTTTCACTACAATAAAATATTCCTATCCCTAACGGACCACAAATCCATTTAAAACTAGGGAATGCCATGAAATCACATTCAATTTTTTTAACATTTACATTTATAGAACCAACTGATTGAGCCGAATCAATACAATAAAGTAAATTATTTTCTTTTGCAATTTTTCCTGCCTCTTCTACAGGCATTATGGAGCCATTATTATACAATACATGACTCAAAACTAATAATTTGGATTCCTTTAATCTAGATAATGCCTCTAATTCATCTATGTCAAAAAATCCATTTTGATCTATTTTTAATATCTTTATTTTTAGCTTTTTCCTTTTAGCTACATATAGCCATGGAAAATAATTTGCATAATGTTCATGTCTTCCTCCCCTAAGAATTATTATATCTCCTTTTTTCCAATCTATGCTATTTGCAACTAAATTTAATCCTTGTGTAGTGCTTTGTGTAAAACTTACTTCTATTG
Source organism: Nitrososphaeraceae archaeon (assembly GCA_036374075.1). Taxonomy (GTDB): domain Archaea; phylum Thermoproteota; class Nitrososphaeria; order Nitrososphaerales; family Nitrososphaeraceae; genus TH1177. Next base: position 34,632 of record DASUUM010000052.1, read on the forward strand.
AATTACAATTTATCAAATGCTTTATCCTTAATCTGCTTTCTTCTAACATCTTTTCCATATACTTCGATATATCTTCAGAATCGGGTCCCTGTTCTGAATATTTTATGAGGAAATCTGTAATAGACTTTATAGAGGGAACAGATAAAGGAGCAATTGAACCACTATTTAGATAAATTTTTTTCAAAGTAATTGGGAAATCCTTAATAATTTGTTGCTCAATATTGTCTAACAATATCATATTTTATATATTCAACATATTTTAATCATGTATATATTGCATAATATCATATCTAATCTTTTAACTATTGATGGATTAAACACATTGTTATTTTATAATCCCTATGCAAAACTTTGTTTTACCTCAACAATTACCTCTTATTTTAGAAAAACAACTTATCTTGATTTTGATACAACTTATACTGCTTATATTAGATCAAAATTAATAAAAAATTATTCTTTAAATAATATATTCTTATTTACACCAAGTGAAGGAGAATTGGAATCATCAATAAACAAAATGCTTTCTGATATTTCCAATTCTTCATTATTAATAATTGATTCCTTAAATAGTTTTTATAATCTATATTACAAAAAAATTGATATGGAGTCATTAAAAGGAATTTCTAATATTCAACATACTCTTTCAAATTTTTTAATGATATTATTAAAATTGTGTCACTCTTTAGAGATACCAATTTTAGTCACTAGTATGATACGATATAGAAAAAAAAAAGAATGGATTAAAACTTTTACAAATAAGAGATTATTACAGAAAAAAAGTTCAGTAATTTTATTTGTAGAAATGCAAAATGAAAATATGTTCTTTCTTGATATTATAACTCATCCTGCTTTGTTGCCAACAACTTTAACTCTAGATAATAATAATATAAATATAAAGTAGTAATAAAATCAATAAATATTTCCAAGATATTATGTTAATGTAATTAATATTTGTATATACTAAGATTTATAGCATTCATTATTTTAACTAATTAGATATATTGATTTCTTTATGGATTATATATCCTATAACTTTAGTAGTAGTTACTTCTCTTTTAATGACACTAGAATCAAAAGGAGAATTAACAGAAGTTTTGCAAATTAATTCAAATCATTTATTAGATATCCAGCTAGAAAAAAAAGTTATTCATAGTGATGATAAACAGACAATAGGTTTTTTTTTAAGAGATATTTCTAATAACAATAAAACCATTGATGCTAGAATAGAAGGTAATATTATATATTTATCAGGAATGGCAGAATTATTTTCTCTTAATATTACTAATAATAAGTTATATAGTTATTCCTGGACAATTAATCCAAAAATCCAATCTTATGGAACTGTATTGCTGGAAGTAAATGTGATATATAATGGGTCAAAATCAAATGTTGCAAATTTATCATTTTCTATAGATGATACCATTAATATAAATAAAAAAGATAAGAATAAACATCAATAGCTATAGTCAAATGCAACTTAAAATATTGTTCTAATTA
>DASUUM010000053.1:0-2348 GCA_036374075.1 Nitrososphaeraceae archaeon
GTATGTTGAGTAATTTACAAATAGTTTTACAAATAAGGACAAAAGTCAAAAATTAGCTCAAAAAAGATTTGTAAAGATAACCTGAAGGTTATTTTAAAGGTTAATATTAATTTGAATTATTAAATTTACCTTGAACCAATCTTTTTATCATTTTAAATTTATTCTATCTTATGGATTTTCAAGAATTTAAGAATAAAAAGGAGGAACATCTCCTTGGAGGAGGAATAGAAAAGCAGAAACAACGTAAACAAAAGGGAAAAATGAATGCATTTGAAAGAATGTATTTGCTATTTGATTCTAAATCATTCGTAGAAATAGATCCTTTTGTAACTCATGAATGTTTTGACTTTGGGATGGAAAAGAAAAAAATTTTAGGTGATGGAGTTGTTACAGGATATGGATTAATTAATAGTCGATTGGCTTATGCTTTTTCTCATGATTTCACTATATTTGGTGGTTCATTAAGTTTGTCATTTGCTCATAAAGTATGTAAAATCATGGATTTAGCCTTAAAACAGGGTGTACCAATAATAGGAATAAATGACTCTGGTGGAGCTCGTATACAAGAAGGCGTTGATAGTCTTGCAGGGTATGCCGAAATTTTTCATAGAAACATCAAAGCTTCTGGAGTTGTTCCTCAAATATCTTTAATTATGGGTCCATGTGCAGGTGGTGCTGTTTATTCTCCTGCAATAACAGATTTTATAATAATGACTAAATCTTCATTTATGTTTGTAACTGGACCTGAAGTTGTAAAAGAGGTAACCAACGAAAATGTAAGTTTTAATGATTTAGGTGGAGCACAGATTCATAATGAAAAGAGTGGAGTTGCACATTTTCTAGCTGAAGATGAACAAGAATGTTTTAGAATATTACATACACTTTTATCATTTATCCCTTCTAACAACTTGGAAACTCCTCCAAGAATAGATACGAAAGATGACCCTCTAAGAGAAAATGATGAACTAAATTTTATTCTTCCATCCAGTCACATTAAACCATATGATATGGAATCGCTTATACGAAAAGTTATAGATAATGGTGATTTCCTAGAAGTTCAAAAATATTGGGCAAGAAATATAATAATAGGTTTTGCAAGACTAGATGGAAATTCAATAGGAATAGTAGCTAATAATCCTGAGGTACTAGCAGGAGTTTTAGATATCAATTCCTGTGACAAGGCAGCTAGATTTGTAAGATTCTGCGATTGTTTTAATATTCCATTAGTTGCCCTAGTAGATGTACCTGGCTTTCTCCCTGGTACCGATCAGGAATGGGGGGGCATTATTAGACATGGATCAAAACTTCTTTATGCATTTTCAGAGGCAACTGTACCCAAACTCACTGTAATTATCAGAAAAGCATATGGTGGAGCCTATTGTGTAATGAATAGCAAGCATATAGGAGCTGACTATAATTTTGCATGGCCTAGTGCGGAAATTGCAGTTATGGGACCCGAAGGCGCATGTAATATAATATTCAAAACTGAAATTGCTAATTCCTCAAAACCTAATGAAAAAAAAGTAGAATTAGTGGAACAATATAGAACAAAATTCTCAAATCCTTACATTGCAGCTTCAAAAGGATATATAGATGATGTTATAGAACCAATAGAGACAAGAAAAAGATTAATTTCTGCTCTTCATTCTATATACAGAAAAAGAGAAGAAGGTCCAAGAAGAAAACATGGAAATATTCCCATGTAGATTTTTCATCCTTTTTTAATTTTAATAAATGGTAGAAAATTATCAATTTTTAAATAGATATTTTATTAATATTTTCTAGAACCAAGGTTTCTTTAATTATTACTTAGTAGAGAAGAAAATATAGTTTCATGGACAATTTTAACAAATTTGAGTATTGAATTTGCATTAAACATTACAAATAAGATATTAACAAAGAATACTATAGCAGAATGTATTTTTTTTGTGGAAGTAAAAGAATGCTGTATCCATGTTATTTAATACTTCTTTTAGTAATTTAATTAATTATTATTGCCATAGCCCTCTGATGAGTCAATTGAATAGCAAGCAGAAATAGATGATGTATAGAAGGCTATGACCAAATGGATTACTTCTTTTTTGGGTATATTGGCTTGATAAATATACTATTTAAAAATTGGAGATAAATTTATTGCTATTAAAAGAAAGTCATAGCCCTCCAAGGATTCATACACATATCATACCAATAGAGAGGAGGAGTCTATGATAGTTTTTCTATTTGCCTATTTTTGGATTGAAATGACCAGATTAGAGTAAAAAACTAGGTGGAAATACTATTTTTAAATTTGAGATAATTTTAACTTCTCATATATAATTTTTAATATGTATTTAAAGATATGATAAAAA
>DASUUM010000054.1:0-7672 GCA_036374075.1 Nitrososphaeraceae archaeon
ACAAAACACCATCGATAACCATTGCTGTTTTGAAAGAATTATCAAGTTGATAAGATCCACTTAAGGCTACATCTCCCTCATCACAAACAGCATTAGATACGGCAGTGCCGCTAACATCCGATGTGTTTGCATCGTCAACTACTAGGTATATATTTGTAGGAAGTATTTGACTTGGACCTGTTTCACCTTGTGTTCCATTGGGCCCAATAGGTCCTTGAATTCCTTGTAGGCCTTGAGGACCTGTTGCTCCCGTGTCACCTTTTAGACCTTGTGGACCTACTTTATTATCTCTGTGATCTTTTCTATCATCTTCGTCGAATTTAACATGTTTTTACAAAATTCAACTGAACTTACAAAAAAGCCTTCGAATGGACCTGTTCGCCACTCATATTTCTTATCGTCGGTTTGGTATTTGCTATAATAACTATCTCCAGATTTGTCATATACTTGAGCCATTGCTGTATTAGGAAAACTATTGTTCTGGTTAAGAAATGGCATCATTACTAACATTACCAATGAACTCATCAAAAGTCCAAAGGTAAATAGTCATCGTGACTTGTGCATATCATAGTAACAATAAAAAAATATATTTGAACTACGAATAATAGGAGAGTAACATATTAGATAAAGGAGATTCGCGAAGGATTATTATCTTTTCCAATCCCTTATCTTTTCTTAAATATTATGCTGAAAAATGTTTTGTAATGTTGATTCCTATTCTTATTGTCTAATCTAATAATTTGTTTATAATATTCTTTTGATTATTTTGGATGGACAATCTCAATAACCTGGACCTTATCTATCTTTCTCATTGTGCAAGCAGAATCTAGATATTAGACATAATGGTCCAAAAGTGAATTGTTTCTCATTCGTAGTCATATTGACTTTATATTAGAAAGAATAGTCCTTCTCTGTATATGACGAATTGTTATATTGTGTATTTGTCTTATTTCTGTTTGCGTCTGCTGGTAACCTGTCAGTATCCTTTAATGTTCCCATTCTAATAGGAAGCTCTATTGCAACAATATGCTTGCATCTTGTGCTCTATTGGATTCATAGTCCTTGCAAGAACAAAATTCTATTACGTCAGGCTTATATTTTGGAAAGTAGTAAATATTATCACTACTTTCTGACTTAACATAGAATACATCAGTGTTCTGCAGTAGGTAGCTTCTTCTGAATAGGGCAATGACTCTGCCCTTTCCCGATATTCTCTTTTTTAGTTGTATCAATTTTTTGCTCAACATTTAGTTGTTGCATAGGGAAACTATCCGTACCCCAACTTATAATGGTACTCTTTTTGAATACCAAATTGATACTAAAGGATACTTTAAATATAAAAATGGTTAAATAAATAACAATGGGTATACAAAAGTATTAGAATTGTCTAAAAAGGTAGATTTTAGAGCAAATTATACAGAGAGTGGTCATAAACTAATAATTATTATTCCTAAAAATTATCATGACGATATTAAGAAAATGAAAAAACCTATCCATATAACAGTGGAGGAATTAGAAGAATAAGAATTGACAATAGAATTATTTTGTTCTAAATGTAATGGTAATGCCGAAGCATTTACCATAAAAAATGGAAATTTAATTTGTAGTCAATGTGCTCTTTCTGAGCAGCAGAACCAGGAAGAGGAGAATAAGAAAAAATGACTAAAAGAGATAGAGATTATTATTTTGATATGGCAATAAATTACGTAATAGAATATGTTAAAAAGAAGGATGGAATAGAATGGACTGGCCAAGACAGACCAAAATACATGCATATTCTAAAAAATGACAAACAATTTCATGTTTTTGCTTGTTTCAGATATGGGCTTATAATTGATTATGACAGTAATACTGATGAATTAGATATTAACGAGGTAAAGGATGCTGGTGGTCGTAAATATACTAAGGATGAACTTGTTTTTCTAAAATCTAGCGTTGATAGACTTGGTAGTCTAAAAGAATTTCTTAAGGCCTATAAAGAATTCAAATCCCAACATGCAAACATAAAAAATATTGGAGAATTAAACAAAGAATTTAGAAAAGAATTTGGTATTCCCGCCGCAGTTCCTATTCCTAACGACTTAAATGATTTGATCAATACTCCATGATATACCAGATATGAGTTCTACTAATATTAACAACAAAAATATTTTGATAGTTGATGATGATGTTAATACTTCTTCTAAATATAAAAAATGGTTAGAAGAAGAAGGGTTCAATTTAACTTTTAATAAATGACCCTAACATAACATAACAAAACTTTAATCCTGAAAACTATGATCTTGTACTTATTAGTTTTAGAATGTCTGGAATAAATGGATTTGATATTTACAACAAGTTACATGATTTGTCAAAAAACGTACAACAAGATACATCACCATCGAACAGTTTTCGAATATGTTTTATGACTGCATCAAGAAATTATGAAATATTCTATTAATAATTTGATATAATTTAATCGTCATAGCCTGAACTCAATCGAGGTTTAGGGATAGATAATCCATACTATTGACAGGGCCTTGAAAGTTTTGGAGATTAAGTTTGTTGTGTTTGAAGAAAGTAAAATAATTAAATGATGTATGAATGAGATATTAATAAATTTCTGAAATTCTCATTTATGATTTGAATTTGGTATTTTTGGTTCTCTCTTAAAGCAAGTTTGAATATTTTATTTCTTGGCTTAGTTCTTAATCGATTGCCACAACACGGACACCAGAGATCTTTCCAATTAAGATAATTACACAGGTCTTACACCTTTCTTGACCTAGAACATAACGTCCTCCACCATTTGTTGGTTTTAATGCTTTATGATGGTGACAAATTCCTTTACAAAAGACTATATAGTATTAGAATACTAAGTATTTGTATTTGTACCTTTTATCTTAATTTTTCTAGTTCTTCACATGTTTTATAACATGCTTCCATGTTCAACGTTTGTTCTAATTTCATCAAGAAGTGTCTGAATTTGTTGATGTTGTTGAGGTATGAATGTAGTTAGTAGAGTCAAAAGACCACTAAGATCCATGATGCCTTTTCTACCCCTGTTGGTAGAACCACCTAAAATCTTCAAATAATGAATTATACATATCATGTAGATGTTGATCGTTATGATCTCGTCCTAATAATCTTGACAATGTTCTTATAGTGTTGTCTTGCCCACTCATTACAGATAACATTTTGCCTATACTTACAGAAATAGGTGTACCACCTAACTGTTTACCGAGAAATTGGTTATTAAAGTGAGCAGCAGAATTAGTAATGACGTATTGAGATGTGTTATCAGGAGTTAATTCTATATTTTGATCTCGTATATTTCTTTGATTTTGATCGGTCATATAATAATCCAATATGTAAAAAACTATATAAGAAATTATAATATAAAAATGGAAAATGTTTACAGTCGCTCATTTCTCTACTGTTTTTTTTCAATTATTTCATGGTTTGACAGATGGCTAGATTGGTAAAATATTCATATTGAAAAAACCATAGCCTGTATATAGGCCTAATGTTAGGGGAGAAGGCAAATATACAGAAATATATACCGACTATGGCTTCCTCGTTAGAGAATACGCCTATGGTGTTTTGGTATTATCTTTGTGTTGTTTAAGTTATTTAAAAATCTGTAAACAAAGTTAACAACGAATTATTAATTGTCTTATCCTAAACTATTATTCTGAAGTTTTTAATATGGTAGATTGACTATATCTTAATGATATTTAGCATCATCATCAACCAATTCAATTGAATAAAAAATATCAAGAAAGTTCAAACATTTCTATTTTACTATATTATACTTTTGTCATACCTTGTTTATAATATTTTTATTTTCTTCTTCTGATGAACTCATAGTGAATAATATATACAATAACCAAAGATTTCAAATTACTATAAAAAAGTAAGTATATCTGTATATTATTCAATCTAACAATCAACAAAATAAATATTATTATTTATGATTATTTGTGGTAGCTCTTTCTCTTTATCTTTTATTAAACCACATTTCTTTTCATAATATGAATCCTCTACAGATTCAGATATTCTATTTTTTTATCAATCACTTGTTCTTCATAGGTTGAAATACATTAGATTCATTTAGATATTGAGTAGACGTATAGGAAGAATAGAACATTGTTCTCATCCCGTTTTATACAGGCTCAATATCAATACTTGATGCTAAATTTAATAATAAGAAAATGATGTAACTATTATAAGAAATATTATCTAATTTTTAACAACATTGAATATTCCTACCGACAATAAAAAAAATCAGAAGGAGAAAAAGAAAGAAGAAAATATAGTAGATTTTGCTGCAATACTGACTGGAAAAGAGGAAGTACCAGAGGTAGATACATTGGATACTGCTTTAGCGACATTTCAATCTACTAATAATAAAAATGAAAAAAATGCTCTAAAATACTCTGTTAAGGTTACAGATACAGATAAGATAAAAGAAGTTGATATTCATACAGGAAAACCGAATGAAAAAGGAGATGTAGTTGCAGAATTGTATAAATCTGAAACTCCATCAGGAGAAGTTATAGGTAATCTAACGGATGGAAAAATTAGATCAAAAGATCTAAAAGGTCCACTAGAAGGAAAGGATACTAAGGAACTAGTCAGAAAAATAAAGAAAGGAGAAGCCTATGTAGATATAAAGACAGAGGATAAGCCAAAGGGAAAAGTAAGAGGAAAAATTGAAAAATTAACACCTACTTGATATGTCTATTTTCAATATAATTTTACTAAAAATATACTGGTTTCAATAAGTCTATAAGATGAGTTAGTATAATGTGTCTATGTAGTTAAAAGTTTTATATAAGATATTTGTTAAATTTTTTGTGAAAAAAACTATTACAACTTATGGTAGTAATGTCATTAGTGGTGTCAATTTCCTTAATCTCTACTACTGCTTATGCACAAGAGAATGAAACAATGGCTATGTATAAATCACATAAATATTTCGTAATCCAAGATACAAAATCTTCTATCAATGACAATTTGGAACCAGAGCATCAACAATATCATCAGATACAATATCATCAGATTGCTGTTGCCCTTCCTCCCCAGCCAGATAAAATTTACGTTGGTCAAGTCTCATATTCTGCCAGTAGACCAGTTCACGTATTTGTTATGTAACCATTGAATTCTACAGTAACATAAAATGCAACGGCTGTTCCTCTAGCAAATATGGAGGGTGGATTTGCAGAATGGTTCCCACATTTTAGAGGATGAAGTAGCAGGTATGTAGACTTTGCAGGCTCTGCAGTCTATTTCCATAGTAGAAGTAATGAACCATTTACAGTAGCATATACTATACTCGGAAAACCTGTTGAACCTACTCCATTGTACAAATAATTTTTTATTTTTTTTCATAGTTCAATCATAATTTATTAAAAATTTAATATTAACATTGTAGATTTACAATAATAAGTTAATATAGGAGAAAAAAATGATGTTTTTACAGACAGTAAAAAAGATTGTAATCAAACGTAGTGACATGAGAGTGTAATAATAAGAAATGTATACACAAGTAATCAAGATTTTCACATTACAAATTAAACCTTCTGGAGAAACGAAATTGGCGAATCTGTATCAAAAGTATACATATTTACTTGTAGAAATTGTCAAAAGGAGTTTACAATGCAGTTTAATAATTATGATGAGGTTGAATTTACTCTTTCTCTACATTTAATGAGTTGTGAATATTATTTACATAAATTAGAAGATGCCTCAACATAAAAAGGAGAATAATAAGAATGACAATAAGAGTAATTGAAGTTTGGGACGCTGCAGATAGGTCCGAAAGTCTATATCAAAGAATCAATGACGGATTAAGAGATAATAATATTACTAGGGAAGAACCTATTGATATAAAATATTCTACTGTTTATATCCCAGACGATAAAAAATAACCAGTCAAGCACTAATAATATTTGATAAAAAAGAAGAAGTTGTCATAACAGAATTAGATGTAGTTGATGATAAAGATGAATTACTTAGAGATTAAGAAATGAGTTTTGAAATTCACAAGAATTTATGTGAAATCTGTGGACAAAAATCAAGTGCTGGTATTTTAGACAATTATGATAATAATGATAGTAATAATCAAATTAGAATAAGATACTCATGCTATTGTCACTATTTACAAGTTTACACAAAGATCAAAGAAGAAAGATTTAAGAAATGAGTTCTAATCAAAATCAAAATCATAAAAATAACAATAATAACAATAATAATAATAATAGAGAATGTAAACATAAAGAACTTGCGAAAAACGATTTGTCTTCCACTGTTTTTGTAATGTCAAGGTATAATCAATTAACGAATAAAAAGAATTTAACAGAAGCAGAAGAAAAAGAATTAGAGTATTATGTAAATCGAAAACATTAGAGATTGATAGACTAATTTTTAATTAAAATGACTTCTACTAATAATAATAATAAACAAAATATTTATCGAAAGTCTTGGAATATGGATGTAATACACAGATTTATTAGAATAACTCAGTTAATGAATACTAGGAAGTATTCACAAAGAAGAAACACATTTGTCCTAACAGGACCAACAAACCAGTTACTAATACTATAACCACTAAACCGACATATTATCATAAAAAACTTGATACCCAAGCCTAAAATGTCCAATTCCTGACAGTTGTTAACTGGTCCAATAACTGATATTCAGAAAAAATCTGAAATATTGTCTGCGATAGTAACTGTTGAATATGGAGGTAAGGTTCATGGTTCCCAGCGAGATAAAGATCCAAAGACTGGCATCATTGACTTGCTGTATATTATGAAGTTCCTCAAAGCCAGAGGGAAGTAATAAAACAACAATTCAATAACTTTCTTTTTGCGAGTCTTAGTAGTAGTAGAGCGAACTACTAATTAATAATATAATAATACAACTAAACATAGATAGAAAGTAGTAGTATTCAAATTAACAAGTAAACAAACTTTTTTGTCTAACTGATTTAATAACAAAAATTTTATTATAAAAGAAGAGAATAATTAAATGCAGCATGACGATATAATAGAGATTACAACAAAAAGAAGAGGAATAATAAATCAACTTCCTATTAGTAGAATTTATGAATATGAGGAAAACATAGAAGTTTTGATTGCAACAAAAACAAATTCAAAACCCGAAAGAGAAGGGAATTACACAATTTCCATAGAGTAGAACTAGCGTATGAGTTAGAGAAGGTAGAAAGCGAGAGAGCAAGGAAACGACGAACAATACCAAACAGGCTTAAGAAAAAAGAAGTGTTTTAAGAAGTAAAAGACTAAGGTTAACATTATAAATGATATTCGTTCTACAGTATTTTTCTTTAAAGAATTTTATATTATATTATCAATATTATTGAAAATGGCAGCAACAAGTTACGATGGAACATGTAAAAATTGTGGTTCGATTCTATCTGTTTGGATAGAAATAAGAAAAAATATTGATGGAATACCCGTCCCTGAAGTTTGGTGTATAGACTGTATACGTGGTGAAAAGAGCAACAAACAACAAGAAACACTTTAGAGAATTAAAATTTATTTCTTCTCTAGTTAATTTTTTAACTGACTATAGTAAAATAACTTTTTTATTACAATCAAAAATTACTTAATAGAGATATGTCGGAAAGAGATAATGATGTAACGGATAATACTACGAAATTCCTTTA
>DASUUM010000055.1:0-4059 GCA_036374075.1 Nitrososphaeraceae archaeon
ACTTCTAGTTCAATAGTTATAGCTTCTCGTTATGCAAAGGATGGATCTATCATTGGATGGCCTTTTAAAAGACGTCTTATAAGTAAAGGTGCAGCTATTATTGCAAAATTTGGTCTTAATGTAAATAATGTTACAGATCCAATGTCTGGATTTTTTGCTGTATCACGACCTATTCTAGAAAATATAAAAATCGATACAAAAGGCTATAAAATATTATTAGAAATACTTGTAAAATCAAAGGATATACCAATATTTGAGATACCTTATACTTTTCTAGATAGAAAATCAGGTAAAAGCAAAATGGGCTTTAATGTTATTGTTGACTATGTAGGTTCAGTATGGCAGTTATATAGATATGGACGACATAAACAAAAGAAATAAATTTGTTGCTATTTTCACAATGTCTACAAAGATGAATAATACTATCAAAAAAAACTTTCAATAAATCTTTGTAATATATAATGAGGGATTAATATTGATTCAAATAATTAAAAGTAGAGGTTTTATGGATAAAAAAATACTTTTAATATTTATACCCCTCGTTTTAAGCTCTTTTACAAGTCTCTGGAATATAACTGGTTTTCCTAGCCTCCATGTTGATGAGGGACATTATATGAGAAAAGCTATGTCTACTCTTGAAGGAGAAGGTCTTCAACCACAAGATCGATATTTCGCTCCATATTTTGGACAAATATTATTGGCTGGTCTTTTAGGTATGATTGGCTATCCTGATATATTACATCCGTCTCCAGATGTCGAATCAGTAGAGTCACTTTATTTGATTCCACGACTTATTATGGGTTTATTTGTGGTATTAGATACCTTTCTCATATATAAAATAACAGAAAAAAGATATGGATTCAAGGTAGCCTTTTTGGCGTCTATTCTTTTTGCAGTTATTCCTTATGGATGGTTATTAAGGAGAATATTTTTAGAATCTATACAACTTCCTCTACTATTAACTTCTATATTATTAGCACTCTATATAAAAAGTAACATAAATCAAGAACAAAATAATAAACTAGGAATAAAAAATATATCTTTAATTTTGCTTTCTGGTGCATTTCTCGGACTTGCGATATTTACAAAAATTCCAATTTTTGTAATGATGCCATTAGTAGGATATATTGTATTAACTAATAGTGGTAATAATAAATTAAAAAGCCTTGGACTATGGCTTGTACCTGTTATCTTAATACCTATGATTTGGCCAGCACATGCTTATTCTATTGGTGATTTTAATACGTGGGTAGAAGATGTATTACATCAAACTCAAAGAGAAAGTAAACCTCTGATTAATTCTTTGGCCACTTTCTTTCAAAATGACCCAATTACATTCTCATTTGGCATGGCTGGAATTCTATATGCTGCCATAAGAAAAGACATTTTTATATTGCTATTTAGTGTACCATTTCTTTTATTTTTATACTGGATAGACTTTGTATCTTCATTTCATATAGTACCTTTATTTCCAGTATTTTCTATTGCTGCAGCAAGGTTAATTGTAGATCTATCTAACTTTATACCTATATCTAAAATCAAAAATACTATTCCTTATGCTGTGGTATCAGTTATTGCTATTGTTGGATTAGTTTCTATTTTTTCATTAATTACAATTGATTCTAATTCTGTAATAATTAAAGCACATGCTACGTTAATACAACATTTGCAACAAAGTAATAATAGTGTAACTATGATGGGAAATCCTCTTTACATATGGATGCCTAGACACATCTTTGACATTTCGTACCAGGATAGAAGTTATTATTCTACAAGACCATTAGATACTGCAAATTTCATAGTAATCGATGATTCAGGTTATAAAAAGATAATTAAAGAAACAAACAAAAGAGGTACATTCCATAAAAACTTATTTACGCAGACTCATTTAATAGAAAGCATTAAACCAGATAATCCTTTACCAAAATATAATATTAATACCTATCCATATTCAAATTTAAAACAATCTCCTATATTAAAACAACTTGATATAAGAGCAAACTATTAAAATAGTAAAATAATAAATATTTGTCTATAAATAGTAAAATAATAATCGAATAATTAATTGTTATTTATTTTTAGTCTTTATTTATTAATTAATTACTTTTATCTTATAGTTTTTTATTAGTATAGATTCAAATATGATGTATTCCATGAGCTAATGCATGTATCATAATTATTACTTAACAAATATCAGTATTATGTTAATTATTGTTGTAATGTGTGTTGGTTTAATATGTGTAGACAATGTTGATAATGTAGATGCTCAATCAAAGAAAAAATCAAAAAAAGAACCTTCTATTCCAATACTACAAGATAGCAATTTGAAAACAGAATTAATTGTTGATAAATTGAAATTTCCTTCTGGAATGGAGTTTATAGGAAATGATGATCTTTTGGTTATAGAAAAAAATACAGGAATGGTAAAACGTGTGACTAATGGAAAAGTCGTTGCAGAACTTTTAGATTTAAATGTAGCAACAAAGAGTGAAAGAGGTTTATTGGGTATAGCTGTACTGGATATATCTAAAACCAAACATGCAGATAAGTATGGTCCTAATGACAAATTTGTTTTTCTTTTTGTAACTGAAACTGAGAACCAAGATGATGGAAATATCCTTGGAAATCGTGTCTACAGATATGATTTTGTGAATGGTAATCTAATAAATCCAATATTGTTACTTGATTTACCATATTTGCCTGGACCATCACACAATGGAGGAGTAATGAGAATTGGCCCAGATAACAATTTATATATTGTTATGGGTGACCTAAACAGACTAAAACATCCATCTGGTGATACAATTACTCAAAATTTAGTGGGAACATCTCTCCCTGATGGTAGAGGGGGAGTTCTACGTATTACATCTGATGGAGAAACCGTTAATGATGGATTCACATTAGGAGATGAAGGGCTTCTAGACAAATATTATGGATATGGTGTAAGAAATAGTTTTGGTATTGGTTTTGACAATATTACAGGATATTTGTGGGATACTGAAAATGGATCTCATTATGGTGATGAAATAAATATCGTAAAACCAGGATTTAATAGTGGATGGAGACAAGTGTTAGGATTATCTTCTATGTATAATGAATTTACTGATAAAGAATTTGATAGAAATCAATTAATTAATTTCAATGGTAATGGCAAATATTATGATCCTGTATTAACATGGAATGACACAATAGCACCTACAACTATTGCCTTTATTCATTCCTCAACACTGGGAGAAGAATATAGAGACGATATGTTAGTGGGTGGAGTAAAAAATGGAACCGTCCTCCATTTTGACCTTAATCAAACTAGAACAGGATTGCAATTAGAAGGAGAATTGTCTGATAAGATAGTAAATAAACCTTCAGAACTAAATTCTGCAATTTTTGGAACTGGTTTTGACATAATCACAGATATCAAAATTGATCCTATAGATGGAGACCTTTACGTCTTAGCAGCAAATTCAAAGAATGGCACGATTTATAAAATTTCTAAAGATGTGGAACAATGAAATTTTAGCTGAGTAATAAAGTATTTTCATAGAATGGAAATATATTCATTTTTATTTATTTTCATACATATAAAAATGTTTTATATTTAAATTGTTAGGTATAAGCTATATGCCATTGAAAATAATTAATTAGTTAATTAATTTCACCAATATATTTGTCCAATTTAATTTTAAACATTTTTTATTAAATCATATGTGATCTAATAGTATTGAAATTAATTTCAATACTCTGTTCCATTACTGTGGAAAGTTACAATGTAGCCATGAATAACGAAAAATTAATCTGGAGATCACTAAATACTAGTAGGACCTTATTAAAGCCCAAGAAAATGAGACTTTGATAATATCAAAATGTATGCTAAAGAATCTAAAAAATATAATTAAGAATCTGTATGGATTAACTCATTTTTCTAATTATACCAATTAGCATATGTTAGCTGACACCTTTCAACAGATAGTTCCTCATATCTAAATGAAATCTTTTTGTTCTGAAATATGTAGATATTTTATTTTTGAAATCGCCAAAGGATGGATAATATTGTAGAACAAG
>DASUUM010000056.1:0-3329 GCA_036374075.1 Nitrososphaeraceae archaeon
AAATTCCGTCCTTTTGTAGAACGCGGAAAATCAAAAATAACTTCATTGCCTTTAGGAGAATCTACTACTAATTTATTATCTCGATTGTGACAGTGAAAGTATCCATAAACTACCTTTGGTGAAAAAAGATTGTCATCAATAACTCTTTTTTTCCATTCAACAAGTAATTTTTCTGACTCTTCTGATAATCCTGAAGCAGCTTTTCCTCGAAAACTCCAAGATAAAGTAAAAAGTGATTTTTTATTTAAGAAATTCCATACTTCTTCTAATTTTATTTCTTCTGTTCCCAATCTAATTTGAAGATTTGTATGAGGTGGAATTGGAGGAGAAAGCATGGGTTTAATACCACTATGCTTGGGCATTTGTGAAACATTCATTGAAGCTGGTTTGAATTCTTTCCATAGTTCTACTTTTTCCTTCCATTTAGAAATATATTGATCTCTTTCATTAGACATTAATTTATTCATTACATTCAGACCATCAAAAGCAGTCTTGCAATAAAAAACTCCTGATTCATAGAGCTCTCCTTCCTTTGCTATCCTATTTATATAATTACTATTTATAGCTGCACCTCCACAAAGTATAGGAATTTGTATATTATGTTCCTTAGCATAATCAACAAATATTTGCATTTGTTTTGATGTAGAAACAAGTAATGCAGATAAGCCTACTGCATTAGCATTTACTTCACTAATTTTATTAACAATTGTTTGCAAAGGTACCTGTTTACCCAGATCATAAACAGAATAGCCATTATTTGTTAGAATTGTTTTAACTAGATTTTTTCCTATATCATGAACATCACCATACACAGTACATAATACAATTTTTCCTTTAGAAACATCTTTTTGTTTAATAAGATATTTTTCTAATTCAGCTACAGCAGCCTTCATGCATTCTGCAGATTTTAGAACAAAAGGAAGAATTATTTCTCCGGCACCAAATTTATCACCTACTTCCTTCATTGCTGGAAGTAGAGTTTCATTTAAAGTCTTTACTGCCGCTTCATGTAATTCTTCCTTAGAGGAAAGAGTAAGAATATCATTTAACGATTTTAATTCCTTCGATGATGATGAAGTTGAAGACGAAGATGATGATAACTCAATTTCTTTGTTCGTTGCTGTTATATTTTTATCTTTTTTAACATTATCTAAAATCGCACCTAAAACATCATTTTCTATTCCTTCACGAAGTCTATTTACTATTCTATAGTAACATTTTTTATCAAATTTCCAATTTGGATCAATATCAAGCTTTGAGACTCCATTAGATCGTTTTGATATTTGATTGGCATTTGTTTCATTTTTTTCATAATAAGAAATTAATTCTGATAGAGCGGTATTTCGAAGGTTAAAAATTAAATTTTCTGCAAGTTTTCTTTCCTCTTGGCTAATATCAGTATAGGCAATTATATCCTTTGGATTAATAATTACAGAATCCAATCCAGCTTTTATTGCATGATATAGAAATACAGAATTGATTATTTTTCTTGCGCGTATAGGAAGACCAAAACTAACATTGCTTAACCCCAAGGTAGTGAAGCAATCTGGAAGATTTTCCTTTACTAATTTAATTCCCTCTAAAGTATTTTTTGCAGAATCTAGAAATTCTTCTTGTCCTGTAGCCAAAGTAAAGGTTAGAACATCAAAGATAAATTGCCATGGCCGAAGTCCATATTTTTTACCTGTTTCAAATAAAAGTTGTGCAGTTTCCAGTTTTTCTTTTGGAGTTTTAGCCATTCCGTTAGGTCCAATACACATTGCAATAGCAGGAACTCCATATTTAGCCATGAGAGGAGCTAAGGAATGAAATCGACTTCCATCGCCTTCCAAGTTGATTGAATTAATAATTGGTCTTCCTGGAATTTGTCTAATTGCTGATTCAATAACTTTAGGATCTGTTGAATCTATTACTAGTGGAGCTTCTATCTCTAAACAAAGCCGTTTTACTAGTTTACACATGAAATCTAATTCATCTGATCTCTCTGTAGTTGCTACGCATATATCCAAACAATGTGCGCCTTCCTCCACTTGACTTCTAGCTAGATTGAGAAGACCCTCAAAATCATCTTTAAGAACCATCTCCTTTGCTTTTCTTGAGCCTTGACTGTTGACTCGTTCTCCTATTATTAAAGGAGGAGGATTTTGTTTAATATCAACAGATCTTAATGCTGAACTAATTCTTGGAATTTTGGCCATAGTTTCATCTTTCCTTGATATTTTTTTTATTTATCATCTTTTATAATAACAGGAAAATTTTCAATCCATATATATATGATAATTTTCCTGTTATAATTAATAGAATTATCTGATTATTTATTTTAATGTTTATCAATTATCTTACGTAATTCTGCAATATGTTCTGGAGTGGTCCCACAACAACCTCCAATGATCTTTATATTCTTGTACTTTGATATGAATTCTCCAAGTTTCTTGGATAATTGATCCGGTGCCATCTTATAAACTGCTTTACCACCTTCATTATGAGGCATGCCTGCATTAGGAACTACAAGAATAGGTAAATCTTGTTGTTCATTTAGCCAAATAACACTGGGTGTCATTTCATCAGGTCCTGTAGAACAGTTTAGACCAAAAATATTAATTCCCATATCAGAAACTGTGGTATATGCAGATTGAACACTGGTTCCTAAAAGCATTTTGCCATATTGATCCAATGTTATATTTGCTATAATAGGTACATCTCTTTGAGTTTTCTTCATTGCAATATGACAGGCTTCTATCACTAGTTTTACTTCTAGAATATCTTGGCTTGTTTCAATTAAAAGTGCATCAACTCCTCCAAGAATCAAACCTTCTGCTTGTAATGCAAAAGCATTAATTATTTCATCCAAAGGTTTTTGGCCTAAATCAGGATCATTTGAACTGGGAAGAAAACCAGAGGGCCCCATCGAACCAATTACAAAATGAGGTTTATCCAGAAACTCATTACATACTTCTCTAGCTAATTCTGCTGCACGTTTATTAAATTCTATAGTTTGAGCTCCAAAACCATATTCATCTAATTTGAATTTATTTGATCCAAAAGTGTTGGTTTCAATACAATCTGCTCCTGCTTTTAGATAGCTTCTGTGGATTTGTTTGATCCATTCAGGTCTGCTTAATATTAGACCATCATTAAAACCATCTTTGTTATTAGGAAAATCTTGAGGTTGTGGATTCAATTTTTGAATTTCAGTACCCATTGCTCCATCAAAAAGTAATACTCTTTTTTTTAGAGCATCAAGAAAGGATTCATTCATGTTAATATTATAAAATATTAGAAATCTTAATTTATATCATCGTATCACCAATATGAAAAAAATATTATAA
>DASUUM010000057.1:0-2371 GCA_036374075.1 Nitrososphaeraceae archaeon
TTGTAATAGAATACAAATTTATGTCCTATTTTACAATTCTATATGTTTATAAAAAATATTAACTTAACACTATTTTATAATATGCCTTTAAGTAAACTCGAAACGAATCTGCGAGCTATCAAACCATCTGGATCAAGATTGGGATTGAATATAGTAATATCCATCCCAACACTGCGACCTGATTCAACTATGATTTTCAAAAGCTCACTAAGCTCATCAAAACTTAAACCACCTTTTAGACGATAATCTACTGCTGGCATGATTGTATCATCCAATACATCGACATCGAGATGGATCCAAAATCCACATAGTTCATTCTTCAAAAGATTCTTAATAGCCTCTGAGACAGCAGTTGTAATTCCTCGTTGTTTAATGTATGCAAGATCAAATGAATGCATATTGGTATTTCGAACATCTTGACTTCCAAAACTTGCTGATTGTTCTCTATCGCGGTATCCAAATAGAATTATGTCTTCATCACAGACAAGTGGTTTTAGACTATCGATATTAGTCAAAATATCTGGGCCTCGACCAGATACAATTGCAAGATCCATATCGGCAACCTCTCCCGTTAAAGAAGCTTCTGGCTGATAAAAATCAGCATGGCCGTCTATAAAGAACAATCCATACCTTCCCAAACGTCTTAGAGCTAGAAGATTTCCAATCAGAATGCTACAATCACCTCCTAATACAATTGGGTATAGCCTACTACGAATAACAGAAGAAACTCGATTTGCAAGTTGTAGCGAAAATGTTTTGATGGAGTGGGGATTTAGTAGAAGTGTTACTTTGTCCCGCTTTGAATTATATGGCAAAGAAGAAACTTTCCCTGCATAATCGGCATTTAATCTTTCAATCAGACCTGCTCCCTTCAGTGCTTCAGGTAGATATTCTACTCCTGTAGGTCGTAAACCTAGAATGGAGGGAGCATCTATAATTGTAAATCTTGATTTCAAAATTATTTACCTAATGACAATTTAAAGAGTTTTTTCAAAGTCTATTATAAACTTATTCGTAGGCACTCAAACGTAGGAGTGTTAACCGATTTTGACACAATTTTGTAGTTCAAAAAGTAATAGGAATCAAAAAAAATTATTCATTTAATATTCCTAATTAGAGAACCCACTAAAGAGATTGATATGAGTGTTATGGAGGATGTCTTTCGAAGAATGCGAAAAGATCTTCAAAAGATACTATAGGATGACTCTCGACTTTGCATGAATCTAGGATATTTCTACCTAACAATTCCAATAATTCTAATTCATTTGCTACATCTATTACAAAAAAATGACCACGTCTATCACCGAATTGTCCGCCATTAACTAATTTTCCGGAATTCATAATTGTTTTAATTTGCGATGTGATTAACTCTGCTTGTCTTTTTAAATCCTCTTCTTTGTGAATAGTTTCAAAAACCTCAGTAGTTACAAGAAATCTCATTGATAAAATATAATGAGTAATTATTTAAATTTTATTCAGTATTAGAAATAATGAAGGACTTAATTTTATACAAGTTTTTAATCAGATAGAAAGGCGACTCGCATGAAATGAAATAATATCATAAAAGATTTTATTTATATGGAAAACAGTTCCAGAATTACTTGATAAAGTAAATGAGTTTACAAAACAATGTAGTGTTGGAAACATCTTTGATGTATCTATAACTGAAGTATTAGAAAAAGAAAGAGATTCAAACAAATTATGATAATGGTAAAGAAATTTATTAATTTTTTATTTGCGTTAGTTGGAGTTACATTTTAACAATATGGTTCATCTACATATTATTCCATTCTTTTTGTATAGGTGGGAATTCACTTGGATGAACATGAGATTTTATATGTTCATAACAAAAATGAATTGAACAAATAGGACATTTATTAGTCGGTTGATTACGACAATTAGGTATTGTGCAAACTACCAATCCTCCTCTCAAAGAGTTACCATCATTTATCAATCTATTTGGTTCTATTACCTCTCCCATAAACGCATAATAAATAATTAATATAGATATTAACTTTAACTGAAGTAAAATTCAATTCAATTCTATAAATCTAACAAGTAGTTCAGGCTATGATAATAGACAATTAATCAATAGAGAAATAGTATTTAGAATATTATCATGTTTTTTATAACTGATCTTTTTTTAAAAATTTTAATATAAAAATAGAATTTAAACAACTAACAAGTTCAACTATCTGAAAGTATTTTTATAATTATTTTTACTGACAAGAATTTTTATATTATTTCCTCTTACATATAGAATAACCATTTTATATATCATAATTGTCAAGATCGATTTCAAAAAGAGTATTATATAAAACTCTTTATAGTATATTGTAGAAAGATAATTGATTTAAAAATAACGATGATG
>DASUUM010000058.1:0-7424 GCA_036374075.1 Nitrososphaeraceae archaeon
TGTAGCAGGGTCTGAACGAAAGTGTGCTATTTTACAAGATAAATCGATGCGAGAGTATGACCTGGATGTAAAATATATACAAGGAACGATTAACGATGTATCAAATTTTATAATTGATTATATACAATCAAATAAAATAACAGGTTCTGTTCTGTTATTTACAAATACAAGAGATGAAGCCGAATATTTTGGAACTATTTTGAAAAATCAAAAAAAGATTGATATCGACGTTCATCACGGGTCTCTATCACGAGAAATACGTGAAGATACCGAATCAAAGTTAAGGACTGGAGTAGCAGGTATTGTAGTGTGCACTTCATCATTGGAGTTGGGGTTAGATATTGGAGCAGTTGATCTTGTAATACATTATGGTTCACCAAGACAAGTGTCAAAATTGATGCAAAGAATTGGAAGAAGCAGACATCAAAAAAGCAGATCTGCAAAAGGGTTAATAGTTACTAATATTCCAGATGATGAAATTGAAGCGTATGCACTGGTAAATAGAATGAAGAATAGATCTGTCGAGGAACAACCAATGCATTTTCATTCACTTGATGTGTTGGCACACCATTTGGTTGGTCTTTGCCTTCAGTCAAGAGAAGATGTAGAGGTTTCAAAAGCTCTTGCAATAGTTAATAAATCGTATCCATTTAAAGATGTCTCCCTTATTGATGTAAATGCTTGTTTAGACCTTTTAGATAAAAATGGCATTATACGATATGATCCCGCGGAACAGAAATTTAAGAGAAGGATAAAAACTTACAAATATTATTTTGAAAATCTTTCCATGATACCCTTTGTGTTAAAGTTTCAAGTAATAGATATCATTAATAAGAAAAGAATTGGAACGCTAGACCAGAAATTCGTTGGAGATTATGGGGAAAAAGGGAATGTTTTTGTGTTAAAAGGGGCACAATGGAGAATTGTGTCTATAGATGAAACAAGAGCAGAGGTTAATGTAGAACCATTGTATGGGACAAAGATAAATGTTCCATATTGGGTAGGAGAATTAATTCCAGTTGATTATAATACTTCAAAAGAAGTTGGAATAATTAGGAATTTATCAGTCAATAAAAAGTTTGATCTTGTGAATAATGTTGTAAACAAGTTTGAAAGCACTTTCAATGTTATTCCAGATTCAAAAAATATTGTTGTAGAAAGCTCTCATTTTCAAAATCAGATTGTTATTCATTCTACCCTTGGGACCAAAGTAAACAATACTCTTGCCTCACTTTTTTCTACAATGATATCTTCAAAGGTTGGCCATATTGTAGAAACAAGAAGTGACCCCTACAGAATACTTTTAACATCTTCAGTTAGAATGACGCGGTATCATATAGAATCGGTGTTAGAGGGTTCATTTGATGTAGACTCTATTCTCATAGCCTCTTTTGGGAATACATACCATCTTAACTGGAAGGTTTGGATGGTAGCAAAAAGGTTTGGTATGATAAGTAAAGAAGCCTTGTATGATAAAAAAATTGCACGTATGATTTATGACAAATACTCCAAAACGCCAATAAGCGCCGAATCAATTAGAGAATTAATTCATGATAAATATGATACGTCCGTGACAAGAGAAATTCTGAATCAATACAAAAATAAAGAAATTCAACTGCATTGGTTCCAGGTTGATGACTTTTCAGAGCTGGCAAAGCCTGTAGTTGATCATTCAACCAAGTTTTCTGCTACTCCCATGTCAATAGAAACTGGAATAATGGAACTTGTAAAAGAAAGATTGGTAAAAACCAAACAGAAACTAATATGCATAAGATGTGGAAAATGGGAAAGGACATTTGAAGTAAAGGACCTTCCCGAAAATATTGTTTGTCCTTCTTGTAAATCACGACTTGTTACTTCTACCTTTTGGTATGATACTGATCTGCGAAAAATTATAACCAAAAAAATAATAGAAAGAAAAAAGTTACCACCAGAAGAGGATCATAAATTTGAGCGAGCATGGAAAGTTTCATCATTGATAAACAATTTTGGTAAACAAGCAGTATTGGTTTTGGCAGGTCATGGGATAGGAGCTGATACAGCAGCAAGAATCCTCCGTGATTATGTGGATGAAGATGAAATGTATAAACAAATTTACAAAGCAGAAAGACAATATATAATAACGAGAGGATTTTGGGACAACTAACTCTCTATTATCTAAATTATTAGATCTAAAAAGTACTACTATTGATTTTCAAGATTTTCTTCATGTTATTTATTGTATATTTTCAAATTAATTATAATAAATATCTAATAAAACAACAACAATAACAGCAATATTTTTTTAATAATGCATACAAATAAAGGATAATAATATTTCTCAAACTTCAGCAGCAGCAGCAGCAGCAGTGAATTGTTACTATTATATATATACATACGAATAAATAATAAACGTCTACTGCAAGTAATACCTTGAATTACAGCCAGGTTCTATTATTTACTATTATTCTGTAAAGAGATTTGAGGATGAATAAAGAGGTTTGATATGATTATTATTTGACATACTATTTCTACTAGTTTTGGTCGTTAGCAATAGATTTTTTATATTGTGCATAAGAAATTGTTGTTGTTGCTGCCGTTTTATCCTCGCCATTATTATTCTTGGTTTCAGAGTGCGTTGGTAATATAATACCATCACTTGGTATAGGCTGTATTAAAGTGGTACTGTTAATTGGAAGTAAATCATGATTTGTATTATTACATATGAATATTACCTTGGTATTTGAATTTATTTCGTATTCATTAACTTCTCTACTATTATTTTCAATATGTGATTTCCCTTTTTGATTACTATTAACATCATTATTTTCAAAGGTAGTGGGTTTATTTAGAAGGTTTTCAATACCTTTGAGATCTTGTATTTCGTAAGCATTAATATTGAAATTTCTGCATTCTATTATTTTTATATTTTTATATGTTTTTTTATCATCTTTATCTGATGAATATTTTGTATCATCAGCAAGATGTTTTTTCTTCTTATCATCTAATTCTAATATGTATTTGGCTTTATCCTCATCTTTCTCTCTTTCAGAATGGGGTTGTTGCTGCTGCTCCTGTTGTTTTTTGTTATTGTCTTTGTCAATAAAATTGTTATATATGGCTGTTGAAGCGGCGGATGGCTTTTTTTCAGAAATATCAGCATCGCTATTTGAGTCAAGATTCTCCATGTATTCTTTATTATAGGTATAGTGGTAATTTAGATATTTTACAAAGTCATATTGCTTGTACATCTGTTGATAATTTTGACTATTATCATCATCCTTTTGTTGAATTTGTTTTTGGTCTATTTTTTCAGAAAATGCCATTGTGTCAGTTAAAGTTACTGGTATTGTAATAACAGCACCAGAAAGTATTATACTCGTTATTAAAAGCATACTAGTAGCAAAGGATGCCAGCGTGCGCATAACAAATATAATAATATCTTATTTATTTACAATGCTTATAATTATAATATTCATTTACTATATTGCTAATATTTAGTGAACTGTTATCAGCTAATGTATCAATAATATAATGAGTAACTATCATTATTTAGGAGATCAATTATTTTTAGGTTAGGATAGAAATAATTATTTGATCGGCATCCAAGATTGTTATATAAAAAATCATAGAAAATGGGTCCAAATAAAAATTTCATTTAGATAAAAATTTCTATAAAATATAAATTGAAACCTTGAGAATAGGACCACACACATTTATTCCAATTTGATAATAAACAACTTTCAATAAACTAACCCAATACTAATAAAGGTTCATTGACATTTGCGATATTTTGCTCTTATAGGGGGTTACTAAGTTAATTAATCACCATCAATGTAAATTTGTGAATTCATTATTATCATCATCATCAGCATCATTTAGTAAAGTTCCATTTTATTTTTTCTTAAAGTATGTTCGTTTGCAAACTTAAAAATGATGATATTTTTACAAATATTTGAAAAGTATTATTTTAATCCTGCTGCTTCTTAAAGCTTAGATTAATTATTAGTTTTACTTTATAATTGTCTTTTAAATAGTATTATAATTATTTCTCATATTTTTAATTAACTAGAATACGATAGATCAATATCTCTTCTCTCTTTTATTAAACATAATTAGGAAATATTTAATTAAGCAAACATCACGTTGAAATAATATTATTCAATTATTCATATTCCAGATATATGGAATCTCATAATTATTAAACATGATTACATCGGTAAAAAATTATACAGTATTTTTTTTAGCGACTGTATTAGTTGCAGGAATAATCGCAATTTCATTTCAATCATTTATTGATACAGAAGCCTCTGGAGACAAAAGAGACCACAAGAAAAATAAGGATTACAAACACCATAATTACAACTCACAAGATGCAACTGTTTCTGTAAAAAAAATTACATGTAATAATTTCGACTTAAATATCAATGGTCTGCGTATGGATATATCTCCAGACGATATTGTTTCTGACGTAGTGGCAGCTCAAGCAAAAGCTGATAATAATAATGATGAAGAAATAATCGCTAATTCATTAGGCAATGATGAAAGAAACAACTTAGACAATACCAATAATGACAATGATGGCTTTATCTTTGTATGTATAGATAACCTAACTGAACAAGGTGCTTCAGCTCTCCCACAAATCCCACCAGCAGATGAAACACCAGTAGATGAAACACCATACCCACAAACACCACCACCTCCTACAGAAACACCATCAGAAATACCATCTTTAGATGAAACACCAGCAGATGAAACACCATCAAGTGAAACACCAGTAGAGGAAACACCATCAGGTGAAACACCAGTAGATGAAACACCATCAGGTGAAACACCAGTAGATGAAACACCTGTAGATGAAACACCAGCAGATGAAACACCAGTAGATGAAACACCAGTAGACGAAACACCATACACACAAACACCACCATCTCCTACAGAAATACCATCAAGTGAAACACCTGTAGATGAAACACCAGCAGATGAAACACCATACCCACAAACACCACCAACTCATACAGAAACTTCAGAAAATTGTGACGATTGCGACGATTGCTTTTTGCCGACTACTAAAGGTGGATTTGTACCTGAAGAGGCCTTCACTAAACTCAACAATTATTTAGAAACTGCAGGTATCGAAGGAGTTTCAGATCTACAGGATGCATGTGATGCAATTACAAGTTTAGCAGGAACAGCTAATGAAGTATCAGAGGAAGATTTCAGTAAGGTGCTAAGTTATGCCTTAACAGATGATAAAGACTCTGAAGTAATTGAAAAGATAATTGATTCTCTAGTTGATTTGAAATTAATTACTCCAGCACTCAATCAATAAATCATTTTTTTTATCTTTCCTTTCTAAAATTCAAGAAATATATGTTGTCTAACTCAAATATTTGTTTAGAAAGGTGAGCGTCTTTTGCCATGCACCTTTAGTTTCATTGGGAGCATAATTATCTCCAGAGGGGTTAGCAAATGCATGCCCTACACCTTTATAAATATATATTTCGTTGGTTATCCCATTCTGGGTTAATGCTTCCTCAAACTGTTCTACACTGGTTACAGGGATAGACTGATCCTGATCGCCAAATATACCTAATACTGGCCACTTTATTTTTGAAAGGGTTTCTGGTTCTGTAACAAGTCTGCCATAGTATATGACAGTGGCTGCTAGAGGATGATCCTCACTATTTAATGCTAATTGCAAAGATTGTTGTCCACCAAAACACCAGCCTAGTGAAGCAATTTTATCTGGATTAACATTTGGGAGCGAAGCAAGATATTTTACAGCAGACTTTAAGTTTGTTATGGCAGCATCTGGATTATCTCTTATAGATTGGGTAAGTTCTGAAGCCCGCATTTGATCTGTTGTAACTTCACCATTAAACAAATCAACTGCTAATATTACGTATCCTTCTTTTGCAAGGAGATTTGCCATATTTTTAATATTATCATTCAATCCTTTATTTTCATGGATCATTACAACTGCTGGAAATGTGTTGTTATTTTCAGAGGTATTATTCATAATTGATGATGAGGTGGGATAAACAAGGTATCCTGATGCATTACCAAAATAGTTAACAGTTTTATTTTGTAATGGAGTAGAGGAGGAATTTTGACTATTTGATGTCATAAGGTCAGTAACGTTATTTGAACTACCGCCGGTAATAGCTGATTGTTGTTGTTGTTGAGCTTCTGCCAAGGAAACAAAATTATGTGAAAAAGTCAGTGGACTCATAAGAATAACGAGAAATACAAAAATTAACAAAATGGATTTATTCATTGTTGTTACTTTAAACATAGTATAGTATTTATGAATTAAATGAATATATTTTACTTTTAAAATAATCAAAGAAAATATCTAAATTATTTTAAAGTTTGGTTAACTTAACCATTCTTTTTTATAGTTTATGCAAGACTTGTTTGATGATGATGATTTTGGTTTACTATATTATTAGATTGTGATGCTTATGTAGCTGTTACTTCTATCTTAAGCGAAGCAATATTAATTACATTTTATTAAAGTACGAGATACCATTGGTAGGAAATGTTAATGAAAATTTATATATATGGTTGGTAGTTTCACGTCCGTATTTTCGGTTGTTCGTATAATTAGACAATACGAAAGAATCCAATAATAAGTTTCTATAGGAATAGCTAAAAAAAGTAGTTTTATTTTGATTTTAGTAATTATCCAAATGCAAATATAATTTGCTAATAGTGAGAAAAGGGTCATAAGTGATGTATAAATTAATTACAGAAGTTTCAAATTCATTTTGTGATACAAAGTATTATTATTCTCTCAAATAGAAACTAAAAATAACATTTAAACTAAAAAGTACTACTAACATTTTTGATTAGTAAAATTTTAAGAAATAAAACAAAAAAATATTTACCAATTTATATATATAGATACCACTGAAATATTCTGCAAAATATAAAATTTTTTTCCAATACTAATTTTCTCTTAAAATAAATTTCGTTTATGTTTGAATTATTCAAATAAATTTTGCTATTTTAAAAAAGTAATATCAATAGAGTATTAGCTGTAGTTCTTCACAACTCTCAAATTAAATCTAATGTATTAAGATTTATTGGTTGGAAAAAAATATTCTTGCTAAATAAAAATAAATAATTATGTCATTTCTTCCAATATTAAATAAAACAAAGAAAAAAAGTTATTGTATCTAAGTACCACCACCAATCTTCTCTACTATGTGGGATTTATTATTATAGGGTTAAGTTAAATTGATTGATAAAACCATTTTCTGAAAATACCGATATTTAGTTTAATTAAAAATAAGAACAAAAATTATAATATAAAAAAAGGTGTTGTAGGTTACAAATATATTTAGTGTTCCAAAAAAATAAGGAAAAAAATTTTTTGTTTTTTAATTGTTTATATTGTTTTTTTAAACCATAAGATGATTACTCTTCTTCGTCATCAT
>DASUUM010000059.1:0-4308 GCA_036374075.1 Nitrososphaeraceae archaeon
CTCCGCTTGAAGCTATTCCTCCAATAGACGAACGTTATCTTGCTGATGCACTTGAGAGTGTACCTATAATAAAGGGAGATAATGTTATGGTTCCTTATTTTGGAGGACGTCTTACGTTTCAGGTTATTGGTGTTACTCCAGCAAATGCAGATGCTGTCTTGGTAACGCAAAAAACAATATTTCATATAGCAGAAAAAGGAGAAACTCTGCGTGGAGTACCACAAGTTACCTACGAAGATATCGGTGGTTTACGCGAAGAGATACAAAAAGTACGAGAAATGATTGAACTTCCTCTTAGACATCCTGAAATATTTGAAAAACTGGGAATTGAAGCTCCGAAAGGTGTTTTATTGCATGGTCCACCAGGTACCGGTAAAACTTTGCTTGCAAAAGCAGTAGCAAATGAGAGCAATTCTCATTTTATAAGTATCTCTGGTCCTGAAATAATGAGTAAATTCTATGGTGAAT
This sequence comes from Nitrososphaeraceae archaeon, assembly GCA_036374075.1. Classification (GTDB taxonomy): domain Archaea; phylum Thermoproteota; class Nitrososphaeria; order Nitrososphaerales; family Nitrososphaeraceae; genus TH1177. Next base: position 469 of record DASUUM010000059.1, read on the forward strand.
CTGAAGCTCGTCTTAGAGAGATATTCAAGGAAGCAAAAGAGAAAGCACCTTCTATCATGTTTGTAGATGAGATTGACTCTATAGCGCCAAAGCGAGAAGAAGTAACAGGTGAAGTTGAAAGACGAGTTGTATCTCAGCTTTTATCATTAATGGATGGTCTGGAAGCAAGAGGCAAAGTCATAGTTATGGCTGCTACAAATAGACCTAATGCACTAGACCAAGCCTTGAGACGGCCAGGTCGTTTCGACAGGGAAATAGAGATTAAAGTACCTGATAAACGTGGCAGACTCGAAATCCTTCAGATTCATACTCATAACATGCCTCTTGATACTGATGTAGATCAAGACAAGATAGCGGCAATTACTCATGGTTTTGTTGGTGCTGATCTTGAATATTTATGCAAGGAAGCAGCAATGAAGTGTCTACGTCGTTTACTTCCCGAGCTAAATTTGGAAGATGAAAAACTTGCGCCAGATGTACTTAATAGACTGATAATAACCATGAATGATTTTGAAAATGCCATTAAAGATGTAATGCCATCAGCAATGAGAGAAGTCTATCTTGAACCACCAGATGTACATTGGTCTGACATAGGTGGCTTGGAAGAAGTTAAACACGAATTACAGGAAGCAGTAGAATGGCCAATGCGTTTCCCTGATATGTATAATAAATTGGGACATACAATACCAAAAGGTGTTTTATTACATGGCCCATCAGGAACAGGAAAGACTATGTTAGCTAAAGCAGTAGCTACGGAATCTGAAGCAAACTTTATCAGTGTAAAAGGTCCTGAGCTATTATCAAAATGGGTTGGAGAATCTGAAAAAGGAGTCAGAGAAATATTCAGACGTGCAAGACAAGCCTCTCCCTGTATCATATTTTTTGATGAAATTGATTCTATAGCTCCAATAAGGGGGTTAGAAGGTGATAGCATGGTTGCAGAAAGAGTTGTCTCTCAATTACTTACAGAGATGGATGGAATTCAATCTCTTTCTGGTGTAGTAGTTTTGGCTGCTACAAATAGGGCTGATATAGTTGATCCTGCACTATTACGACCTGGCAGATTTGACAAAATTTTATATATCCCTCTTCCAGACAAGAAAACCCGTACCAGTATTTTAGAAATGAGTTCTAAAAATAAACCTCTTTCAAAAGACGTGGATTTTGAAAAGATTGCTGAACTAACTGAAGGTTTTAGTGGTGCAGAAACCCATTCAGTTGTAAATATAGCTGTTTCTTTTGTCTTACAAAAATATATATCAAAATATTCTTCTCCAGAAGAGGCAGCACAACATACTTCAGAAGCATCGGTATCAATTGAAAATTATATTGATGCAGTAAAAAAGATAAAGAAACAACGAGAAACACAACCAGGTCAAAAAGTGACAGTTCCGTACTATAGATAAAGCAATTAACTTAGCTTGTCTAAATTAAGGAACATGAAGATATAATTTTTCATTTAATAACCTCTTTTATTTTATTATAGAAAAAATATTCATAATATTAAATATAAATAATTAATAATTAATATTGTGGGGTAATGTTTTTAAGTTGTGTTTTTTACAGTTAAATACTAAAAAGAATGGGCGAAAATTTCCAAATTCAGTTAATTGAAAAAAGCCTAAAAACTACAACAAATACATATACATTAAATAGATTCGTTAAACCATCTCAGATCCTTGATCTGGTGTCACAATATGGAACCCCTATGTATCTAATAGATGAAAATACTTTGCACTTTAAAGCTAATGAATTGTTAAATGCTTATGAAAAATATAAAGGATCAAAGAGAATTGCATATTCAGTAAAAGCTAATTTTATTCCTTCAATATTACATTCTTTTATGAAAGATGGAATTACATTCGATCTTACTTCACTAGGTGAATTATATTTTTTAAAAAAATGTAATATTGAATCAGAGAATGTTATCTATACTAGTATAACAGAAGAAGAAGAAGAATATGTTCAAGTCTTACGAAATGGTATAACTAAAGTAGTAGTTAGCTCTTTCAATGGGATGACTAACCTTGTAAAGGCTGCAGAAAAAACTAATGTTAAACCACAAACTTTGATAAGAATAAATCCAGAGGTTGGTGTAAAAGCTGAAATTCGAGCTTCGTATAAAAATGGAAAATTTGGAGTACCATTCAATGGAGAAACAATTGACAGTGCCTTCAAAATTGTTAAACATATTGTAAATAATGAATTTCTTAATTTTGATGGCTTCCACTTTCATTTAGGGTCACAAATAACTAATTTCTCCTGTTATTCTAATACATTCTCAAAATTAAACACGTTTATTTCTAAAATAAAAAAGGATCTTCCCTCCTTTAAGATTAATACTATTGATATTGGAGGTGGAACTCCGGTATTCTATAATCAACCCATTCCTACTCCTAAACAGATGGCTGAAAATTATATTACTAAACTTAATCAATTAGCAGATAATCACGGTAAATTTGAATTGATTATTGAAAGTGGACGATTTTTGGTTGCAGAATCAGCTATTCTCTTATCAAGAATCGTCAATATGAAAGAATATAATAGACATAAAATTGTTATTGTTGATGCTGGCTATCATATTTTATTAGATTCAGCTTTGATGAAACAAGAATATCCTCAAGAAGTTGTAGATAGTAATAATACTAATATTTACAGAAGAAATTCTAGCTTATCTCCAAAGAATATTCATGTAGCAGGCCGATTATGTGACACTTATGATGTATTTCCTTTATCAGAAGCATCTAATCTTGATCGTGCTAGGATAGGTAATTATATATCATTTTATAATGTAGGAGCGTATTCTGTTGTATTTAATATGCCGTTTCATTGCCAGACTAAGCCTCCTATAGTTATGAAAACTAGCTCTGGAGATTTTAAATTAGTTAGGAAAGGAACAACATATCAAAATCTTTTTGAAGAGGAAGGAGGCTCTATTCCATAAATTTATCTTATAATTTATATTTGATTCTATATTCTCCTTTTTTACTTGATCCAAAACAATACTAACAATAATAGTAACTCAAATAAAGAAATTAATGATTCATCACAGTACATTAGAGTTCATTTGATCATCTCTGGAAATGTTCAAGGAGTTTATTTTAGGAAACATACTCAAGATATTTCACTACAAAATAATGTTTATGGATGGGTTAAAAATTTAGTGAATGGTGATGTTGAATGTGTCTTGGAAGGTTTAAAATCTAATGTTGATAAAGTTATGATATGGTGTCATCAAGGTCCTCCTAATAGCCGTGTTGAGAATGTTGAAATAAAATATGAAGATTTTACCGGGCATTTTACTGATTTTAAAATCTTATAAACTAAATAATAATAATTATTTAACTTACTAAAATTTACTAAAATTAAATATTACAATCAATTTATATTTTCGTATACACGAATAATTTCTTCCTTTAACTTTTCAAGATCTTGCTTGTTTGAAATTTTATGTATTACAGGAATTTCTTTTCTATTTTTTCTAATTGCTATTATTAATTCTTCTGTAGTAGGTTGTACATCTAAGAAATTCCGAAATGCTAATGTTTTAGAATAGACTATTCTATGAGGTCTTATATCTTCAACAACATTGTCGCCTATAGAGTTTACAAAATTTCTTAATTCTATTAGAATTTTTCTTTGATGCGGATTTAAATTTATAAGATGAGTGTCAAATGAAATTTTAGGTGAATCATTATAAATACCAAATTTTGTCATAATCTAGTAAAACACTTCCTTTTATTTGAAATATTCTATCTATGTCTATAATAATAATAATTTAATAATAATATGAGTATAATGAATTTCAAAAATTGAAATTTCCTCAAATGATTTAGTATT
>DASUUM010000060.1:0-5662 GCA_036374075.1 Nitrososphaeraceae archaeon
GTGCGGACCTACAAACAAAGATAGAAGAACTTCGAATTATAAACCAAGTCATTGAGAAAAAACTACAATGTAAAAGAAGATGCATTAATTCATTTATCACTAATACTATTTTAATTTATAAAAATAATTTAAATTAAGTAGATTTTGTATAATATGATTTCATTACACTTTCATGTAAAGTAAAAGTATTATTACTATAAGGATATATTAATAATACTACTATGTGATTTAATTTGAGATATATAGTTGTTAAGTATGCTAATTACTACTATATTAAGAAAAGACGTAAAATGTTTCTAATTGAGATGCTATATCAATACTATATGGTAGAAGAAGATGATTTAAAAAAATTTCATATTTTAGCACAAAATAAAGTTGGATCAATAGGGAAGGAATATAATTATAATGGGATTGAGAATGAATCTCAAATAAAATATCTGTTTAAAAGAAAATTTTAGAAATAATAGAAAATGTTAAAGCAGATAATTAAATTAAAATCAAATTATTCAAATTTTATTTTAATTTTCTTAGCTCTCAGTATTGCTTTTTTACTTTTATATTACAAAGAGATCGATGCCCAAAATTTAAAAAATGGAAAGATAGATCTCTGTTGCACATGGGGATCAGAATTAAAAGATAATGTGTTGACATATAATATAGAAAAAGGTACCAAAGATCTTGAAAAAATTACTGAGTCAGCATTTTCTGAGTGGGAAAACAATCTAAATAATATTCACTTTAAAAATGTCAAAGATAATGATGCTGCAGAAATAGAAATAAAATTTAAAAAAGGAAAAGTTAACCAAGGTGGTCAGGCAGAAATTTATTTTGATGAGAATAGGTTTATAGATTATGTAAAAATTTCAGTTTCAAAAACATCGAATGGAACAGAATTAAACCAAACTATGTTAGAACATATAATTAAACATGAAATAGGTCATGCACTTGGCTTAGGTCATTCACCATTTCCTCATTCTATAATGTATCCCATTGTAGACGAGGCAGTTATAGAAATTTCAAGATGTGAGATCGATGCTGTAAAAGATGCTAACAATTGGAAATTTATAAATAATGATAAAAAACCTAAGATGTTAGAACAAAGTGTATATATATGTACATAATAAAATATTATCAATTGTAGGATTTACTATTTTTTTAGTTATTTTAGGTAACTATAGAGAACAAAGTTAAGTCAATACCTGAATTATATATCAAGACAGATTATTCCTTTTAGTTTTTCCGGATTTTCGATTATGTTTATAGGATATGTATTAATGAACATTTTAATTACTTATTGCCTTTGTTCTTTTTTTAAGATTCTATATGAAAACAACAGGTAAAGATTTGAACTAAGTTACCAAATAGAGATTACAATTTATCTATCCCAATTACATGCATAGTCGAAGCCTCGAACTTCAATTTCAATTATTTAATTATTTATAAAAAATTCTTATTTATATTAATAAAATAACTTTCTTTTTTCCCTTCATCTATTGCCATCAATCTATATTCTTCTCTTGTCATATCATCAAATGCAATTAGAAATTCTACCTGAAAACCGTATTTACGTTGTAAAATCGCAACATATTCACTTTTGAATTGAACTACTCCGTCTTTATCCCACATTGGTTTGTATTTATCTATTCTATCTCTCAAACTTTCATAACGTTCTTTTTTATTAAGTTTTGATATTTTTTATAAATCCTTTTGTTCTGGAAGGAAACTGCCAAATATATCTTCCATAAATATGCTAATAGATTGAAAATTTAAATTTTTCTGCTATATCATTTTATTTCTATAATTCATATATAAGTCGATATAATAGTATGTAAAATTTAAATATTGATATTTCGATGAATTTCTGTCTGGATTATAAAGTTGTTAGTTCATTATTTATTTATATGATAAATACTCTGGAAATAAAGAAATATAAGAATTTAAATACACAGTTAATCAACTATTAAAGAATTATATTTGCAAAATGAATCTTTACAAGAATTACACTCATTTTTAAAGAATTCTGAAAATTTCTTTTTTTAAATAAAAAGATCCTTTCAGCAATTGAACCAAATAAGTAATGAATTACATTGAAACTTGAATTTTATTTACTAGATGATTCAACAGTAAGCAATGAATTAAAGTATTAAATGATCAAAAGATACTAGTAAGTTAATGTATAACAATTTTAATAATATTAATTCTAGTAGTTACGATGTACTACCAAGACAATTTCTCAATTATATAGACTACGAATTAAGTTGTTTTGAAAAAATCACAAACAAGAAATTTTTGTTTAATATATCAAAAAATGAAAAATTTGAATTAAATGTATATCAATCAAAAAAAGAAGAGGAAGAAGTAGATGATAAAGATAAATCAAATTATCAGATAATCTATAGAGCAAACAATCTCTATCAATTTATCAAAAGATTATTGATGATTAGAGAGTATTTAATTAAACATTTTGACAATAAGACAACAAAAAAACCAATAGTATTATAATATAATCAAAAAGAAAGAAAATTTTTTTATTGTATATATTATCTATTGTATGATGATCTTTCTATCTTTCTTGCGTAATTCAAGTTATTTTGTACGATATCGTTGTAATATCTTTGTGAGAATTCTACTGCTTTATTAAAATTCTCAATCCCACCTACAACGATTTCATTTACGAAATTTGTTGCATTGACTGTATACTCTTGTACATTTTTGTTTAATGTGTCGTATGTTTCAGAATATCTTTCTGGTATATTGAAATTTTTCCAGTATGAGTTATTATTGATATTATCAAAGAATTGAGCATAAGATGATTGATATGTACTCAAGACATTCTTTTGTAATTCTATAGTACTGTTTGATATTTCTTGTATTGTTTTGTTAATTTGTTCTTGAGATTTCCTGAAAGTATCTGCATTCTTTTCAAAGATTCTTCTATTATCGTCTTGAAATTTATTTACACTTTCACTAATTTTTTCTGTAGTTTGAGAGAGATTGGATGCTGTATCATTAAAGTGTTGTCTCTGTTGTTCTAAATATCTGTCTGTGTTTTCCTTAAATTGATTGATATTTTCTTTTATATTATCTTTTTTAGTTGAAGACATATGTACTATTTCATAGTTAAATCATATTAAGATTAATACTATTGACTATATACTATTCATTTTGTTATATAGAAAATTGTTTCATCGATATAAATAGACCTTGAAGATTAACAAAAATAAGACTCCACGAGTTAGACGCCACTGTAAATTGAATTAAATTCAGATAATATCAATCCAGTAAATGACCTGAACAATAACGGTTTTTTAGATAACCTATCATAATTTAGTAAATTAAGAAATTATTGATTACCTTTTTTCTCATCCTCTTTATTGTCATTATCCTTATCCTTATCGTTGTCGTTATGATTGACTTCTAGTTCTCTTACAAATTCTTTGATATCTTCTTCACTGATGGATAATTCTATTCCTGTGTCTTTTTCTAGATTCTCCTTCTGTTGTTTGGCTTTGATTACGATATCATTTAACAATTTATTTTCACGCTCGGACTCTGACATTCCAAGGCTATGAAGAAATTTGGATTCAGCCATTGTTGAATTTTTAATCATTTCTTTTAATTGTTCGTCCTTTGAAATTGAGATGGCCGATAATGAAAGACCGACAAGTATCAGATATGATCCAAGACCGTATGAGGAAACAGTGGAAAATCCAAAAGGCGGGTATGCCATATTTGTTAGAACCGATTGGGTGCCAGAAAAGAATAACATAAATCCATATCCAGCCATAATTAAATAACTTGCAAATAATTCATTGCTTTTAAAGTTCTTGACTGTAAGCTTGAATGCTGTGTAAAACAAAATCCCTCCAAATGTTGAATTCAAAGCAACGACACCGTAGAATATTAGTTGTTCAAATTCTTCATGTGGTTCATAGATGTGAAGATGATACAACATTAAAGTGGAAAAATACAAAAGCGGTAGACTGAGTAGGAACCAGTATTTTGCTCGTCCAATCTTGTAAGAATAATGATATAAAATTAATGCTGTTCCACCCCATTTAAGGAAAAAAGAGGCCATGTCATTATATTGATAAGTTTTGGCAAAGATTTTCCAGATTGAACCTTCCTCAGTAGAAAGAAAAGTTCCAGGAGATGTGGGAAGGATGGATATAAAAAGTTTCTCACTAAATTGATAGGTAAATACTAACAGTATTGCAAATGATGCTATTGCAGCAGTTGCAAAAGACAATCCATATACGAGTACTAAAACTGAATTGCGATTAGTTTTATACCATGAAAGAAATACGTGAGTAAATATGGCCATCAGGATAGTACTTAGCATGTAACTTATCAGAGTCACTAGCATTGAGGATATCGGCAAATAATTCTGGTTTATTATTATTTCTAAGATAAGAAACACAAATATGGTAATTATTGTATATTGACTTATAGAAACAAATCTATGCATTAATCTTATTTTCCCATTTTTTTTCCTAATCTCTTCGCTTTTTTTAACTACAAATTGTAGAACAAATATCTGACCTATCATAGTTATTATTGATAAGGTGATGAAAAGAACAATTCCTCCAAAGGTTTTTAGCGGTTTACCAATTAAGTCACCTGTTTGATTTAGCAATGTGTCTAAGGAGAGAACAGCGATAAGAACATAGATAACAATATGTATATTTTTTGTACCGAAATTAAGCAGTTTTTTGATTTGGAGAGTAAAAAAATTTAATAGAGAATTCATCAGCAATGCAGAGACTGGTTGTAATATATGATTTTGTATTAACCAGCTCCTCTTCCTGCGCCAGATATAGTCCCAGAACCTAGTGCGGTCATGTTTTGATCGGTATTGGTCATGTTTTGATCGGTATTGGTCATGTTTTCTTGCGCGGAAATGGTTATTGTTGGATACGCAAATAACATCCCTAAACCCGTTAATGTCGTCATAATGATTAAAGTCGTTATTTTAATACCCGCGTTATTCAATACCTCAAAATATGAAAATATGAATATAAACATATTGTTGATTTTTCAATAATTGTATTATCCCATAACATCTGTTACACTCTTTTATCTACAAATACTACAAGTAAAGAGGAGTATTATACCAGTTGTAGTATGGAAAAGATTCTGTAAAGATAAGATGATGGTGTATCAGACCAAAATTAGATGGATGGAAGATAACAGATATCCGTAAGATAATTAACATTTGCAGAACAAGTTTCTACAGGTATTGGAATAAATATCAAAGAGATGGTTTGATGGACTAAATGAAAGGTTCAGAAGACCACATTCTATCCATAGAATAGACAAAAAAGTAGAACAAAAGATATTGCAAATCAGAAAGCAACCTTGTCATTTTCTTTTTATCACCATCTCCCCTTCTCATGTTTGTTGACTAAAAGATCTTTACAAAGGTAGTTTATATTACTTGAATTAGAACCCACATCCGAAGCGCCGGGAGTGGGACTCGAACCCTGAAACTACATTCGCGGGTTTATACTATTGTAACTACAAAAATTCTCTTTGTGTCTCTTTATCTGTAAAGGTTTAAAATAATGAAATTAAAAATATATTGTGCATACCAAACCAATAATTGAAATTCGAAAATTAAAGGAGATTAATATTGAAGGCGGTGTTGTATTTGATGGTTTTC
>DASUUM010000061.1:0-3612 GCA_036374075.1 Nitrososphaeraceae archaeon
AAGAAATGGTGTCCTGTAGAAGAAAGAGAAGTTTCTTGGTCTGAAATAAAGAAAGGATATGAAATTACCAAAGATAATTATGTAATTTTAGAAAAACAAGATTTAGATAATATCAAATTAAAAACTACACATACAATAGATATTAAGGAATTCATTGATTCAGAGGATTTTGACCCTCTATTTATTGAAAAGAACTATTATATTGGTCCTGATATGGGAACAACAAAGAAGAAAAATGCATCCCCATCCAATAGTAAAGCATATTCTCTATTTGTCAAGATACTCAATGAAACTAAAAAAGTAGCAATAGGTAAGGTAGTTTTTAGGGACAAAGAACATTTAGTTGCTTTAAGATCATATCAAAGAGGTCTTGTAATGCATCAACTAAAATATCTAGATGAAATAAGACCGATGGATGAGGTTGAAGGTATTTCTAACAGTCAACAGCTCAAGGTCGAGGATAATGAATTATCTTTAGGAAAGACATTAGTTGATACCTTAACTAGTCAACAATTTGATATAGGTAAATATTCTGATGCCTATGCTAAAGAATTAGAGAAAATAATTGAAGCAAAATCTAAAGGACAAAAAATTACTGTTGAGGAAGAAGAAAAATCGACAGGTACTGCAAATCTCCTTGAAGCTCTTAAAGCTAGCATTAGCACGAAAGCCAAACCACGTAGACAAAAAAGAACTTAGTAATATTGAGAGAAAAGAAAAAAATTACAACAATAACTGCCTACTACAAAATCAGAAAGAGCATTAGGATATATCATCATTTGATGATATATATTTCTAAAGTTAAACAAGATTAAGGAAATAGCCAGCAGATTAATTCAGCCAGCCGAAGGTTAAAAAGAAGAACAAAACACCATAAAACAAATTATCAATGACTTAAGTAATATAAAATCTAGTTACCTTTTAGCATGATATTGTTGACTCATTCTATCATTAATGATAACTACTCTTTTCCTATATTATATATTAGTGATAGATGATGTTAGAAGAATATAATAAAAAAAGAAATTTTGATAGAACGCCTGAGCCAAGAGGAAACAAAAAACAGCATAGAGATAATAAAAGTAGGAGATTTGTAGTACAAAAGCATGATGCAACCAAATTACATTATGACTTTAGACTTGAAGATACAAAGGAAGGAATATTAAAATCTTGGGCTATACCAAAAGGTATTTCACTTGATTCTAAAATAAAAAGGCTTGCCATTCTAACAGAAGATCATCCATTAGATTATTTACTCTTTGAGGGAGTAATTCCTGAGGGAAGTTACGGAGCAGGTACTGTAATTGTTTGGGATACAGGCACATATACATCTGAGATGGAATTATCTGAACAATTTAATAAAGGGAAGATCATTTTTACTTTATTTGGTCAGAAACTAAGGGGAAAATTTACCTTAGTTAAGACATATTTAGCTAAAGGAAAAGAAGGAAACCAATGGCTCTTGATGAAATTAGCTGATGAGTTTGAATCTAAAGAAGATTTAACTATTACGAAACCAAAATCTGTTTTGACCAGTAGAATAAATGAGGATCTAGAAAGAAAACAAAAAGAAGGGGAAGAAAGAGAAGAAAAACCTTACAACAAAAAAGACAAAATAAGAAGCTATTTTACTAAGACCATTAAAATAAGTGATAGTCATCTAAATGATATTATTATTACTAACCAACAACTAAAAAAATTAGAAGAATTTCCAACCAAAATTAAACCAATGTTATCAATGTTGGTGGATGAGCCCTTTAACAGCAAAAACTGGGTCTTTGAAGTCAAATGGGATGGAGTCCGTTCCATACTATTCTATAACAAGGCAAAAGGAACACTAGAATTGCAATCTAGAAATGGCAGATCACTCACTCATAAATATCCAGAATTAGTAGATGCATTAACGTCAATATCGCCAATATCATCATCTCAGTTACCTATAAACTGTAAGGAATCAGTAATTTTGGATGGTGAAATTGTTGTATTAGACAATAAAACAGGATTACCAAGTTTTCAAAATCATCAAAGAAGAATGAATGTTGATTATGGCAGAGAAATTGGAATTCTATCCAGGCAAATGCCCGCAACCTATTACTTTTTTGATATTCTTTATCTTGATGGAAAGAATCTACAAGATTTACCATTTTTAGAGAGACGATTAATTCTTTCTGAAACTATAAAAGAAAATGCCAAAATAAAGATATCTGATTTTATTGAAGAAGTAGGTACGGAAGTTTTCGATAAAACTAAGGATATGGGATTAGAAGGAGTAATAGCCAAAAATAAATCAGGTAAATATGTACAAGGTAGACGGTCTAATGATTGGTTAAAAATAAAACATATTAAAACTCAAGACTGTGTTGTTATAGGTTACACTAGAGGAGAAGGAAATAGAGAAAATTACTTTGGCTCACTTCTTCTTGCAGTTAATGATGTAGACGGTAAATTACATTTTGTTGGTCACACCGGAAGTGGATTTGATTTTCAGCAACTTAGACAGGTATATAACAAACTTCAAGAAATAAGAATTGAAAAATGTCCAATTGACTTTGTACCATATACTAACCAAAGTCCAGTTTGGATTAAACCAGAACTTGTAGTAGAAATAAAATTTAGTAATTGGACTAATGAAAAAATTATGAGGACCCCTATATTTCTTAGATTTAGAGAAGATAAGGTACCAAAAGAATGTCTTTTGGAAATGGAAAAATATACTAAAAAGGTAATAAAAGCAATAGAAGTAGAAGAATCTAAAAGAGATAAGCATGATAGTTACTATGATATAGAATATAATAATAATAATTCTAATCCTATTTTCTCAAATCTTGATAAGATATTCTGGGATAAAACAACAAATCATCCTCAACTTACAAAAAAGGACTTAATTGAATACTATGATAAAATTAGTAAGCATATTCTGCCTTATCTTAAAGATAGACCATTATCCCTATGTAGATATCCTGATGGAATTAAAGGAAAGTCATTCTATCATAAAAATTGGAATCAAAATAACAAACCAAAATATGTAGAGACAGTAAAAGTTTACTCAGAATCACGAGAAGGAAACATTATGAACTATATTATATGTAATAACAAAGAAACTCTCTTATGGCTTGCAAATTTAGGTTGCATAGAAATGCATCCGTGGTATAGCAGAATTAAGGATTTTGACGTTTGCAAACAAAGAGATGATATATTAGATAAAGAAAAATGTAGTTTAAATTTTCCTGATTATATAATTTTTGACTTAGATCCCTATATATATTCAGGAAATGAAAAAGAAGGTCGACAAGAACCAGAATATAATTTCAATGCATTCCAAGCAACTCTTGATGTAGCTTTTAATCTAAAAGAATTATTTGATGAGCTGAATATAGAATCATATGTAAAAACATCTGGAAAAACAGGTTTGCATATTTTTGTTCCTATTGTAAATTTATATACTTATGAACAAACTAGATCCTTTGCAGAAGTTATAGGTAAAATTCTAATAAGAAGACATCCAGGAAAAATTACTATGGAATGGGATACTACCGAAAGGACAGGCAAAGTATTCTTTGACCATAATCAAAATGCTAGAGGAAAAACAGTAGCATCAATTTTTTCACCAAG
>DASUUM010000062.1:0-2386 GCA_036374075.1 Nitrososphaeraceae archaeon
TAATCAAAATAATGAACTTGTAAATTCAAAATTATTAGTGGGTGTACCATCATTTCCTGATCCTTCTCATATTGGTGGAATAATAAGAATAGGTCCTGATGAAAATCTTTATTTTACAGTAGGGAATTTCCAAAATACTATGCCATCAAAGATATACAAAACAAAGACTCAGAATTTTGAGGATGGTGAACCCGTGAATGGCAGAGCTGGGATTTTAAGAATGACTCAAGAAGGTACATTAGTTGAAAATGATGATGGTGGTTATAATGGCATAATAGGAGACGATTATCCTCTTAATCTATACTATGCTTATGGAATAAGAAATAGTTTTGGATTAGATTTTGATCCTGTAACAGGAAAATTATGGGATACCGAAAATGGACCACAATTTGGAGATGAAATTAACTTGGTAGAACCTGGATTTAACAGTGGTGCTGATAAAATCTATGGAATTTGGGAATCCAATGAATTTGGAGATAGATCAAAGAACAAAAAAGGAGAGTATGTAACTGTGACAGATAACAATCCTGTTGATCTAGTTTATTTTAATGGAAAAGGACATTATAGCCCACCAGAATTCATATGGGGTAAAACAGTAGCTCCAACCGCATTATTATTTCTTGATTCCGATAAATTGGGTTTCACCTATAAAAATGATATATTTGTTGGCTCTGCAGACGGCGGAAGAATTTTTCATTTTGATTTGAATGAAAATAGAACTGGACTGGCTTTAAAAGGTAATCTAACAGATAAAATAGCACTAGATAAAACAGAATATGTTGATATATTATTTGCAGAAGGTTTTAGTATTATTACAGATGTAAAACAAGGTCCAGATGGCTATATTTACATTGTTTCAGGATTAAAGCAGTCAAAAACAGAAAAGTTTGGAGCAGTTTTCAGGATTGTACCTACTGAAAATAGTAATAACAACAGCAGCAGCAACAATACAAAACATGATAACATAATTCTACATGCACAAGAGAAGGAAAAAAGTAGTAGTAATATATTCAACAAGTATATTGATACTAATTCAATGACAAACAAGTCAGAAAATGTTCCTAAAAAAATGGATACAAATATACTTTCAGCAATGGCACCAAAGTTAGCAAATACAACTAAAATAATAGATACAAAAGCATGGGATAAACTCTTTATGCAAAGAAAGTAGAACAGATACAAATTGAATAGTATAGTGAAAATGAATGCTTTGTTGCATAACTATGATATGCGTAATTTTGATTAAAAAAATGAATTTATTACCATATAAGGAATCTATTTTGGTAATTGTTCTTGTCACAATCTTGTATCATATTATCGTGATTTTCATAGTTATGCAACAAAGCAAAAATGAATATTAATTCAACAACTAAATATAAAAATATTAAAAAATGACTACGAAAATCTGTTATCTTCTAAAATAATATACAATGGATTAGAGAAATATCCATATAAAATATATTTAGTTATATCTATTTAAAAAGACCATAAATTTATTGATATAAATCATAAATTGTAACTAAGATATTTTTTTATTGGATACATATTTAACTTTAATATATCATACAATAGGTGATTATATATTGTGTTTAATACTAAGACAATTAATATTGTGATATTTAAGATAGAATCAAGTTATACTATCATAATATTGTTAAGATAAATTATTACATTGAGCGCCAATTTAGGAATAATTATTTTTGAAGAGACAGATATTCAATTTTAAAAATATTTATGAAATACTTTTTATAACCTACTTAAGCAAATATACAAAATGAAAGAACTCGGCAATATAAAAACTTCATTTGTTATTCTTATATTACTTTCAATGCTTATATCACTAGTTACTCTATTAAATATTGATATAATCTATGCATTTGAAAAAGCTACAGATTATAAATTTGTAAAAAAATGGGGTGGTGCAGGATCTGAAGATGGCCAGTTTCTAAGACCACATGATTTGGACTTTAATAAAGAAGAGACAATCCTATATATTGTTGACAGAGACGGTAGTCGTATTCAAGCATTTGATAAAGACGGCAATTTTCTTTTTAAATTCGGTGAAGATGGAACTGATGACGGTCAAATGCATGTTCCATATGGAATAGATGTTGATACAGAAGGTAATGTATGGCTAGCTGATAGAGCAAATGATAGAATACAAAAGTTCGATAGTGAAGGTAATTTTATTTTAAAATTTGGCAGTGAAGACGGAGTTCCTAGTGCAGAAAAAGGAAAATTTGATAATCCAAGACATGTTGTTGTAAGCAAGGATCTAAAATATGTTTATGTAGCAGATTCAAAAAATGATCGTATTTCACAATTTGATATAAACGGTACCTATATCAAATCACTTGGAAAATTAGGTAACAAATCTGGAGAATTT
>DASUUM010000063.1:0-8857 GCA_036374075.1 Nitrososphaeraceae archaeon
ATTTTGTATTTTGTATATTCTCGTTTTCCTTTATAACGCCTTTAATCTGAAGTATCGATTTAGAAGATTCTGTACCAAAATAATGAAGATATCGTTGAGGCATTTTGCTTGTTAGACTCCAACCTGCATGGCTTCTTAACATGTGTTCCTTTAAGTAAGAACTTTTTTCAGTTAGGGCACTATGGCGAAAAATATACAAGGTAAAAGGTTTTGTTAGCATATTTCTAATATATGATTTATCAACTTCTGGAACATTTTTATCTTCAAGCAATTTAGGAAATAGACGATCTCTATATTGTTCCTTGTAATGCTTTAATAAGCCATCACGAGTCAAAGGACAGATTGATTTATTCTTATTACTCATTGAAATAAAAAGCCATGAATCTAGATTAGTTCCTGTAGGATGAGATTGAATCCATTCTTTGACATAAGGAATGCTTTCTATTAGAGGAAGAGTTCTACGACCAGTCTTTCCATTTACAGTAATTTCAGCGTATTGTATTCCTTCTGAAGAAACTTTAAATTTTATATCAGAAATTTTTCGGGAAAGTAGCTCTGAAGGTCTACATGATGTATCAAATGCCATTGCATGATAGCATCTATCTCGTGGATTAGGACAATATTTTAAAAATATGGCATGTTCTTGGTTAGTCCACATATCATCAGGTTTATAAGATGAAATTTCCTTTCTTGGAAGTTGTTTTATTCCTTTCATGCATTCTGGTGTTTCTCTTCTTTTAGGATCAGGTTCGTTAGGATTGTATAACCATTTGAAAAATTTTAAAAAGAGCATTTGTCTGCCATTCCATGTTCCAATAGATTTATGAGTAGGATCTAAATGAGAAGGTTTTCTAAGCGTATTTAGAAAATCTAAAATATCTTCTTTAGTCATTTCAAAAAATGATTTATCATGATTAAAAAATCTAGATAATTGAAATAATCTTTTTATTTTATCTTCTTTCGTAGATTCTTTGATATTAAACTCATTTTGTTCTGCTATTATGTAGTCGCATAATATTTTTGCATTTTCTGGATTTTTGGCAAGAAGCTCATAAAATAATTTTGATATGTATGGTTTTTGGTATTGGATTATACCATTAATCTTTCTTTTTAAAACTTCAATGGGTATTTCATTGATTGATTTATTAGTAAAAGAAACAATCGCTGTTCCTTTATTACTACTACTATTCGCCTTGAATAGGTGATTACTCTTACTACTAGTAAAATTCTGTTGTTGCTGGTTATCTGCTGAATCTTGTGCTAACATAAAATAACGTCTTTCAAATACGATTTGCGCACAATAAATAAAAATATTTTGTATAAACCCGCGAATATAACGCCGGGAGTGGGACTCGAACCTCGAAGCGGTAGTTCGGGGTTTATATCAGAATATACTTAATGATTAAAAGAATTTGCGGCGTGATAATTTATAACATTGTTCTTATTATAAAACTATATAGTGTTATAGAATTAGAATGGAGGAAATGGGATTTGAACCCATTACGTCTGTTCATGGGATTATACATTATAATATAACATATAGAAAAAGATATGAAGTATTGTAGTCCTTTATTATCTTGAGCAATTAAAATTCTCATATAGTTGATACTATCAATAAGATAAAGATTAATAGAATAAAATAGTAAATGTATCTTGAATTTTACCTTATTACTACAAAAATCTATATAGATAAAGATAGAAAGATTAAGATCATATAGATTTTCGTTTGGATTGTTATACATAATAAATCTTATTTGGTCAATGTAGGCAATTTTTCGATATCTTTAAATTGCTCCCTACTGTAGCAAAATCCACAAAATTAAGGAATGAATTCTGAGTAAATATTGGAACAACTTATAGAACTTTTAGTTCTATTGGGAGGAACATTAGTTCTAGCAACTTTTTTTGGAACATATTTAGCTAGAATGATTTCCTATGAAAATAGACCAATAGAAAAGACACTTGCAATAGTTGAAAATAAGTTCTACCGTATAATAGGAATAGATGTAAGCAGGCAAATGACATGGAAAGAATACTTTTTTGCTCTTTTCATAACAAATATGATAGTAGTAGTTGTCATAATTCTAGTACTAGTTTTTCAAAATTATTTATCTTTTTCAAATAGTGTTGAAGGATTTTCACTAGATTTAGCAGTTCATACAGCAATATCATATATTACTGGTACTAATCTTCAACATTACGCAGGTGACCAACAACTATCGAATTTATCCCAAATACTTGCTATAACTTTCACTATGTTTGTTGCACCGGCGTCAGGTATTGTTGCAGCTTTTGCTTTTATTCGTTCTTTTATAAGGAAAAATTTTGGATTAGGTAATTTTTACATGGATTTCATAAGAGTTATTTTAACTTTATTGTTACCTGTGTCCTTCATTTCAGCTTTAATCTTGATGATAATGGGAGTTCCACAGATATTGGATTCATCAATAACAATCACTCCATTAGAATCAGCAATTAATAATGGTAATAATACAATAACAGAAACGACAACAACTATAGGACCAGTAGCTTCTCTTGAATCGATAAAGTTATTAGGTAATAATGGTGGTGGTTTTTTTGGTTTTAACTCTGCTCATCCATTTGAAAATCCTACTGGCTTATCAAATTTGTATGAGATGTTTCTGATGTTAATAATTCCACTTTCGTTTCCAATAGCATACGCTAAACTAATGGGTTTGGGAAGAGGATTATCCATTCTTGTAACAATGTTGATTGGATTTAGTGTTCTATTGTCATTCTCTTTGACTAATGAAAGTGGTCCTCTTTTATTGGAGACTAGGTTTGGCAGTTTTGGAAGTGCCTTATTTGATACTACATCTTTAGGTACAAATACAGGAGCAGTGAATTCTTCATTAGCTGGAATGTCTTCGAATGTTATTACTTCATTTTTCCTAGCAATGTTTGTTCAGGCAATTCCTGGTGCAGTAGGAACTGGAATGATGACTATGATAGTATATGTACTTTTAACACTTTTTATTGTTGGTTTAATGGTAGGAAAATCTCCAGAGTTTATGAGCATGAAAATTAATCCAAGAGATATTAAATTAACTGTATTTATCTTCTTGCTTCATCCAGCCATTATATTGATTCCTACTGTTATTGCATTTACAACAGAAAATGCTCAGGCAATTGTAGGAGAAAAAATAACTGCAATGGGATTTACTCAAACATTATATGAATATACTTCTGCTGCAGCTAACAACGGCTCAGATTATTTTGGAACATCAGCAGATACTCCATTCTGGAACTGGTCTACTGCTATTGTAATGTTTCTTGGTCGATATGTACCGATAGGATTAATGCTATCTATAGCTGGCTCATTTACATTAAAGGATAGAAAAGAAGTTATAGAACCAATCAAAACTAAAGGACCTTTGTTCATTTGTATATTGGTTGTCATGACATTTCTATTAACAGCACTATCATTCTTCCCTTTTTTGCTAATGGGACCTGTTTCAATTTAAATAAAGTTGATAAAAAATGGTAAATAAGAAAAATAAACATAATAACAATAAGAGAAGTGAAAATAATAAAACATTTTTTAAATTAGCTAATACTATGAACAAAGCAATATTAGTAGAATCTTTAAAGAAACTTAATCCTCAATACCTTGCAAAAAACAATCCTGTTATGTTTACTGTAGAGTTAGGATTTTTTGTAGTATTATTAATTGCAATATTTCCTCATATATCAGAAACATTTGTTAACCAAAACCAAATATTCTATGTTGAGACTGCAATAATACTTATACTTACTGTATGGTTTGCAACATTTTCTGAATCTTTATCCGAATCACAAGCAAAAGCAAGAGTTGATTCTCTTCGAAATTTAGAGAAGGAAGTATCTACTCACAAAGTAGTCCATGGAAAAGAGGTCATTGTTACATCGTCAAACCTAAAACCAGGTGATGAAGTACGAGTATATGCTGGAGAATTTATACCTAGAGATGGATTAGTTAGTGAAGGTAAAACATTTGTCGATGAGTCAATGATGACTGGAGAGACTAACCCAATTTTCAAAGAAAAAGATGACCATGTAATAGGTGGAACAAGAGTTACAACAGACAATATAATAGTTGAGATAACTGCTGAGGCTGGAAAAAGTTATCTCGACCAAATGGTTGGTATGATACAGAATGCAACAAGACCAAAGACTCAAAATGAAATTGCTTTAACAATCTTGTTGGCAGGATTATCAATTATATTCATTACAGTAATAGGAACATTATTATTTTTAGCACATTTTATGGGATACAAAATAGATATTGCATCTTTGGTTGCACTTTTAGTAGCTCTAATGCCTACAACTATTAGTGGTTTACTTCCCGCTATTGGTGTTGCTGGAATAACAAGATTGGGAAAAGACAACATTATAGCTAAATCAGGAAAAGGAATTGAAGCTGCTGGCGATTGTGATGTATTAATACTTGATAAAACAGGGACAATTACAGAAGGTAGTAGAAGTGCTATTTCTTTTATACCAATGCATGGATATACAGAAGAAGATGTTGGACAAACAGCATTTGCTGCATCTATTCATGATATAACACATGAAGGAAAATCTATAATAGATTTAGCGGAAGAAAAAAAATATCTACCTTCACTTTTAGAACAAATAATAACTGCAAAATCAATTGATTTCTCTGCTGAAACAAAAGTAAGTGGGATAGAATTTATTTCAAATAAAAAAAGAATAAACCTAAATAAAGACCAAGAGGAAGAATTTAGAGATATAGTAAAAACAATATATGACAAAACTCATACGGATGATTCTTTATCAATAGATAGTTTTGAAAAAGCAATTGATGATTCAAGCAAATGTAAAGTCCATAATATGTTATTGCAATTAGCTCATTCCTACAAACCAATTAAAATCCTAAAAGGAGCAGTTGATGTCATATTAGAAGAAGCATCTAACCCGCAAACTAATAAAGCAGAAATTAAGTGGAAGGCTCAAGAAATAGCACAGAATGGTGCCACACCTATAGCTGTATCTCTCAACAATGAAATAATAGGTTTAATAGTTCTAAAAGATAATCTAAAAGAAAATATTCGAAGAAAACTTGAAGAAGTTCATGCTACAGGTATAACTACAATTATGATTACAGGTGACAATAAGCTCACTTCAGAAGTAATTGCTAAAGAAGCAAATGTAAATCAAGTAATGTCAGAGGCAAAACCTACAGAAAAGTTAACAAGAGTAATCGAAGAACAACAAAAAGGTCACATAATAGGTATGGTAGGAGATGGAACAAATGATGCACCTGCACTTGCCAAAGCAGATATTGGATTAGCAATGAATAGCGGGACTGCTGCTGCTAAAGAAGCTGCCAACATGGTTGATTTGGATTCAGACCCATCAAAGATATTAAAAGTTGTAAAACTAGGAAAACAATTGCTTATGACCAGAGGAGCTATAACTACATTTAGTATAGCCAATGATGCAGCTAAATATTTTGCAATATTGCCAGCATTGTTTATGGAAAATAATTCTACAATAGCAGCACTCAATATAATGCAATTACATAATCCACAAACTGCAATATTATCGACTTTAATATTTAACGCTATTATAATACCAGCACTTATTCCTATCTCGCTAAAAGGTATTAAATTTAAAGCAGAATCTCTACAAAAAATATTTGTAAAAAATATTGTTATTTATGGAATTGGTGGAGCTATATTGCCATTTGTTGGGATCAAGATGATTGATATTTTGCTATCTCTTTTTACCTAAGGAAGATTGAAGTTGGTGAAAAAAATAAATGAATGATAATAATAAACAAACAATAAGAAACTTTCTTTTTAATAATTTACGTCCATCAATTATAATAGTTTTATTGATGATGCTTGTAACAGGAATAGGTTATCCTTTTTCACTTACAATTATTGGAGAAATAACTCTACCATATCAATCACAAGGTAGTGAAATTGTATGGAATGACAAAGTTATAGGTTCTAAACTTATTGCTCAAGAATTTACATCAGAAAAGTTCTTTCATAGTAGACCAGCAGCTGATTCAGCATCTACTGTAGATCCGCATATAACACCTGAATCTGCATATCAACAGGTAGCAAATGTAAGTAAAGCCACAGGAATTCCAGAAAATGCTTTAAAAACATTAGTTGACCTTAATATAGAAAGAAACAAGATAAGCAATCTAATTGTATTTGCTCCAAAATATGTCAATGTACTTGAAGTAAATTTAGAATTAGTAAAACAATATCCTGAAATATATTCCGTACTAACAACGGAATTAATAAAAAAACCAGATATATCATAGGAGGTGATATGAGCATTTGGAACCTATAGTCTATGCTTTTATTACATTTCTTTTTGTATCTTCGATATTTTTATCATACTCCTTGATTAAGGCAGAAAAATAAATACAAATTTTACATAAAGTAGGACGCCGGGAGTGGGACTCGAACCCTGCAACTACATTCGTGGGTTTATATAACTAATTAACTAAAACCTTCAAATTTATGCCTAAGTCAGAAATCCATTATTTTAATTATAGATGAAAATATGAATCTAATTATAAAAATTTAACTGACGGACTAGTTTAATATTTATTAGAATTTATTGTTTTTATTATAATTCTATTGAAATATACTTTTATTTTCTTTATACTAGATTTCTATATTTCAATTTCTGCTTTACTTAAGATATAATCATAATATCTTTAAAAGCTTTTTCTATACATTCCTTAAATTTTTCTAGCGTATCAATAAAATCCTGTTCATTATTATTGGATCTCATCATATTTAGAATTAATATATGTGCATACATAATTTTTTCTTCCCATAAAGCATCCAATTTCGAATTTAAGTTTTCGCCATTTTTAAAATACTGACGCAATCCTGAAAGAAACTTTGTTACCAATGTTCTTCTACTAAAAAAATCTTTTTCAAAATTATCAAATTCCTTTTCTATATAATCTTTATGTTGTTTTATATTAGAAAATTGAAAAATATGGTTTTCTATTTTATCTTTTGCTGCTCCAACATCATATCCAAAAGGTAGCAAATCAGTTAGCTTTTTTTGAGTTGGTAGTTTTGAATTATCTATTGTATAACATTTTAACAATATCCTAGCTACAAATGTATCCATCATTACTATATAGTCTTTATGAGATGCCTGAAAATCAGATAAGACTTGTGAACGGATGGAACTAATATCTTTCTTTTTCTGCCACTTATTGACTATCAAGCCAGCAGAGGCTATTCCAAATATACCAATTATCAATGGTACAATTACATCTTTTACAATAGGAAACCAATATTCATCTTCAATTGAAGAGATTTTTGTTGGTTTATTTTTGTTAGATTCAGTGATATTATTTAAATCTGTCTCTGCAAAAGTTACATATAGAGAATTTACAAAAAATAAAGATATAAAAAAAGAGATAAAAAAATATTTGCTGTAATTTATTAAAATGTTGATGTTATTTATAAAAATGGGAATCAAGTGCATTTTTTATAAAATTGTGATTAATAAATATTCTTTTTAATATTTTCTAATAGATAACGTAAACCTTCTACTGCTGTAGTTCTAATAGAGGAATTCATGATATGACTTAACTTTGTTTCTTTTGGATTAATTTCTATCAAAAATAAATGTTTTCTTTTGGCAAGAATAGGTAGTTCATTTGCAGGTTCTACTAAAAGAGAAGTGCCGACTATAATTAGAATATCAGAATTAGTACTTATTGTAACAGCCTTATTCCAAACAATTGAATCTAAATCCTCATCAAACCATACAACATCTGGTCTCAGATAACTTTTGCATATTTTACATATGGGAGGAGGTGGAGAAAATTCATTATTGATTTCTCCCTTGAAGTTACAATTTGTACATTTCACATTAAATATGTTACCATGTAATTCTAAAACCTTAGTACTTCCTGCTAATTTATGAAAACCATCTATATTTTGTGTTATCACCCAAACATCCTTATTTTTTTCCAATTCCGCAATGGCATAATGTGCGTAATTTGGTTTAGTATTAATAACAAGTTTTCGACGTTCATAATACCATTCCCACACTAACTTTGGATTTTTATTAAATGCAGTTTGTGTTGCTAAATCTAGTGGATTATATTTTTTCCAGTAACCTTCTTCTCCTCTAAAAGTTGGAATATTACTTGCTGCAGAAATACCTGCTCCAGTTAAAAAACTAATTTTCTTGGCATCAATTAATCTTTTTATTACGTCGTCTATAACATTCAATGACTAAATGTAGTTTTTAAAAATTACTTAAAGTTATAATTATTTGAAAGGATTTTCTCATAATAAATTAGTTTTAATTTACACATCTAAACAATTAAAAATTCTTATACTATAGTAATAGCAGAATATTAGTTCTGTTATATCAGTTAAAAATATGAGATTAACCTCCATTTGTAATCCTCGTTCTTTATTGGTTGTAGAGTTAAGACAATTTATAAACTAAGAATTATAATAAGTGAATAATATATTTTATTTATGAAGAATGAATTTATAGTATCTAAAATTGAGGCATCTCAAGATGAAAAAACTCCTTTTGTTTATGTTGTATTCAGCGATACTAAAACTCTTGGAAAAGAAAATCAACAACAGCAATCTCCATTTGGAGGAATGGGTATGAACTTTACCTCACCAGAAGACCTAATGAAAAACCTACCAAAGATGTTTGCTAAAAATATGAATTTAGGCGAATCACCTACATTCAAATTAAGTATACGAGAATATGAAGAATCGGGATTAAGGGTAGGAGACAAAGTTACTATAGAGATTAAAAAGCCAGATAGTAGTGGAATATAAATAATTATTTTTTAAATATTATAAACTGTGAT
>DASUUM010000064.1:0-2561 GCA_036374075.1 Nitrososphaeraceae archaeon
ATGGGCCTAAAGGGGTTTGAACCCTCGACCTACCGGTTATGAGCCGGTCGCTCTACCAGGCTAAGCTATAGGCCCAACTATTTCAATTATATTCAATAAAGAGGTTATAAAAATTTAAGTGTGAAGGGCAAAAATCAATTCATAAACTCTTTTACGTAATTATCGTAGACTACATCAAGAATTTGATTTTGAGAATTCAAGGAACGAACGGATGCATTTAAGATAATTTCGTTTAAATCTTTGGTATTTCTGACTAAATTGTAATCTAGCAAAAGTGTTTTCCATAATCTAGCATGCTCTATATCTGCAGTTTGATGTATCTTAAAATATGTTATATCTTCATCCGAGAAAATATTATAAAATTTTTTTAATCCTTCAATTTTTGTTTTACTAATTTGAGGAAGTTCTTTCTCAAATGAATACATGGTTGATGCACCTTCTACTATCGACGAAAGACATGATTCCTTTAAATTTTCAATAGCCAGGTTAACCTCATTATTTCCTTCATATTTCAATAATTCTTGTTTTTCAATACCTAGTGACTGTGCAAATTTTATCCATGGTTCGATATGTTGATATTCTTCATAT
Organism: Nitrososphaeraceae archaeon; assembly: GCA_036374075.1. Lineage (GTDB taxonomy): Archaea > Thermoproteota > Nitrososphaeria > Nitrososphaerales > Nitrososphaeraceae > TH1177. Next base: position 589 of record DASUUM010000064.1, read on the forward strand.
TGAGTATTTTTCACTGCTTTCACATACTGATTTCTAGGATCATAGTTTTCCAGATTCTCAAGAATATTATCAACTAATTCAGGAACAGCTTTTACCAACTGGAAGTATTCTTTGGAATAACTACGTAAATGGTTAATCGTGAGTTTTCCTTCCCTCCATAGAATGTAAAATCGATGATTTAATAAACTTCTTTTACTGATTTGATCGTCCATTATTTTGATTAATAATCCTAGCTTGCTCGAATCAACACTATTGTATATCATATATATTAAAACATAGGAAGATTAGAAAAACCTTTTGTATTCTTAAATATTATTACCATTTTAAATTAAGAAAAGATTTTATAGAAATTAAAATTACACCTCATCGTGCTCCGGTGGTGTAGGAGCTTTAATCTAGCTGCACAATCCGGTCAAGCATTGTGGCCTTTCGAGTCGCAGATCCCGGGTTCAAATCCCGGCCGGAGCAATGAAAATACTTTGCTTATAACTAACTAGTACAGATATTATTACCTAGAAAGCTCCATAGTAGCATTAATATTCTTATTATTTTTAACTAAAGTGAAGATTAAATATTTGGATGGCGATATTTTAAAAGGAAAAAATACAAATCAAGAATCAAGTAGCTCATTGATGGAACAATTTGGAGATTTTTTATTAAAAATCAATGATACTTTAGAAAGAGAATTGAATCTGTATTCCTGGTCTGAATTTTATTCTCCTCTTAAATACGCTTGCGAGGGGGGGAAACGAATCCGGCCGCTTATATTATTGTTGTCATCTGAAATAATTAAATCAAAAAATAATGAAACTACTATTCTCACAAACCTTCCTCAACGTTTTTCTAAAATCGATGACGAAAGATTTCTTGCAGCAACTGCAATAGAACTTTTACATACAGAATCAGTGATACACGATGATATTATTGATGAGGAAAATATGAGAAGAGGAAAACCCTCTTTTCATATTAAATATGGATATAATAACAGTATTTTAACGGCAGACTTTGTACTTGGAATTATTTTAAATATTACCTCGAAATTAAATAACCCTCGTATTTCATCAGAGATTGCAAATGCGGCTATTCGTATGAGCGAAGGGGAAATAATGGAAATTAGATTAAACAAAGATCATACTATTACAGAAGACGATTATATCAAAGTATTAGAACACAAAACAGCTTCTCTCTTTGAATCTTCTACTCGAATTGGTGCTATTTTAGCTGATGCTAATGAAGAAGATACTAGAGCAATAGGAAATTTTGGTCATTTAATGGGAATAGCTTATCAAATTCACGACGATTTAGATGATTGGAATAATGAAGACAGATTATTTAACTTACTCATGAAACAGAATAATCATTCTCAACTTCTTGTGAGTAAAATGGAAAACTTGTACAAATCTTATTCACTCAAAGCTAAAAATGAACTTAATTTGGTCATAAGCAATATAACGAATAGTTATACCACTCGCTTAAAACATCAATTAGAAGAACTTACTAATCTTAATATGTTACACTTTGGAAAACCTTAATCTCCTTCCTACTATACCAGGTCTGATTCTATGAAAATCATTCTTAGGGGCTAATAAAAGGTTAAAAATTAACGAAGAAAACAATAATACTCGGAATAAAAATAGCTTGTGATTATTTAGAGAGATATAGATTTATTTCTGAAGAGAGTTTCATCAATAAAAAGAATGTTCTAACACACACTGCTTGCAATTTTCATAATCTGGAACATTACTAAACCAAGGAATTAATGCAAACAAATTATTGAGATAAATTTGCAACCATCTTTATCCTGATCTCTGCTTAGAAGACGATTTTAAAAGAATTGAAGAATGTTTTTTATATAACGCTAATAAATAGTAACTATGGTATCCGGAAGATATTTCAACCGTGGTGTGAAAACTATAGATAATCCAGATATTGGGTACGTTGTAAGAGAAACTCCTGATAAGATAATAGTTTTT
>DASUUM010000065.1:0-3130 GCA_036374075.1 Nitrososphaeraceae archaeon
TTTGATTGTACACTCTCACATGTCCACAATTGGATTCAATTATTTGTATTTATGCACAATGGTATCAGAAGATCTCATCTAAAATTTAGATTATTGATGTATCTTGTAGGAGGTGATCCAAGTAATTAACTTAACACCACCATCAGACACTACAGAAAAGATTTATGAAAGTGTAAATAAATTTCAAGAAGATAACAGAAGAATCTTTGAAAAGAATGTGGATACTTTCAGGAGATATCAAGAACAAATTAACAAAACAATACAAGAAACATCAAACAATGCTATAGAGTTACAAAAGAATGTCTTTAATACATATCAATCATCATATGCTCAATTCTTTGATAACATCAATAAATCATGTGAAAATTTCAATATTCCACAAAGATATTCTGAAACATATAAAACATTAAACAAAAATATACAAGATTATACAGTTAATGCTACAAAATTCGTAAATGAAATCGCTGTTGGTAGTATTGAGAATTTTAACAAATCACTAGAACTCACACAAAAATATTACAACGGTATTGTGCAAAATAATTTCAATTATGCACGAAAAATAGAAAGATCATACAGTAGACAATAAAAAAAATAAATAAATAAGAAATTTTTTTTGAGCAAATAATAAATAATTACACTTTTAATTATTTATAATGAGAAAATTAAAAAATAATTTGATTTTCTTTATGTCTCTTTTGTTTACTATAACATTATCTACTAATATCACCTTACCTGGAGTAGCACAATTAGAAAATGTTTCTAATACCACAGATAAAGCATCTGAACAGTCTGAAGAAACTTCTCAGACAGAAAAACCATTTTTCTTCTTATTCAATACAGAACTTCCAGCTTTTAATGTAACGGAATTTCCACCAGATGATCTCTCCTTTAAGATATTAGAGGTTAATCAGAATGACAATGTTACTATATACTTTTACAATATGGAAGCCCCAACAGGTGATAGACATTCTTTTACAATAAATGCTCCTTATAATATAAACTTGAATTTGGGACAAGGTAAGAACGATTCTATCTCATTTGTTGCAAATGAACCTGGAATATTTAGATATTATTGTGAATATCATGAGCCTACTATGAGTGGACAACTTGTAGTACTTGCCAAAGGATAAATATTTTTATTTCTTTTTATGGTCATAGCAATTTATAATTGTACTTAAATATATATAATTTATTTCAGAGATTGAAAGATTAAATTATCGGAGAATTTTCTTGTATCACTAGAATAGTTATATAACATATACAGTATTGTTACCTAAAAATATACAAGATAGTATTAGTAGAACCCTACTAAATGAAAGATTCTAGTCCTATAAGTCTTTTCAAACTTTAACCTGAATCTATTTTTTTATACAAAATAGCATAACATAAATTCAAAAATTCAAAAAAATTCATCATTTATTATTAATACCAATATCTTTAACCTTTGCATCAATAGTATATGTTACAGTAAATGGCTCACCATTCGTTTTATGAAAAACTAATGCATTTCCTACAAAATTAAATGAACCAGAACTTATTCCAGTACCATTTATTTCTATAGGTACATCAATTATATCCCTTAAATGAGTAATGGCGATACTCTTATTACCTGGTAATACTGCATGATATGGTTCACCATATAATGAATCTGGTTTCTGTTCTGGAGCATAAGTATGAAGAATTTCTGCCTCTATTGGTTTACTAGCAGTAAATGTTACCGTTCCTGACCAAACCTTTCCATCATCTCTTAAAGGAAGAGCAAATACTACCTCATGAGACGGTTGTCCAGGATGCCTTACAGGAGCTGGTTGGGACATAACTGTCTTTTGTTCTACAAATGTATAGCTACCATTATCAAGAACAGAAGATGAAGATAAAGGTAATGAGGAATTATTGTTGTTGTTATCCTTTATATCTGCAGATGCAAAAACAATTGAGCTTAAATCATTAGACACTATTGATATCCCGATTCCAGCCATAAAAAATATAATTACAGGAACTAAAAATGACATTTTTGAATTATCATCTATATGAAGTTTGTCTTTATCAAATAAATTGAACATATAAGTTTCTAAAAGGAATTTAATTATTATTTACTTTTTCTATCTTGCATCGATAACAAGAGACGAATTCATACAACCATAGTCTTGTCATTCTTTTCTATTTTAGATTATGGCTTTTATGAATTAAGCAATTTTAAATAAAAGCTAAATACAAGGTAGTAGAATATATAAAATTAGACTCATTTTTTGCACCTATCGGTATTATTCCGACGGGCCCAAAGCAAATATACATCTATTTATACCCTTATAAGTAAATGATATTTAGATAAGATAATGTTCACAGCACAAACAAAAACTATTATCTCATTCTTAAAAGAAAAAGAATGTTATGATCCTCTTCAAAACTTGGATTCCTTCGATGTTATGACTCTGTTTTATTCATTTAGTCTGTAGAAACACCAATATTATCAAGCAGGTGCTAATTTTTTAATTTTTCCTCTTACTTTTCCCTTTGGATTATCCTCTGTCACTATGTTTACATAGGCTTCTCCTTTCTCTATTTTCCCGACTAATTCCTTGGTATTCTTTCCATGAAGTGGACCTTTGAGTTGTTGCGAATTTATGGTTCCATTACAAAGTGTTCCCATAACTTCTCCTGATGGAATATCAGATTTATACAATTCAGCAACTACTTTTTCTTCACCTTCTCCTTCTCTTTCTCTTTCTTTCTCATTGGATTTTCCTATATCAATATGAACTTCTTTTATTTTATCCATATCTGTAACTTTAACAGAGTATTTTAAATCATCTTTTTCATCTTTATTATTAGTAGTTTGAAATGTTGCTAAAGCAGTATCTAATGTATCTACTTCTGGCACTTCTTTCTCTTTTCCAGTAAGTATTGCAGCAAAATCTACATGTTCTTTCTCCTCCGCATGATATATTTTATCGGTAGGAAAGTTCAGCATAGTTAAAAGCTAGATGACATTTCTTATAATAGTTTCATCATTTTTTGCTTCAAAGTTCTAAGAATATAATATCCTACCATACATTATATCTAATTATAATATATAATATGCTTAGCAATTGTCTACTTGAAGATAATCATTCAATCCAATAACCAAAAA
>DASUUM010000066.1:0-5039 GCA_036374075.1 Nitrososphaeraceae archaeon
ATATGGCAATATTGCAGACAAACTTATTGAATTTATAGAAAAAGAAGATATTGATTTTGTAATTATGGGACTTAATCCTCTTAAAGGCATTTCAAAATTGTTGCACTTGGTAGTGTTTCAAGAAGATTAGCTGAATCTATAGATTGCCCTATTATGTTAATAAGATAACAGACATTTATCTATAATTAGTGAATTTCTTTTTTTATTCTTAAAACAGAATAGTTTGCCAATCCTAATTCTTTATCTATAATATCCTGTAATGCTCTTTTAAACTTTGACCTTTCATAAATACTGTACATTTAAATCAATTAATATTATTTGTGTATGCATTCCAATATTTGCATATGCTCCATAAGTCATTAAAATTTTTTATTTGAAATATATTTTTCTATTTTATATGTTCTCTAAATATTTCATGTTATAATTGATCCTTTTTTATATAATTTTGAGATAATTGATTTAATATGTTCCTAATTGACAGAAAATAACTCCTTTATATTGCTTATCAATTTCCTTTTTTTTGAATAATTATTTCAATTATAATGCTATTTACTATAATCAATGATATAAAATATAAAATAGATTTTTTATATTAACTTATAATCATATCTTATCTATGATATGATAGTATGAATTGTTTATCAAAAAAATCTTTGTACTTTTGCAACTCTAGTTTCTATAAGGAAATCAAATTAGTTTAATCATATGCATCAAGTATTTTTTATTTTATCTTTCTTTAGGATATAAGAATTCTAAAATTTATATATATAGGTACATGTTTCAGTAATATTTAACTTGGTTAATTAATTAAAACATTGTTGTCGTGTTTGAAAAGAGTTGGCATGCTTTATCTAATGATGAATTATTCACTTTACTTAAAGTAAATGTTGATACCGGATTAGACGCTGAGGATGTTTCCTCAAGACAAAAGCGAGATGGCCTAAATAAAATTTCAAAGAAACAGAAAGTAAGCAGCATTGATCGCTTTGCTTCTCAATTCAAACAACCACTTATTTACATTCTTGTAATTGCAGGATTTATAACAACAATTCTTCAAGAATGGGTTGATTCTTCGGTTATCTTCGGTGTAGTAATCGTAAATACAGTAGTCGGTTATATTCAGGAATCTAAAGCAAGTAAAGCTATTGAAGCATTATCTAAAATTATGATTACAGAAACCACTGTTCTTCGAAATAATGGTAAAAAAACAACAATTCCTTCTGAGGAATTGGTAGTAGGAGATGTTGTCCTTCTAAAATCAGGTGATAAAGTTCCTGCAGATATACGATTGGTTAAAGCACGAGAACTAAAAATTGATGAATCATCTTTAACTGGTGAATCAGTTCCCGTAGAAAAAAACGGCAACTTGATGCTAAAACAGGATACTCTTCTTGCAGATAGAAGGAATATGGCTTATGCAGGTACATTGATAACTTATGGTCATGGATTAGGCATTGTTGTTGAAATAGGAGATAATACCGAGACAGGAAAAATTTCAGAAAGCATCAGTTCCGCTGTGGAATTAATGACACCATTATCTCGCAAACTATCTACTCTAACTAAACTATTATTGTATATAATAGGAGGATTTGCTGCACTAACATTTGCGATAGGTATACTTCAGGCTCATTCTCTTATTGACATGTTTATGTCTTCAGTAGCTTTGGCAGTTGCTGCAATTCCTGAAGGATTACCTGCAGCCTTAACAATAACATTGTCTATAGGAGTTCACAGAATGGCAAAAAAGAATGCCATAATTCGTAAATTATCTGCTGTCGAGACTTTAGGAAGTACTACTGTTATTTGTTCTGATAAAACAGGTACGCTTACAGAAAATCAAATGACTGTTACTGAAATTATGGCTGGAGAAAATTTGTATAAAGTTAGTGGAATTGGATATTTGCCAGAAGGTGAAATTACTTTTTTAAATACTATTAGTCTTCTTAAAAATGCAAATAAAAATGATAACTCGTTTAGCATTCCTAGAACTGACAATAATATATTAAAAGATTTTTCTTATAATAATAATGTTCTTGTAGAGTGTATACTCGCAGGATTATTATGCAACGATTCACAATTAATTAAAAATGAGTCGATGGGCCAATGGCAAATAAAAGGAGACCCTACAGAAGGAGCATTAATTGTATTAGCTAAAAAGATATGCCTCAATGAATCAGATATTCATAAAAAATTTCCCCGTATTGATACAATTCCCTTTGAATCTGAACTACAGTACATGGCAACTATGCATAACGTTAGTTTAGAATATAATAACAATAAATCAAAGGTAATTTATGTAAAAGGATCTCTAGAAAAAATCCTTAATAAATGCAATTTTATTTCAGTTGATCTACAAAGTAAAGTACCTGAAACTGATGATAGTGCTAGAATAGAATTATCATCTCAAATATCAACTGAAATAATAGAGAAATCAGAGGAAATGGCAAAGAGAGGTTTGCGAATTATTGCATTTGCCAAAAGAGAGATAAACAATGAGAAAATCACAAACTTGAAGCATGAACTTTTAGAAGATAACTTAATTTTCTTGGGATTTGTTGCAATGATTGATCCTCCAAGACAAGAAGCTATTGAATCAATAAATTCATGCCATTCTGCTGGAATAAAAGTAAAGATGATAACAGGAGATAATTTGCATACTGCAGTATCAATAGCCAAACAATTAGGATTAGGATATAAATCAAATGAGTCTAGATTTTTAGACAAATATTACAATGAAAAGGTAATAAATCATACTGTTAATACAGGGTATGAAAATAGTGATATTGATAAACATGATAGTATAATTACTACTACTATCACTAAAAGGGAAGTAAATGCACTGACTGGTCAAGAATTAAAGAATTATTCTGAAATGGATTTGATAAATGTTGCAGAAAAAACAGATGTCTTTGCACGAGTATCTCCTGACCAAAAGCTATCATTGGTTAAAGCATTACAAAGCAAAGGACAAATAGTAGCTATGACAGGAGATGGCGTAAATGACGCTCCTGCACTAAAGCAAGCAGATATAGGAATAGCTATGGGGATAACAGGAACAGATGTAGCCAAAGAAGCAGCAGATATGATATTAACTGATGATAACTTTAGTTCTATAAAATCTGCAATTGAAGAAGGAAGGGGAATTTTTGATAATTTAATAAAATTCATTACTTGGACTCTGCCAACTAATTTTGGAGAAGCATTAGTTATAATAGCAGCTTTTCTTACAGGATTATCTCTTCCTATACTTCCAGTTCAAATACTTTGGATAAATATGGTTACTGCATTAGCATTGGGAATGATGTTAATATTTGAACCAAAGGAAAAGGATATAATGATTCGTCCTCCCCGTTCACCAAAATATAACATACTTAATAGAAGTGTGATGGAAAGAATTCTCTTAACTAGTAGTATTATGATTATTTCTGTTTATTTGTTATTTTTATTGGAAATGAGTATATCTGCAAATATAGATGTAGCAAGAACTGTTTCAGTTAATACTATAGTTATGTTTGAGATATTTTATCTTCTCAATTGTCGTTCATTTGATAAATCTATGATTGAAATAGGCGTCTTTTCCAATAAATGGATTATAGTTGGAATAATAGCAATGATTGCGTTACAATTATTCTATACTTATCATCCATCAATGAACTTTACGTTTCAAAGTTCGCCAATAAGCATTGAAGATTGGTTAAGAATACTTGCTTTCTCTGTTACGTTATATTTTATAATTGAAGCATACAAAAAGATAAGGAAATCAAAATACCTTTTTCAAAAAATATAATTTTACTTATCCATTAATCTTTGGATATATGTTTCTTTATAATCTAAATAAAACATATAGTCCTCAAAATATTATCTGCTTCTTTGACTTTTGTCTAAAAGTTTTCTATTGATAATTTGAATATTCCTTGTCATTATAATTTCGCAAATTGGAATGAAGGAAGGAATGACAGCTACTTGAGCAAGGTATCAAAGTAGTTGAGAATGATACAGTAAGCTTTTTTTGAATCTTATATTGACTAAATAAGGAAATTATAAATTTAAGATTTTAGTTTATCTTAACTCTAAAATATCCATATACTCTTATAAACCAAAGATTTTATTCTACCTTATTTTATTATTATTTGCTACTTCTCTACTATCATAGTTTGGATTCAAGAATGTTATTGTAGCCTCTAGCATCCACTTTTCAGCATCCATTTACAATGTCTGTAGAATCAATTAGACAAAAATTTATAATTATGTATCATAAATGCTAAGATCTTTCATATGCCTTTTTTATTAATCAATTCAGTCTCTGATTTAATCATTTCAAACCTATCTTTGTAACATTACATAATCAAATTAATTACCTTCATTTTCTATCTGTCATATCTTTTTGACGAATCTATAATTATCATAGCTTCTTTACGACTTTATCTACTCCTAGCAATGAATTTCGAATACTTCAAATAGTCTTTCACCATAATTTTCCTTACTCTTGTATTTTCTTTTTGAATGTCTTAAAACCGATACCAGATTTTGATAGTATATATTCACAATTTCATAGTGAGGAATTTCTCATGTTACAACTCTTTTTCTTAGCCATACCATCTGGTACCAATATTTGTCGATTTTGTGTTTAGCAGGAATGTTCAAATGCTTCTAGAGAGGATCGAGTTTCATCTATTCAACCTTATGATAATTTTTTTTATCTCAAATTATCACATTCTTGTTCATGATTTCATTATGCATAAAAGTAATCTAAAAGATCTATTTAGTTTAGTTTTACTACTAGTATAGATTTTTGCCTATAACAATTTTCTTTGATTATTAGATTCTCTTTAGGATTCCATATTATGATCAATTGAATTTTAGTCTATTATGGATTTTAGCGATAAAGAGTTACACTGAATAACTCTTTATCGCTAAAAGTTAAATAAAATCAATACCATTTTTAGGATGATTGAAACCTCTCAAGTGGATTTGTAATATATGCAAACAAACTTTAACTAGAAAATGGAATACAAAACGTCATTATCAACAACCAATTA
>DASUUM010000067.1:0-2173 GCA_036374075.1 Nitrososphaeraceae archaeon
TAATCGTGCTGCTGACCCCATTGTTAATCTTTGATCAACTAGAGGTATTACTATGAGATTGGGTGAATATGATCTTGTTGATTCTACATTAATGCTAGGAACTGCTGTATATACCAAATCTGTACCAGAACGTAAAGCTGCCATTGATGCCAATATTGGAGCTCCATGATAAATTCTACTTCCGCCTACGACTAGTACAATTCCATTATCTCCCTTTCTTGACGAATTTTTTCTTGGCACTAATACTTGTTTTATCTTATAGTCATTTACTGTCACTAGTTCAAGAGATTCCAATATTTTATTAAAATGACTATAATCAATAAACCTTCCTTGATTTATTTGGTATCTCCCTATGTTAAGCTAACCAGTCTTTTGTTTGTTATTGATTGAGTTCTATTGTATCTACCCCGGAACATTTAAAGAAAGAAAGAACAGCTTATATTTTAAATAATGTTTTCTATGGCAAAACCTATCGAGATAGTTTTTTCTGAAAAAAAAACACCGTCTTTAAATTCACCCTATTTAATCTGCGGGTTTCCTGGAACCGGATTAGTAGGTAAATTAGCAGTTGATTATTTGATAAAGGAACTTGGTGCTATTCATATGGCTGATCTTTTTTCATCATATTTTTCACCACAAGTAGTAATACAGGCCGACGGAACAACTAGTATAGTTAAAAATAGTCTTTATTATGTCAAGAATAATAATAATAATAATAATATTATTATTAAAACAAGCAAAAAAAATAGAAAAGAAATTAAAGATATTAACAATGTACAAGAAGTTCATTTAAATCAATCAATTAATGGTCCTTCGCAATCAAACGACTCCTTAAAACCTACTACTAGTGATACGTTATCCTCTAAAGATTTAATTCTGCTCACGGGTGATTCACAGCCAGTAGTTCCAGGTGCTGAATATTTATTATCTGAACAAATTTTAGACTTAATTACAAAATTCAAGATTTCAAATATCTATTCATTAGCATCATATGTTACAGGTACCTTTGTAAATGATCCAAAAATTTATGGAACAGCAACTAACCCAGAAATGGTAAAATCTTTTAGATCCTTTAATATTTCAACCCTTGACAATGGAAATATTACGGGAATGAATGGTCTAATACTTGGTCTGGGGAAACTTCGTGGAATAGAAGGAATCTGTCTGTTAGGTGAAACATCTGGATATGTAATTGATGCAAAAGCATCAAAAAATCTTTTAGAAATTTTGAATAATGTACTGGGAATACATATCAATATGGATGAAATGAATAAAAGATCTAAAGATACCGAAATACTTATTAAAAATCTAGAACAACAGATGATGGCAAAGTCTGGACAATTTCCACAAAGTGTTCCTACTGAAGAACAAGACGAAGATTTAATGTTACCTCAAAATAGAAAGTCTAATATGGGATATATTAGCTAATTAAATTTTTTATTTATATACCACTCATAACTGAACTGAACCTAATTTCTTCGTCTATTCTACTACTTTTATTTATTTAGCTTATTGAATGCATTCTAATTTCAAAATTTAAGATAAATAAATACTATTATTAACAATCTTTGTTTAACATAAGTTATGCTCAATTACATAACAAGCCTACTACTATCGTTATCCGTAATTTTCCTTCTCATTGCTTCACTTGATTTGGAAATTACTAATAGTTCTAAATTTTCTTTTGGTCAAACCTCTAATTTTACTGTTAATAACAATAATATTAGCAGCAACAACAATAGCAGCAATAACAACACCAATAGTAGTAAAATTGACACGACACCATCTACAACTGCGAATTGGTTGACTTTTTCAAATGATAAATTTGAGCTTAAATATCCTCCTGTTGGATGGAATGTAGAACAGAAAGAATCCAAATTTTTTGACCTTGATTTTGAACTAATTAAAAATGAGACCCGCTCTTTTATCGGAATCTCATTTTCCTCACTTGCAGATTCTGATAAGTTTACAAATGAAATTATTTTAGATGAAGCCGAAAATTTTGGTATGTATGCCTCATCTTCTGGATATAAGGTTTATGAAGTTTTAGAAAAAAAACTAAACAACTATACGATCGATACTAATCCTTCATCTTTTCATATTGTCAAATATAAATATAAAGATAATGACCTTGAAGGTAAAATGATGGAAATTTTTTCGATCATTGATAAAA
>DASUUM010000068.1:0-4945 GCA_036374075.1 Nitrososphaeraceae archaeon
TTCAATATCTCTACCGCTTTTTCAAAGCAACCGATACCTCCTCCTACAATTAAAGGAGACGGTACTGGAGTTGTAATAGTGTCAAATGCGGGAGGACCGGCCATTATTTCTACCGATATGTGCTCAAAATACGGATTAAAAATGGCTGATATATCGTCATCGAGAGAAACTATTGCTAAAGTAATTCCACAATATGGCTCAGCAGGAAATCCTGTGGATATAGTAGGTGATGCTGATGCAGCTAGATTTGAGAAAGTGCTTTCAGAGGTATTGTCAAACTCAAACGTGAGCTCTATAGTTACAATGTGTACACCATCCGCTACACTAAACTACAATGATCTAGCAAAAACAATTGTCGAAACATCAAAAAGAGGTACAGGCAAAACTATGATTGCTGCATTGATGGGTCTAGCCGAAGGAACTGAAAATAAACAGATTCTATCGGATGGTGGAATACCTCACTTTATGTATACAGAACTTGCAATCAGAACTCTAGAAGCGATGTATAGGTTCAGAGACTGGGTAGACATGCCAGATGACAATCCAGAAAGATTTGATGTGGATAAGGAAAAAGTGAAAGGAGTTTTGTACAATGCAAGAAAGGAAAGGAGAATGCATATTTTGGAAGAAGAAGGTTACGACATTCTTTCTGCTTACGGCTTTCTTACTCCTAAAAGCATCATTGCAACAAGCGAAGATGAATGCATAAACGCAGCCAATGAGATTGGATACCCAATTGTAATGAAGATTGTTTCTCCAGATATTATTCATAAATCAGATGCAGGAGGAGTTAAGGTAGGACTAAGAACTGATATTGAAGTGAGCCGCATTTAAAACAATAACTGATAATACCAGAAAATACAAGGCAAATGCTATAATCAAAGGTGTACTTTTACAAGAGATGGTAAAATCAGGTAAGGAGATAATCCTTGGAGCAAAACAGGATCCAATATTAAGACCACTTGTTATGTTTGGTCTTGGAGGCATATATGTACAAGTTTTCAAAGACGTGGTTTTCAGAATGACACCCATTGGTAGACAGGAAGGATGGAGAATGATAGAATCGATAAAGTCAATTAAACTATTAAAAGGCGTAAGGGGGAGGAACCATCAGATTTGAAAGCAATAGTAGATAATCTACAGCGACTTTCGCAACTGATCACAGATTTTCCTGAAATTGAAGAATTTGATATTAATCCTCTTATGGTATTAGAAGAAGGAAAAGGAGCGTTCGCAGTTGATGTACGGATAGGCCTAAAAAGCTTGCAGTAGACAAGTCAATATATTTGTGCCTTAAGGAGATCCAAGAATGTCTATAGAGGAAGTATTTGAAAAATTATCTTCAAGTGAAAAAGGACTATCGTCTGTAGCAGCAAAAGAGCGCCTCCAAAAGTATGGCTATAATGAGATTCAAGAGAGAAAAGTTAGTTCAGTTAAAAAGTTTCTAGGTTATTTCTGGAGTCCTATTTCGTGGATGATAGAAGCAGCAGCTATCATTTCAGCAGTAATTAGTCATTGGGAGGATTTCTGGATAATTATTGTTCTGTTGCTTCTGAATGCAATAGTAGCTTTCTTGCAGGAGCATAAGGCGGACGACGCTGTTAATCTTTTGAAACAAAGACTTGCTGTTAAGACACATGTAATGAGAGATGGTAGTTGGATTGAACTTGCAGCTCGAGATCTCGTTCCGGGCGACGTGGTAAGGATCCGTCTTGGAGATATCGTGCCTGCAGATGTCAAACTTTTCGATGGAGATTACCTTCTTATAGATCAATCTGCATTAACTGGAGAATCTCTCCCAGTAGAAAAGCATGTTTCTGAAGATGCATACTCTGGTTCAATTGTTCAGAAAGGAGAGATGACTGCCTTAGTAGCAGAAACAGGTACAAATACTTATTTTGGCAAGACTGCAAAACTAGTGGAAGAAACAAAGACCAAAAGTCATTTCCAGAAAGCTGTAATAAATATAGGAGATTACCTGATTGCTTTTGCCATAGCTCTAATAGTCCTTGTATTTCTAGTGGCAATGTTCAGACAGGAGAGTTTATTGATCACTCTCCAATTCTCACTTGTATTGCTCATTGCAGCAATACCAGTAGCACTTCCTGCCGTTCTATCAGTAACTATGGCTGTTGGCGCCACAATGCTTGCAAAAAAACAGGCCATAGTCAGTAAGCTGGTGGCTATCGAAGAAATGGCAGGAGTAGATATTCTATGCTCAGACAAGACTGGTACCATTACAAAGAACAAGCTCAGCGTAGCTCAAGTTGAAGCATTTGATCAATATACTGAAGCAGACGTAATCCTATATGCCACCCTTACATCCAGAGAAGAAGATAACGATCCAATTGATAATTCAATTATTGCAAGATGTAAATCCTTGAAAATTTTTGAAACTATTAATACTTCTTATAAGTTAAGTTCCTTCAAACCGTTTGATCCAGTAGCAAAAAGAGCAGAGGCAACCACTTTAGATCAAAAATCAGGTACTATTTTTAAGGTTTCCAAAGGTGCTCCTCAGGTCATTCTTTCATTATCATGTAATAAAAAGGAAATATCTTCAAAAGTACAAACTAGTATAGATGCTTTTGCTGATAAAGGGTTTCGTTCTCTTGGTGTTACAAAGACTGATACTAAAGGAAATTGGGAATTCGTAGGAATTATTGCTCTTTCAGATCCTCCACGTGAAGATTCAAAACAAACGATCAAAACGGCTCAATCGATGGGAGTTAAAGTCAAAATGATAACTGGAGACCATATAGCCATTGCAAAAGAGATTGGTAGAGAGGTAGACCTAGGAACAAACATAATCGAAGCATCGTCTATTTTAGATAACATAGAAAACATAAGAAAAGCAGAAAAGATAGTAGAAGAAACAGATGGCTTTGCTCAAGTATTTCCAGAACAAAAATACCATATTGTAGAACTTTTGCAAGAAAAAGGACATATTGTAGGCATGACTGGCGATGGTGTCAATGATGCACCAGCTTTGAAAAAAGCGGATATTGGAATAGCAGTAGAGGGTGCAACGGACGCTGCAAAATCAGCAGCAGGTGTTGTTTTAACTCAACCCGGTCTTTCTGTAATTATTGATACAATAAAGGAAAGCCGCAAGATATTCCAGCGCATGACCAACTACGCCATCTACCGGATAGGCGAAACCATTCGGATTCTTCTATTTTTGACTCTTTCTATAATAATCTTTAATTTTTATCCAATTACTCCACTTATGATTGTACTATTAGCTATCTTAAATGATATGCCTATTATGACCATTGCCTATGATAATGTACGTCATTCTGCCCAACCAGAAAGATGGAATATGCGTACAGTTTTAGGAATAGCAACTACTCTTGGAATAATAGGAGTCGCTTCTACTTTTATCCTTCTGTATATTGGAAAAGACATTTTTCAACTGGATTCATCTATGCTACAATCATTGATTTATCTAAAGCTCTCAATTGCTGGACACCTCTTTCTATTCGTAGCCAGAACCAGGCATCATTTTTGGTCTATTAAACCAGGAATACCTCTGTTTTTAGCTGTCGTAGGGACACAGATTATTGCAACCCTGATTACCGTCTACGGTATATTACTTCCAGCAATTGGTTGGCAGTTAGCAGTATTTGTATGGATATATTCATTGATATGGTTCTTAATATCAGATTTTCTAAAGCTGCCAATATATAATCTACTAGAACATAAAGGGGTAATATTTCATAGATAACTTTTCATTTTGCAGTCTTTTCTTATCTGGATGGAAATACGATAGAATGTATTTTTTAACAAATAATCTACTATTTGACGGATTATCTCGAAATGTTCTATTGAAATTATATATAAATTATTTATAATTTATAACTCATCTCCATGACATTTCAGGGTTTGAAGTTGCACAAAAAATTCATGATAAACTTCCAAATAAAAGAATCATATTAACTACAACTTATCCATTAAACAATATAAGAAATATGATAGATTCAATTGGAATAAAATGTGAAGATGTTTTTTTAAAACCTTTTAGTTTTTCTGAATTATTTTCTATTTTAAAATAACTAAACTTTTATTCTCTTTTTTATGGCGTATAAAATTATTTTATATAAAATGAAATCTAATAATTATTATCCTTCTGCAATAATATAAATAGTGAACCTGATTTTGGTTCATTTTCTGAGTTACTTTTAGGTTAAAGAGGAAGGTCAAATATGGGACTGACCAAAAAACTTTTTATCCCATTCAGAAGATTGGTAAAATAACCACTCAATAGAATGTATTAAAAATTATATTAGTATGGTTAACAATGTTGTACCAATAGAATTTTTTAATACTATAAATTTACAAATTTTTTCATATAATTATAAAAATAAATAAATAAATGATCATAATTAATTGCTTCATAGCAAATCTAATTAGTTATTCTCTAAATACAGGTAGATTCAAGTTTCTATGATGGACAATGTAATAATTATCCCCAAAGGCTTTAGAAAAACAAAAATGCATGAAGATCATAACATTAAATATTTTACCCCAAGAATTGAATCGATAAATTATGGAGAAACGATTACATGGATTAACAATGATTCCGAATTTCATCATTTAATCTCTGGAGATATTGAATATGGTAAACCTGATGGTATTTTTAATAGTGGAATAATTCAACCTCAGAAATGTTACTCAAAGAAATTTAATACTACAACCGGATTGGTACGTTACTATTGTGTTATGCATCCTGCAGAACGAGGTTTTATTATTATTAATGATAAACTTTCAGATAAAACTGAGGACTATATTAGAAATATTAAATTTAATTATTTAAATAAGATATTAACAAATGTACCAAGTCAACCAATAGAATCTATGCTAATTCGATTTGTAGATCCTATAATTTTAGAAACATTTAATGATCCAAACTTGGATATATTTAGAAACAAAGTATTATCTATAG
>DASUUM010000069.1:0-2091 GCA_036374075.1 Nitrososphaeraceae archaeon
ATTTATAGGAGAAACAGGAAGTGAAGATGAAAAAGGATCATCATCGTTTGCTATTAAATCAATAATTTTTGGTCTATTTGCTTTGATTGGATTTGTAATCCTTGTATATGCGATATTTGTAGCAGTTGTAGGAGAACCTTTAGCATCAATAGCAGATACTGTATTTGTTGCTGCAATCATTGGATCTTTTACTTTGGTAGGAATAATTCTTAATCCTTTATTCTTAAAGAAGTAAATATTTTTTTCACATAATATTTTTAGTTCCCAAAAATATTTCTAATCTATTTTATCTTTTTAAGCAATAAGATACACAATTAAGGAATTTTTTAATATGAATACATATAACTGTAAAGACTTAATCATTCTTATGTTTACTTGGATATGACAATTGATAAAATTATCTCAAATTTTTAAATAATATATTTAGCAAAATCAAATATAATATAGGGTTTATATTGTAATAAAAAATTGTGAGAATTATTATTTTAGAAATTTTTTATTGAATTCTACTATTAGTTTATGCCGATTCTAGTTTTTGCTTTACTGTTTGTGCTGCTTGTTGTAATCCTTGTTGTATTTTATTCTTTGCTTGGTCTCCTGAAAGGAAATTGGCAATTTTTCCTGTGGTTGGTAATTCAAAATCAATAACATGTCTTATATGAGTACCTTGTCCATTACTTTGATTAAATTCTTGTTTACTTGTCCAAGATTTGAAGGGTCCTTCTTTTTGTTTTGTTACTAGTCTTTTATTTTGCTCTTTTTCAGTTACTTCTAAAATCATTTCATCTTCTCTTCCCATATATTCTCCTTTTACTTTCATTTCTGAACCTTCCTCATTTTTTGAACCAGATAATGATTCTGATTCTTTTACAATATCTTGTGGCCATGCTTGTTTTATGTTATCTGGATTAGTATAATATTCATATACTTGTTCTACCGGTGCATTAATATCGATTTCATATTGAATTGATGTCATGATGAAAAGTGTATTTTATTATAGATAAACCTTATAGAATAATCATCTTCGCTTTAGGCACTTGTTAATCGATATTGAATTATTATTAGACTTTACCTTTATCTTTTTTAGATAGATTATAGAAAGTGAATAACAGTAAATAAAATTTTACTAGTCATAGCCTGGACTAATCAACCTCACAATATAGTCCAGGCCATGACAAATAATTTATCTTCAATCATTATATAGTATGCTAACTAAGGTCATTCAGCCCAAAGAACAAAAAATAAACAAAGTTCAAACTACACCTAGCCTTCGATATTCTTATAATTTTCATCTCGATTAATTAAGGTCTATGGCTTTTAATAGAAGTTACATTAACTAAAAATGATATGGAATCAAATATCCATTCAACAATAGTTATTACATCATCCATCATTCTTGTATCTGCTTTTTTATTTGTAATAGCAGGAATATCAATAACAACAACATTTGTTAATGTTAATGCACAAAGTGAAGGAGCAAATCAAACCATGCAACAAGATGCTGAACAATCTGCTAACAAAACTATGGAAAGGGCAATTCAATCTGCCAATGAAACTGGCCAAGATGTTAAACAAACAACTGACAAAATTGGCTCCAAAATCACTGAGGGAGCAAAGGATCTGGTTGGAAGTATTGGCGATAAACTACAAGATTTAGGAAAATAGATACAACTTCATATTTTAGAAAAATATTAATAATTTCTATTTGATTTTTTTCTTATACTGCATCTAATCTTTTCAATAATATAATTAGTTGTTTTGAGGGTTAGTATTGTTAATAAGAGTGTAACCTCTGGGCTCGAATCATATCTGTCTATTTATATTGGCACAGACTAATATAATGTTGTGCAAATTACACTAAAAAAGTTGGAGATCAATGTTAACCTATTTTGAACTTTTTCTTCGCCTTAAAAGTACCTGAATCAAAAGGACAATATCCTAAAAGATTTGAAAAGTTTTTAGATTATCTTAAATTCGAAGGTACATTTGAAGATAAAGCACTATCATTTTATAAAAAAGCGATAGAAAATCCTCAATGATTAACAAATAAACTTGTTGAATCTGCACAATGGGATTTCCATGTGCAAGGGC
>DASUUM010000070.1:0-8208 GCA_036374075.1 Nitrososphaeraceae archaeon
CTTTATAGCCATTTTTTTCCAAAATTTCTTTAAACAGAGTAACTAACTCAAGATTATCATCTACTAGAACAATAGAACATTTTTTATTTGTAAAAGAAAGATTATCGTTAATTTTTTTCATAAAGTACGTATTAATAAGTATTAGATAAATATAAGCATGAATATTCCCTAGTATGATGCTATAATTATATATTTCTTGAAGTGATATATTTAAAATACTTAGCTGAATTATTCTAAATTGAATTAAAAATAGATATTGAAATATCCTATAAAGAAGGATTAGTTTATTTTTAATAAACTTTTTTCCTCTATTAGTATTTAACTCACTACATCATTCTCTTTCTTGAATTTAACAAATTGCATGAGAATAAAATAAAAAAGAATATTAAATATCTATTTTATGGAAACATTATCTTTATCTGTCATATGTATTTTTCGACTTTCTATCATAGATAAATTAAATAATTTATAATTAAACATTTCCAGTTATTATTTTGTGATAAGTATATATTAGCAGATATTTTTTTTATCTAATTCTCTAGTATGATTTAACCTATTGTTGATTTATATTATTAATTAAATGACTGAATTGTTCATGTAATGCTTGACTATTTCCATAATTTGGCTTATGCTTATCGGTTTCTTGACAATTTCTAAATTTAAAGCATTATTTACTATATCATCATATGCAGTAATCAATACCATTTTGATTTTTGGATTTATTGCTACTATTTGATTGGCCAAATCACAGCCAGTCATTTCCATCATTTTATAATCTATTAGAATTAATCCAATGTGATTTGGAAATTCTCTGGTATAATCAATTAAGAAAAGAGGATTAGTAAAACCTATAACAAAATAACCATTCATTTGGATTACTTCTGTAAATAATTTGACAATATCATCTTCGTCGTCGATTACTGCTATAAATTCTGGAGAAAAATTCAACTAGTGTATATTCTTTTGTAGATTATAAAGTATTTATTCGTATGCAAAGGCTTTTCAGCGACAGATACATTGTTTAATCGTTGATTGAAATTTTTGTTATATTATGCCGGCCATCACTTAAGCAGTTCTCATTCATAGTGTGACCTTTGTTTTATTGCATATAATCTTTTTGTTCTGATAATATATAATGTTCCTTCAAATAGGAATATATTTAATAGTTAAAATTAATTTTTTATAAAATTTTTTTAACTATGTATTATAACAAAAGGTTTCATTATACAGAGAATTTTATGGGGTCGGCCGGATTCGAACCGGCGAACTCCAGCGCCCAAGGCTGGCATCATACCAAGCTAGACAACGACCCCACTAGTTTATACTATACATTTTTTTGGGTTTAATTTTAAGTTTAGGAAGATTATCGATCATTATGATACTATATACTAGTTTTAATTATTCTTTAACTGGTAATAACTTCAGTAAATGTCTCTCTAGGTATAATTGTATGTTCAGATTGTGCAACCATCATATTATTTCCTTCTACTAATATAGGATAAGCATGGATGTTCTTTTTCTTTTTAAGATTATCTAATAAAAAGCGTGCATTTTTTTCGTCATACTTATCCATTAACCATCTCAAAGCAAATGGTAAAGATTTGAATCTATTCCAAATTTCATTTAAAAAACTATCTAATTCACGATTTTTTGTTGGTTTTCTAGATATTACTGCAAAAATATTTGCTACTTTACCTTCATGTACTATACCTATACCTTTTTTTAATGTTACAAATGGTTCAATTGCATAGACTTGATCTGCTTCTAAAAGAAAAGACCCTATGGAATCGATATTTGGAATAGATTTTCCAGCATGAATCGTAAAACGTTCTAAAGAATGACCACTCAGATTTTTAATGGGTATAAAACCACTTTTAATGATTGAATTTTCTATTGCTTTGCCTATATCACTTGATTTTGACTTATTCTTTGCAATTTTCAATGCTTCATTTAAAGCATTTTCTGAAGCTTTTACTAAAGAATGATAATCATTATTATAACAAATAGTGGCAGCAGTATCGGCAATATATCCATCAATATGTACACCTATGTCTATTTTTAATACGTCCCCATCTTTTACTGTATTTTGATCATTAGGTTCCGCTGTGTAATGAGCTGCAATTTCATTTAAACTTACATTAACAGGAAAAGCAGGAAATCCTCCTCTTGTTTGTATCTCTTTTTCTATTTCCTTACAAATTTCACCTAAAGTTTTACCAATATAGTCCTTTTTTTTAGCCAATTCTCTAATAGAGCCTGCAATCTTACCAGCTTGTCGGTAGCACTCTAGGGAATCCACATTAATGTTTTGATCATAGAATATAAAATTGTTTAAATCCATTATTTTATGCAATATTTACAGAATTTGGACTTGTTCTTTTTTTAAATTAATAATAAAATTTAATATTGTCTTAATGAATGAGACGATGAAGAGAGCTATAATAATTAAAATGAGTGAGGAATACAAGATATGTAAAAGATGTAAGCATCTACAAAGAAATCATCTAATTTATGAAGGTGACAACAAATGTACTAAATGTGATTGCCAGCAATTTATCGGATAGAGATTAATCCAAATATAGAGCAAGTTTTTTTATAATTCAACAAAGAGAGGAACGAGATAGTTAACTGAAGTCCAAAAAACTTTTAATTTCATCATCTTTTTGTTCTAACTTGACCAAAGAATCAAAATTGTTTTTATATTATTGTTATTTTATGTAATAGCTGAAATGGATATTGATAATGATCAAACCAATAAGAGAATTGTAATGGCTATTATTTCAATGCCAGATGGAAAAAAATATGAAATCCCTCTCATTAGTAAAACATTCAGTTCAGGCAGACAAGGCTTTTATTCCCAAATTCCATCGTTTGTTTACAACAATGAAGTCTACGGTGGACAGATACAGGTGTGGAAAAAGGGTGATAGTAGTAGTAGCAGCAGCAGCAGCAACAGCAACAGCAGCAAAACCAAATAAAAATAAATAGGAATGGTTCTCTTTTTTCTTTATTGTATGTAGTTGTTATATTTGTTGATGAATTAAATAAAAATAAATTTAACAAACAAAACTCTTGATTGTGTGAGCGACTCTATGTGTATAAAGAACAACAATTCATTAAAAATTATATATGTAATTCTTGATGGAATAGGCGACCTTCCTCATAAATCAATCAATAATCTGACACCATTAGAAGCATCTAATACTCCAAATTTAGATTATTTAGCAAAAAATGGGATTATGGGTCAAGTCATAACTGTTGGTAAAGGAATAGCTCCTCAATCTGATATTGCCGTCTTCAATATGTTAGGCTATAATTTTAAGGATGTTCCCTACGTGGGAAGAGGAGTAGTTGAATCGATTGGCTGTGGAATTGACTTTAAAGCCGGTGATCTTGCTTTAAGAGGAAATTTTGCTACAATTGATGAAAATCAGTATATACTTGATAGACGAGCAGGACGGTTGATTACAAATGAAGAAGCTCGATCTCTCTGTAAAACATTGAATTCAGAGATCTCATTGAAAGACTCAGATGCATCTGTAGTTGTTATGCCCACAATTGCCCATAGAGTAACTATAAGATTTAGACACAATAAAATTAAGTTATCTAATCAAATAACAAATACAGATCCTGCTTATGATAAAGTGAATGGAATGGGTATTGCAAAAACTGACATAACAGAAATGAGAGTATTAAAATCGATTCCTCAAAATGATGATATTTGTTCTAAAATAACTTCTGATATAGTAAATGATTTTACAAATCAAACCTATTTATTATCAAAGGATCATCCTGTAAACAAGGCTAGAAAAGAGAGAAATCTTAATGCTATGAATTGTATTTTAGTTAGAGATGCTGGAAATGCCATTCCCAATTATGATCCTATAAATGAGAAATATAATATGAGAGTTGCTTGTGTTGTGGATATGCCAGTAGAAATAGGTATCTCAAAAATCTTGGGAATGGAACCTATTGAAGCTGGAAGTGTAAATGACTATATAACTAAAGCTAAAGTTACAGCTAAAGAATTAGAAAATTATAATCTTATTTATGTTCATATTAAAGGGCCCGATGAATTCGGTCATGATGGAGATGCTTTAGGAAAAAAAGAAAATATAGAAAAAATAGATAAAGATTTTTTTGGAACTCTTTTAAAAGAGCTAAAAGATTCAAATGTTGTAATAGTTGTTTCAGGTGATCATTCGACTCCTTGTATAAAAAAAAGTCATTCAGATGATCCAGTTCCATTACTTGTTTCAAAAAAATCAATAAAGACCAATTATAAAAATAATGATAACAACAACAAAAACAGTCAAAGGTTCACAGAATCCTTTGCCAAGAAAGGATCGATCGGAACTATAAATGGATTTGAAGTTTTAAGGCAAACAATACACATTATAAAAGAAAACAAAAAACTTGTTTAAATAATTTTAAAACTTTTTTTAACCCTTCCTCATTCAATATTAGAATTTGGATCCAATTAGGTTATCTTTACATAACTCGCAAACTTGTTCATCAATATTTGCTTCCATTTTATGATGAACATCACAAATAATGAATGAATATCTCATAAAGTTACATAATTCTACAAATTTAGCCATAGTTCTTGGGGTATATATCTTATTTGCTACAAGATCCTGTGCAATATCATCTACTTTATTCATAACTTCCATAATTGAAGAAAGTTTGTTTATAAGATCTGTATCGCCTCTTGTTCCTCTAATATAATTACTAATTGCAGCTTGGGTTACTCCAAGGACTTTGGCTACCACTTCTTCCTTCATTTTATATTCATTAGTTAATTTTTTTGCTAAAATTGCGCGAATAGCGGGAATTAATGATTTGGCCTCAATTTCAGAAGGTAATAACATCTAATTTAAATAGGAATAAAAATTATATAAGTTTTCGTTATATAGGATATAAAAAAAATCTATTTGGAACACTTTCAAACCTGAAATGGTTAAATACAACATTCAATTTTTTTACATTGTATGGGGATAATTAAGCTGTTGGCATCCTTTAACATATTGTCCAATAATGAGATGAGGAGGATAATATTATCATGAGAACAAAATTTGGGTTTACACAAGGTCTTAATGTAGCCAGAATGGGATTAGATGAGAATCAAGTGATTACCGCTTGCCAAATGGCTGATAGATTAGACTTTGACTCTATATGGGCTATGGATCATAGTAATGTTCCGCAATGGAAAAATGCTGTTGTAAATGATGCTTGGTTGATGCTTGCAGCAATCGGTGTTCTTACAAAAAATGTAGAATTAGGAACATGTGTGACAGATGCTATTAGACGTCATCCATCTGCAATTGCTCTTTCTACGGTGACTCTTGACAGATTAACTAATGGTCGAGGTATGTTGGGAATAGGTGCTGGCGAAGCCCAAAATGTAGTTGATTTTGGAATAGAATTTAGTAAACCTGTTACTAAATTAAAGGAACAACTTGAAGTAATAGAAAAACTATTTCAATCAGATCCAGATAATAGAGTGGATTATGAGGGAAAATATTATAAATTAATTAATGCATGTTTGCAGGCCAGAAGCATAAGACGACCGAGACCACCAGTCTATATCGCTGCAGGAGCGCCAAAAACCCTTGAATTATGTGCACGTTACGGTGATGGCTGGATTCCGATTGGATATACTCCAGAATTATTCAAAGCTCATGCTAATGTGATTAGAGAACACGCTAGGAAATTTGACAGAGATCTTGCAAATTTTCAATATGCAAATGACGTAGATGTTTACTTTTCAGATGATGGAGAAGAAGCGTGGTACAAGATGAGAAATGCGGTAAAAGTTAGTCTTTATAAACCAGAATTATTAAAAGTTCATAACATTGAACAGGATTCAGAATTTGATTTCAGAAAATATTTTACAGAATATGCAATGAATAGGCCAGAATTAATGGAACAGATGAAAAAAGCAGCAACAAAAATTCCAGATAGTATTGCTAGAACTGCTATTGGAGTAGGACAGCCAGATGATGTTATAGCTATGTTGGAACGCTTTATAAAAGCAGGAGTTAATCACTTTATAATAAGATTTTGGGGTGAAGGATACTTTAAAAGTATAGAGATGTTTGGAAAGAAAGTGATCCCATATTTTAGAGAACAAGAAAAAAAATAATTAACATAATTTCCTTTTTTTTATTCTCTTTTTTTATTATTTGCTTTTGCCTTATTGTATTCTTTAAATTAATGGATCAATATTATTTTCTTTCTTTGTTTCACCCTCCCCCCCTAATGATAATACAATAATATTGGAAGGCTTATTTCTTTCGAGAAGAACTATTTTTACTTTAATAAAGTTGCTTTAATATGTCAGAAAAGTTGTACAAAGTATGAGCAAAGTTTTTTCCATAGTACAAATAGAATTGATAAAAAAAGATTGGGATATAGGAGGTTTTTGATAAGCAAAAACTCATTATTATAATAAAATCAAGTATGATGAAAATACTATTTCATTGGTCAAAAATCTAAAATTGTTAGTTATTTTTTAAAATTTTTATCCATAAAAGTCTCTTATAGATACAGGCAATAATACAATATCATTATCAAAAAATATAATAGTAAATGAGATCATGTTATTTGAAAAAGTAATCCAGAATTAAAATATTATTATTATTACTATTTCTACTATTAATACTACTATGACTTCTTTTTCTTATACTACTACTGCTACTACTTTTTATTCTATTTTTTTTAGTAGATTCTTTTCTAGTTTTCTGAAATTTATTTGAATAATTATCTATGGGACTAGCATTGTAGCCCATATTGTTAAGTATCCTTGCAAATTCATGAGCAAACCCATGGACTGTAAATATCTTTTTAGGATTGCATTTGTGTACTAGCTGAACCAATTCATTATAATCACAATGATCGCTCATTGGAAGCGCATAATCAATCCCCATCATGTGTTTATATCCATTATTGCATGCCCATCCACTAAAACCCAAAGTTATTGTATTATATTTTTCTTTCATATATCTTAAAAATTTTGAATTTCCATTCATCAACGGTGCTAACATTACCCATGGATTTTTAGTATCTAGTTTTTTAGATTTTTCAGCATCAGTAAGACAAGTAGTATTTCTCAATGATATGCCCATTTCCCTATATACATTGTTCATAATTTCTATACTATCATATGCAAATAACGGATCCCAATGCTCAAAGAAAGTAGTTAACAATTGAGCCTTACCTAGTGGATAGCCCATGATAATAACAGGATGACCTTTATCATACGCATCAGCAATAATCATATTGGCATCATGGATTATTTTTGTATGATCTGGAAAGATATATTCGGGTCTACCAAAAGTTGATTCTATGATAAGGGTATCGACTTGAGGAATTTTTTTAGGAGGATTAAGAAAGGCGCGTTTTCTTATTGATATATCTCCAGTATAAAAAATTTCGTTAAAAGCTAATAGTCCTTTAGATCCCAATATATGACCAGAATCGATTAATTCTAAATCTTGTTCTTCATATATTGTATTTGTAATTTCATATCCTCTTGCCTTTGCTATTGCCTCAGTCTCTATAGAAGTTATAGTCTTTATTCTTGTTTTATTTTTAGGTCTGCGATAAACATGATCAGAATGAGCATGAGAAATAAATACAAAATCATTACTCTCTACCTTTGAAGGATCCAACAAAATTTTTGTGTCATCATGTTCTATAAGCAATCCACCATCTCTTGATTTGATTTGAGAGTGCATGAGAATAGATTAGTTTAAACACAGCTTTTAATTAATTGTTTAGATTAGTTTTCTTTGATAATGGATATACAAGATTTAGAAATGATTATTTATACGATGATAATTTATTGTAAGATACGTTTCACAAATGATTAACTGATTTATCATAATATAGACATTCTATAATGTTTCATAGAGATTACCTTTTTTGCTTTACAAAAATCTAGCTATGGTATATTTTGTTTACAAAATAGGTTTTTTGTTAAAAAAAAGAAAATTGAGTTAGAAATAATAATTTATAATTGGAAATTTTCCTTAATAACTAAAAATATTAAATTCTAATAATCACAAATAAAAAAACCTCTTTTTATTTTTCAGTTTCAGCTACACAAATTGAAGAAACATTCTCTTATTTAGTTACTCTTAAGTCACATATATTTGCCTCAACAGGAATTTCAACAATGGTATTAACACATATAGAGTGTTATTG
>DASUUM010000071.1:0-2656 GCA_036374075.1 Nitrososphaeraceae archaeon
ACTTTAGAATTAATTAGTTTATTATTCTCAAATGTATTTCCAAATGTACCAGAATCTCCTTCAACATTTAATATTCCAGATTCTGTAGCATTTACTATTTTATTAAATTCAAATGTATTATCCGATGCACTTGTCTTGACAACTATACCATTTATAGAATTCATGATGGTATTATTGTATACGTTATTGTTAGAAGATTTTTCACTTGTGTCTATTCCAACTTTGCTATTTGATATTTTATTGTTATAGACTTTATTGTCATGTGATTCACCATTTATACCTATACCTATATTTTGGTGATGAACATAGTTATTTCTTGCAATTGAATCAAACATATTGATACTAAATGCAATACCTCTTCCAGTTCCATTGATACCATTGTTGTATACTTCATTATCTTCAATAATTATATTGTAACAATCAAGTGAACATATGATACCTGAATTACCATTATCATAAACAGTATTATTTCGAATTGTCATATCATGAGTTCCAGTATGAGGATCAATTCCATATTTATCATTGCCATAAACGCGATTTCCCTCTATTAACATGTATCCCATTTCTTTTGAATAAAATCCTTTGTAGATATGATGAATATCATTATTTTTTAATATACTGCTTTCTCCACCATTGAAAGTAACTCCACCACATCCACTACAACTATATCCCAAGTATGCAAGTTCAGAATTTTGAATTATTGTTGGGCCTGTTGCTTTTGAATTTACTTTGATATATGGACGTAATTCTTTCTTGTATTGTAATTCATCATATTTTACAGCATCAGAGAAGTAAACATAATCATTTGTTTTTGGATTCCAAGATGTTATTTTTACAGAATCCACTTTGAGACTGCCATCTACTTCAATTGCATTTGGTTTGTTTTTAGATGGGATTATCTTTAGCCAACTTACATCATCTAAATTGATATCCAATTCTGCATTTTTTTCAACTTTTAAACCTGAATAAAGTAACCAAACTTTTTGGTTATTACTATTAGAAGTATCAGTAATGGTTTCGGCTTTCAAAATATTAGGATCGGTAATTTGTCTACTAACCTCTGCAAAATCAGCATATTTACAAGTTATAGATATTATATTTTCTAATTTACTATAAGATATACACTTTTTTTCTTCTTCTTCTATTTCTGATTCTGCTTTTTGTGCTTGTACTTCTACAATAATAAACGATAGAAATATAGCAGCAAATATTCCAGCAACCAATACAATTATTATAAATATTTCATTAGTTCTTGTTGTCATTGCAAATACTATATTCCATATTTAGTAATATTAAACCAAAATATATTTAAAATATGAATGATTCTAAAAGATTTTTTGATGCTAAAGTTATGATAGTTGATTTTTTAGAAAAAAATTAGTATTAAAAGTATAAAATCCTTTACATTTACATTATTAATCATAATTAAACAACTGAATTAGATAAATCTGAGAAAACATAGGTCAAGTGGTCACAATATTGTTAACAATAGGAATCTTCTTTTAATATATTGGCAATATTCCTTGTCTACTGAAAGTTAATAGCAGTAGATGTTACCGTATACATTACTCCATCATTATTTGAGAGATCTATATTTACTATATTTCTCTTTTTTTTGTTTTGATGATGGTCTATTAGTTAAATCATCTAGAAAATTGTATTTGAACTTTAATAAGCTATAACATTCAAGTATTATAAAAATGATCTTTAATTCAATAGAAAAGAAAAATATTGTCTTTTCAATTTACAAATATAACTTGATGGTCATTAATCTTTTTATCTGTACTATCTTGTTTCTTACTCTTTGTAATTTATTAAATAATAATGTAGGTAATGCGTTTGCTGGTACTGAGAAAGAGCCACCATTGATTAATGATGAAAATCTACAGATAACTCAACTTGTAGGTGAACTAAATTTTCCAACTGGGATAGATTTTCTAGATGAAAATGATATTTTAGTAATTGAAAAGAATACAGGACAGGTTAAACGAATCCTTGATGGTGAAATCTTACCTGAACCAGTTTTGGATGTAAATGTTGCTTCAGAAAGCGAGCGAGGATTATTAGGTATAGCCATTTTGAATAAAAAAGGATTCACAAATTCAGATGCTACTACTACTACAACTACTAATGAGATTTTACAAGAAGAGAATATTTTGGAAAATGAAGAAGGAGAAGTAAAAGTATTCTTATTTTTTACAGAAACAGAGGATATTGATAATGGCGAAATATTGGGAAATAGACTATACAAGTATGACTTCATTGATGGAAAATTAGTTAACCCAACACTTTTGTTAGACTTACCTTTTTTACCTGGACCATCACATAATGGTGGAGTTTTAGATATAGGACCAAATAATAATTTGTATCTTGTAGTAGGTGATATTAATCGTGAAGGTAATCCAGAATACTTGACACTAGCCCAAAATATTGAAGATAGTAAAATGCCTGATGGGCGAGGAGGGGTATTGCGGATAACAGTTGATGGAGAATCTGTTAATGATGGATTCACTTTAGGTAATGATGGAGTTTTAGACAAATATTATGGATATGGAATAAGAAATAGTTTTGGTATTGGTTTTGATCCATTAACCGGTATATTATGGGAAACAGAAAATGGATCTAATTATGGAGATGAAATTAATGTAATTTTACC
>DASUUM010000072.1:0-2826 GCA_036374075.1 Nitrososphaeraceae archaeon
CACAAGAAGATGCAATTACTTCAGAAGATTTAGGTAACGATACACTAATAGATAAAGATAAGGGTACTACCAGAAGTAGTACTGAATTTAGCGCAGTTAATGATACACTAATAGATAAAGATAAAGGTACTACCAGAAGTAGTACTGAATTTAGCGCAGTTAATGATACAATATCTGGCCAAAATACTTCACAATGGACTATACAACATTAGCATTTGCTCAAGGAGATAAAATAGAAATAACTCAACAAGGTAGAGATATGGACAGCGGAATATCCAAAGCCAAGGAAATAACATCGAAGTAGTCCAATGTAAATCTAATAAATCAATTGTGACAGGAATAACCAGGAAGAAGAGTAGTCGTCTTCTTCTAGGCATTAGATAAAATATTTCCAATAATAGATGACCAATAGAAATGACTTTAAGGAAAGATAATATTTAATCTTCAAAGAAAGGTCTAAACTGAACGTCAAAACCTGGCAAGTTATTTGCAAATTGCTTTACTGTGATCATTTTGCATATTTTGTTCTGCAACTCTGAATGTTCAATGAATTTCTTTTTACAAATAAGACACATAGATTTATGGTTCATACTATGATCATATATGATAAGATTAACAATTATAAAAAGGCATACTACCTTTCCGACATAAAGTTTTAGATTATTTATTTCGTGTTGTTGTTCTTTTTGTTATATCACTAATCCAAGTTAAATGAACAGGATCAATAATACTATTATGTTTATTTTATAAGTTACTAATCTTTTAGATGTCTTACGGATTCTCTTTGTCTCTCTGATCTTCTATGAGAAATCTGTTTCTTCAAACTATCACTTGCCCTATCAAAAAGATTAACAAGATCCCAACCAGAATCAGTATATATATGACGTCTATAAGGAGTAATTATATTTATGTCAATTTCGTATACTTTTCTTTCCTTTTTTTTTGCTTGGATGTCGGCTAATTTTATTTTACATCTAGCTTCTTCAATTTCTGGTTCCATTTTTTCAAGTAATTTAATCAAACCGTCAAATTTTGATTTAGCGACTTCTGCATCCCATGGGTTCTCTGGTAAGCCTATTATATATGTAGGAACTTCTTCTTGGATTTGTTCTCCTAAAAGGGCAATTATGTCTCTGTATGTAATTATTCCTTCAACCTTATTAAAGGATTTAACTATTGCATAAGTAGAATTGGTATTATTTAATAAATCAATTACATTATGAATTGGATTATTAATTTCTGATATTGTAATATTATTAGTTAATAGTCCTTCTATTAGCAATTGCATTCTATTGCTGCTATCTATCCCAATTGATCTTCGTCCGACTCTTTCAGAAGGAGACAAAATCGCTAATATATCATGAGATGTAACTATTCCTTTTAGCAATCCTGTTTCATCTGTTGGATCAACAATGGGAATATGATCAATTTTACGTCTTACCATTATGTCCCTTGCCTTTGAGATAACATCTTTACTTGTTAAAGTAATTGGGTTTGGCGTCATTATATCGTGTGCATTCATCTTAATATCTTTAAGAGTAGACGATCCTGCTATACCTGCCTTAAGCATAAATTTCAATATCTCCTTAGCCGAAACTTGAGCAATTATTTCTTGTCTTTCATCAACGATTGGTAATGCTCTAAGTCTATAAAGAGACATTATTCTTGCAGCTTGACCTATAGTGTCTTCATTGGTTAAAGCCGTAATTCTCTTACCTAATAATGGAATCTTTGCACTAGAGATATCTCTTATTGGAAGAATATCTCTTATATTGATAGATGATATAGATCTATCTATTGGGATAAAGATATCTGAAGCATTATTTTCAAGTAAAATGTCTATAATTTTTGAGATACTGTCATTCTCATGTATTATAAGAGGGGATTCAGTTAAATCAATTATCTTTTTATTACGAAAATCTTTAAACGATTCATATAATTTTCTGCTCATTTCTTTTAAAACCATATAGGTTTAGGTAAAATACAAACATTATAAATACTTGAGCATACATTGGATTGCAGTATATAATATTGTCTAAAATAGTTAGATAAATTTATTAGAATCTTCAAATACATTCTGATATCTGTATCTTCTGTTCTAATCGATTGAGATGTTCAAGTAATTCTACCAAAAAAGTTGCATTGTTTTTATTTGTTAATTTGTGAAAATTTTTTACTATATCTTTTAATTTTGTTGGCATTTCTGGAAATCTCCTTCTTTTATTCTATTCTCATCAAAAGTATATGTACACAATTGGTTTTTAGGTTCAGAAGACTTCAATTTCTCATTAAAGTAATATTAAAAATAATATTACAATTTGAATAATAAATAATCAATTAGATAAAGTTGTTAAAATAGTAAAATATAACCAAAAATATTCATTAATTAAAAGTATATTATGATTGATAAAAGAAAAAATACAAGGTTATTACTTTTTATTGTTATTAGTGTATTAATCATTATTATTGTATCTTTTTATGTATTATACAATTCAAATTATACAAAGGATCAGCAGAAAGAACAAGAGAATATAGAATTTGAAGGAATAGTCAATTATGTTGTTGATGGTGATACATTAGATATCAATGACAATAGAATAAGATTGTCATTAGTAAATACACCAGAACGTGGACAAGAAGGATATATGGAAGCAAAGAAATTAGTGCAAAATTTATGTCTAAATAAAAAAGGTGAAGTCGATATTGATGATGGACAACGTAGAGGTGACAGATATGGAAGAGAAGTTGGTATTGTTTATTGTGATGGGGTAAATATCAATAAAGCATTAGTAGAAAATAATTTGGCAGTAATATATTCTGACTATT
>DASUUM010000073.1:0-7220 GCA_036374075.1 Nitrososphaeraceae archaeon
AGGACAGGTTGAAAAGATTCGAGATACTATTATTGATAAATTTCCTGAATGGACAGTAGGAACAATAATTGTTGGAATAATTGGAACAATATTAGCAATCTTTGGCTTTAATTGAGGAGGAATATAATGTTTACAACAAATTAAAATAAACTCTCATCTATATTATTCAAAATAAAGCATAATACGTCTCTCCTTTCTCTTTTACTATTAGAAAATACATGTATGTGAACCCCGATATAATACGGGCTCGGAGGGCTTCGATCCCACGACCTGCGGTTCCGAAGACCGCCGCGATATCCTGACTACGCTACGAGCCCCTATTATTAAAAATTGGTCTCTTATTTAACTAAATTCTTTTCCTTTCCCTTTATTGTGATTTTGAAATTTTAAAAATTAGATTTTAATTATGTTTGTCTTGAGAAAGCCTAAAAAATTCCTAATTTTTTATTAATTAAGTGAATTTTTACATTATAAATATGCAATTATTGCTAATTTATTATTCATAAATTAAAAATATATTATTTGTAAATAAAACTTTAATCAATTTCATATTAATATCTTGGATTTTTGCGAATTTATTTGATAAAAGTGCAAAAATATAAGAATAAGAAAAAATTGCAGAGATCTATACCCGACTAAAAATTATTCTAAATTATTTTTTTCATAGTTTGCAAAAGTACTAATCAAAGTCGATAGGTCTAGTCTAGATTGTATTGGATTGTTTTTAACAAATATCCAGGGTATAAACAAAAAACAAAAATAAAACTATTTCTAATGCATAAATTGTATATAATTTACAATTTTTTGTAATTTTTATCATACAATTATAAAATTATATAGTAGAATATGATGTTTGTTTATTGTTTATACCTACCTACTATTGTATTAGATATTTCCTGCTAAAATGCAGATTATTTATTATAAAAAGTACTATTGTTATAGATAAATATAAACAACAACAATTTAGATCATTTAATATAATTAATATATTTTAATTTCAAAATTTAATATTATAGATTATAGATTATTTAATGATTTGACAAAAATATTGAATAATTTTCAAAAAATAAAATTCAACTGGTTTAAATATTTTGTTTATCCACATAGAGAATACTTTATCTATGGAATTGTAATAATTCTCTTATAATAATTGAAAGTTTCAGAGAGGACAGCAGGTGTTGAATATGCTATTAGAGATATTATTACGCATGCAAGAGAATATGAAAAGAAGAATGGCAAAAATGTAATATATCTAAATATTGGTGACCCAGTACAGTATGACTTTCCCACTCCAGACCATATAAAAGATGCATTAATTAAAGCAGTTCAAAATAACGAAAATTATTACACAGCATCAGAGGGATTACCCGAGCTAAGACAAGCTATTGTAGAAAAAGAGAAAAAAGGAAAGGGCTTTGACGTAACCGAAAATGATGTTTTGGTTACAAATGGAGTCTCAGAAGCATTAGATATGACTTTGGCATCTGTAGTCAGTCCTAACGATGAGATACTTATGCCTGGGCCTCACTATCCACCATACAAATCATATGTCAAGTTTTATGGAGGAAAACCAGTAGAATTTAAAATCCATTCCGATGGAAAACCAGATATCGACGATTTAAAATCAAAAATTTCTTCTAAAACTAGTGCAATCTGTCTCATAAGTCCAAATAATCCTACAGGTGAGGTATTTTCTTATAATGATTTAAAGGATATCGTAGATGTCGCTGCCCAACATGACCTGTATATAATTTGTGACGAAATATATGACAAAATAGTATTTGATGAGACTTTTTCTGGAATTGGAAGTGTATCTAAAGATCTTCCTGTTATACTTTTGAATGGCTTTTCTAAAGTCTATCTAATGACTGGATGGCGTTGTGGATACATGTGTATCAATAGCAGTTCTCCAAAATTGGATGATTTTCGAAATAATGTTCCCAAGCTTGCAAGAGTAAGAATTGCCTCAAATCTTCCTGTTCAGAAAGCAGCTGTTCAGGCATTGAGAGGACCACAAGACCATATAGGAGAAATGGTACACAGATTAAAAAATAGACGCAATTACATTGTCAAAAGACTAAACTCTATGCCACGAGTCTCCTGCACTTCGCCAAAAGGTGCATTTTATGTATTTCCAAAAATTAACTTAGATGGACGATGGAAAAATGACCTTGAATTTGTAATTGATTTATTAAATAATACCGGCGTTTTAACTGTACATGGCTCAGGTTTTGGATCTACCTTTGGAGCTGATCATTTTAGAATTGTGTATTTGGCCAAAGAGGAACTTTTAGAACAAGCAATGGATAAATTGGAGAAGTTCTTAGCAGCAGCATCATAAGCATAAGAAACAACAAAAACAGCAACAACAGTAAAAGTAGAACGCAACAACAATTAATTTTAAATGTCCGTAATGTCAAATATAATATATAGTGAATATCTTTGAATGCAGATAATAGATTGTTTAATTACAAAAGAGATCCAAGTATGTCTCTTAGGTTAATATTTTGCTTTATAGCACTTTCAGCGTTATATGCTATTTTTATTGGTGTCCTGACTTATTTGGGAGTTGGATTTATTCCCATTGCCTTGATGGTTTCAGCAATGCTACTAGCTCAATGGTATTTTTCTGATAAGATGGTCTTGTGGTTTTCTGGAGCCAAGGTTGTTTCAAGAGAGCAATTTCCTCAACTTCATGAAATTGTTGAAAAATTGGTTCAAAGGAGTAATCTTCCTAAACCAAAGGTAGCTGTTGTTAACACAAGAATGCCAAATGCATTTGCTACAGGCAAAAGTCACAAAAGTTCTCTCATAGCAGTAACAACAGGTTTGTTAGATACTTTAGATTATGATGAATTACAAGCTGTGATTGCTCATGAGCTATCGCATATTAAAAGCAGAGATGTACTAGTTTTAACTCTAGCAAGTCTTTTCTCCATTGTTGCCAGTTTTCTGATGCGATATGCTCTCTTTGGGGCTATGTTTGGAGGCGGTTATGGGGGCAGATCTAGAAATAATGCAGGGGCTAGTATGCTTATCATTGTATTGGTAGCTGTAGCTACATGGATAATTAGTTTTATTATAATAAGAGCTATATCCCGATATAGAGAGTTCGCTGCAGATCGTGGTTCTGCACAAATTACTGGCAAACCAATGGAACTAGCAAGTGCTTTAACAAAAATCAGTGGTAGTATGCGTCAAGTCCCACCACAACAACATCAACGTTTTCAAAGCCTAAACGCCTTTTTTATTATTCCTGCATTATCGTCGAATACACTAGTCAATCTCTTTTCAACTCATCCACCATTAGAAAAAAGAATTCAAAAACTAAAGGAAATGTCACCATCAACAACAAATTATTTTATCTAGTTGTTATATTACTGAAAAAACAAAGAAGGAGAAGAAGATGATAATAATAATGATAATGATGATGATCTAACTTTAAAAGATTTTTATCTTTTAAAAAGACATATATTTTATATCATTTTTGTTTTTGTTGACTGATATTAGTTGCCGATTGATTGATCTTCATCTACCAACTCTTCTATGTCCGTATTTATCTTATGGCTATAAAGATGATGGTGGTGGGCGTCGTCTATTGTAATCATCATCACTACCTTTTTTTCTAAAATATCCCCAATATAACAAAAATCCTCCAATAATTAACATGACTATTACAAATTTTTCATTCGTAATGTCCGCATTTGTATAGTTATCTAAATAAAATTCAAAAGAAAGTTGTGTAGACACAAAATACAAGTTTCTTAGAGCTATAATGACTGCCATCACGATAAATAAGATGCCCATCCCAGACATCCAATTCTTTCCACGTCTCAGCTGATCATCGCTTTTAAACTTGTAATTCATAACTTTACACTACTAATTTTAGACCAGGATTTTTTAATTTGTTCTTTTTTGCACCATTTAATAACATTGGAGTAAGTACTTCTGCCTGATAAGTCATAGAGAGCTGTCCCAAATATATAGGACGTAATCCTTGTATTTCAGAAGCTAGTTCTTTTATTTTTTGTACGACTGAAGGATCATCTCCACAAATATAGGTATCTGCATCAAGATTCACTTCTATTTTTTTTAGCTTTGATTCAGATATTGTATGAAATGCTGAAACAATTCTTGATCTTGATTTGAAATTATCTGCAACAAGTTCAGCGGCAGTTCTTTTTCCTTCTTCAAAAGGTATGTATGTAAAACCTTTTTCTTCCCATTTCATGGGTACAATTGGAGAAATAATAATACAATTCTCACTTACGACCTGTGATAATTTGCTACATGTATCATTAATTGTTTCATAGGGTATAGAAAGAATTAGCATATCCAAATCTTTGGCAAGGTCAAAATTGTTATCGCCAGAAATATTGCCATTCATCTTATCTTTATAAAAATCTTGTGCGATTTTCATATAGTTGTTAGCCACTTCTGTTGCCTTATTTTTATCTCTAGAACCTATAACTATCTGATGATTTGCACACCATCTCAAAGCAAAACCCTCACCCATTCCACCGGTTCCACCAACGATTCCTATTTTCATTTTTGAAACAGCTAATTTTTCTCGCTATATGTTTTAAATATATTGTTTCATATTCTTTATGTATTGCTTATAATAAAACAATTTTAGATTCTGTTGAATCTTTGGTGTTGTAAATGGGTGTTGAAAAGTGGGTGTTATACGACCAACTAACACCCACAAAGATACGATGCTCAATGTTGACTTGATTTAGGTGTATCATAACAAGAGAAGGTAGAATAAAAGATTGTTGATTTTTGGATGGTAAACTCATGTAATACCACAAAGGATTTTAAGAAGATTAATGTATTATTGCTACCAAAAAAAATTTGGGAGTTTGTACTGCATTATTCTAATTACATCTATAGTTATGTTCTTCTAATGCCTTGTATTCGAAATATCGAGCACCGACTAAACCAAAAGCTGCTATTTCTATACAAATGAACATCCAATCTATTGAGTCCATTTATCAGA
This sequence comes from Nitrososphaeraceae archaeon, assembly GCA_036374075.1. GTDB lineage: Archaea > Thermoproteota > Nitrososphaeria > Nitrososphaerales > Nitrososphaeraceae > TH1177. The sequence continues at coordinate 5,000 of DASUUM010000073.1, forward strand.
CATTTGATGGTGAAAGATGATACTCGTAAATTATCAACACCTAATTATCAACACCTGAAAATAAAGACCCAAATGGATTATCCAAAGAATCAACAGAATCCAATTTTTTATTTCAAGATATGGATTTCTTTAAAATTCGACATTTTTTCTTCAATTAATATAAATTATTGATGATAAAATTATAGTATATACTAAGTTGAATCTAGCTATTTTCATGAGACACGGGCAAGCTGATAATAACGTTAACAGAGTCCTTGTTGGACGACATCTAGAATCGCATCTAACAGAAAAAGGACAAATGCAAGTTAAAGAGACTGCCCAATTATTAAAAAATATGTCAATTTCTAAGATATATTCTAGCCCTGTCACCAGGGCAATTGAAACAACACAGATCGTGGGAGAAGAGTTAGGTCTTGATTATGAAATAGATGATCGACTATATGAAATAGATTTGGGAAAATTAGCAGGAACAAATTATGATGAAGTATTAAACAAATATGGAAATCTGTTTCTGAGCTTTTATATGGGAGACGACTCAGTTCTTTCTAATCATGGAGTCGAATCTTTTACCGCAGTAAAATCTCGAGTAAGAGATTTACTGGATCAAGTTATGGCCAAACATGATAATCACAATGTACTACTAGTTACTCATCTCGATCCTATAAAGGCAGCAATTTCTTATATTCTAGATTTGAAACCTGAATCTCTCTATAAATGGCATATGCGTAATGCTGCATTAACAATCTTGAAACAAGAATTTAAAACTTGGTCTATCTCTGCAGTTAATTTTATGGGTGCAAAAAGATATCTCTATGAATAATAGTAACGGTAATTAAATTAAATTAAATTTATTATAATAAATTCAAAAACCTTAAATTAGATGGTAGCGGGTAATCTCCAACAAATAAAAAGGGAGTAATGAGATTGCAATCTAAATATTGGTTATTAATGGCTTTTTTACCTCTCTTCACTATACTTTATGTTAGCTTTTTTGAACAAGCTTTTGCTCAGGAACCTGTAGAGGGATATATCCATCGAAATGCAATAGTATGGAAACTATTTTATGACCTGATGGTGGCCGCATTTACCGTCGGTGCAATAGTATCGGCTACCATTGTGTATATATGTTGGAGATATAGGGAATCTCACCCAAGGCAGAGATTCCTTGAAGAAGCAGCGGAGGAGGATGTTGACCGCTAATGGCCCATGCTATGTATGAGTGGGTTTACATAGGCACAGTAGTTGCAATTTTAATCTGGGTAGGTGCAGCGTCTTGGGATGTAGAAAGAATAATAGAAGAAGTTCCAGCTGATGCTGAAACCATTAAGGTTATGGGACAACAATGGTTTTGGAGTTTTGAACATGCAGATGGAACTAAAGAAGTAAATGAACTTCATGTTGAACAAGGTAAACCCTATAGATTTGAAATGACTTCTCTGGATGTAAATCATAACTTTAACATTCCAGATTTTACTATATTGATGGATGTGATACCTGGAAGAATCAATACATTATGGAATATGTTTGATCAAACTGGTGAGTACCTAATCCAATGTAGAGAATACTGTGGATTCAGTCATTATAATATGAAAGCAAAATTATTTGTAGAACCTGCAGCAGCTACCGAGGCAGCAGGTGGTACTGGTGGTGAAGAAACAGCAACAACAACAGCAGCAACAACACCATCCACTGGACAGACAGCTGCAGTAGGAACACAACAACCTTCAGCAGATACTACTACTACAGCCGGTACATCAGAAAATGCTACCACTGCTGCTACCTCTGAAGAAGGATCAACTCAACAAGCAGCAGCAGGTGCTACATTGACAATTCTTGAAGGTTCTTCAATACAGGGAAATCCAGACTATGAACCTGATGAACTTACGGTCAAAAAAGGTGATACAATACTAGTTGACAATGTAGATACGATGCCTCATTCCGTTACAAATGGGGAAAGTGCATCAGATCCAAATTCTGCCAAGATCTTTGATACTGGCATAATTATGGGAGGAGAATCAGCAGAACTAGACACATCTAATATTGATGCAGGAACCCATCCATTCTACTGTACAGTACATCCATACATGACTGGGAGTTTAATAGTTGAGTAAAAAAGAGATGAAAAGAGAGATGGTGAGTGAATATATATGAATAAACAAAATACTTTTATTGATAATGATAGTTGTAAAAATGTGTTGTCTGATTATATGGAGGAAGTAAA
>DASUUM010000074.1:0-5019 GCA_036374075.1 Nitrososphaeraceae archaeon
TCACAACAGATTCAACAACAAGCTGAACAATTAGGAATAGGCAGTGATATAGCACAACAGATAGGACAAGCAGCACAACAAGTTGCAGTAGGTGAAGACATAGAACAAGCTATTGAACAAAAAGCTGAACAATTAGGAATAGGTGAAGATATAGCACAACAGATTCAGCAACAAGCTGAACAAGTAGCTGTAGGTGAAGATATATCACAACAGATTCAACAACAAGCTGAACAAGTAGCAGTAGGTGAGAATATAGAACAACAGATTCAACAACAAGCTGAACAATTAGGAATAGGTCTAGATATAGCACAGCAGATAGGACAAGCAGCAGAACAACAAGCAGAAGGTGAGGATATAGAGCAGGCTATTGGACAAGCAGCAGAGCAAGAAGCAGAGGGTGAAGATGTAGAACAGAATATAGGTCAATCAGCTTCGCAATCAGCTGAAAACTAAGAGATAGATAAAAAGAATTGAGTTTGTAAGAACAAAATAAGAAATAGAATGTTCACTTTTGTTTCTGAAATATTCAGATTCTAAGGGAGAACATCCAAAGCAATTTTTTATATTAAATTTGGATATCCAAAAATTTTTGTTATATCTTGATCATATTTTTTAATTATGAAGATATATTTTTGTAAATTACTTTTTATTCAATAACAAAAATTATGAGAGTATTCATGGCCAAATCTATTTAAATTAATACAGCCGAATTTACAGCGTATCATATTATAATGTGATCTAATAATAGATATATAAATATAATTTAAATTAAACAGAATATATGTTTAAAAGTAATCTTATTAGTATTATTTACACATTACCAATTAGAGTATATTAAAAAATATTCTATTAAATATTCAAAAGACATTTTTTTCATAAGATAATGGTTTAAAGTTAAGATTTAGATCATTAGCATATTGATATGCTCTTCTTATTTCTTCTTTGGTAGGAGATCTTGCGATTTCCTTATAACGATCTTTATATTTTGGTGACAATGGATTACATAGGTTGTCTGGATGATACTGATCCATAATGTTGATCTGAACTTCTGGCATATTCTTGGCAATCCATTCTAGAATAGGCTTGGTACAACACTCAATATGATTAGGCATTATGAGATGACGTACTATAAAATCTTCTCCCCATTCATGAACAAGTTTTAGATTATTGATTACAATTTCCCAGTACCAAGGAGTTCTAGAAAGATCTAGTACACATTTGCCAGGACCAAACTTGAAGTCTGGTAACCAGGCGTCCATGAGTGTACGCAGAATACTCATTGCCTCACTACTCATAAAGAAGTTTGAGTTCCAAAGCTGTGGGCTATTGAATATAGACTGTTTATAGAATGCATATTCCGAATCACAATATGAATTGCAAAAATATTTATCAGACTTGACCGATTCAATATAATTGAGATCCTTACTATTATTTATCCAGTCTTTTTTGAAGGAGTCGAGCATGCTTATCGCCTGTACAATGGTATGTAGGTGTATAGTGGGGTCACCTCCGACCCAGTTAATATTATGAGATCCTTCCATTCTAAGCTGCCAAATCATTAGAGCTAGATTATTTGGTGTTATAAGAATGCCATTTTCCTTGTCTGTACTTATATCTCCATTTTGACAAAAAGAGCATCTCATATTACAGCTTGTAAAGAAAATTGTTCCTGATCCATTAGTTCCTCTAAAAATAAGTTCCTCACCACGGTGGTGAAAATAACCGCTTACTTTAGAAGTTGATTCTAGCTGACAAGTACCATGCTTTTTTTGTCTCCTAGTCTGGCAAGATATATTATCTTCATTTACTGTTTGTTGAATAGATCTGTCAATCTGACAATTCCAGCGACAAAAGTTGCAGTGTTTTAGCATACGTTTAACAAGCTCAACAGTCAAATCCATTAGGGAGGTTTTTTTCTGTTGATTTAATTCAGTTATTATATCGGTTTCTTTTGATCTTATTATTTTCCAGTTCTCTAAGAATACTTCTGTTAGATTTGTAAATTCTTCCCATAGTTTTTGTTCATCTATGCTTGTTAAATCTGTAAATTTACAAGGTATAGATCTGGAAATCAAGTATTTGGCAGGCATGCGATTTATTGATACAGCAAAATACCAAGGTAGGCTCCTTCCTCTATTCTCTTTTAGCTGTTCCCATATGTATAATGATTCAAACTTTTTAAAGCCTTTGCTATTAGTTCGAAAAGATGATCTCATATTAGTATATTATAATAGCAATATAGTTGACGAGATTTATTTATATTTCGAATACTTTATCTTCAATAAACTAAAAACACTTTTTCCATAGTTTTCAAATTTAAAGTTTTTAATATATAAACAAACTTTCCAAATTTTATTAGAAAATGTCATAGTTTAGAGAGTACATAATAAATTATCAAATTATTTGAATTTAGATATTAAGTATATTTGAAATTAGATATTTTGCTAGATGTATTCTATTTATATATACTAGATTATACCTTCTAAAAAGATAATTTCTCGTTTTCAGATTGAATCTTTTTGTTCTGAAATATATAGATATTTTTTATTTCTGAAATTGGTAAATGATAAATAACTATAAACAAGAAAATCGTTTTTGATGTTTTATATCTCTTTCAATATCATGAATTTTGGAGAAGCCTTAGCAGATAAATTGGAATCAACCAATATCTTTATTGTCAACAAAATATTTAACATTTTTTTGATCTATAATAATTCTATTTTGATTTTTCTAGAAATAGATAGCATTATAGAAATTTCCGCTTATGTATATGTTTTAGATAGTCTAAAAATATGTTTACAATAAACCAGTAATATACTATATGATCAATTGTTTTCCTTTCAAGAAGGTAGCATCAAACATGACAGATTGTTGATGAGATTTGGTAACTCTTACAATTAGTCATTTATCATGCTTTATCCATATATACTCTTCTTACAAGTGAATTAAAGAAAAAAAGATTCATCAGTATAGATACTACAGTAAATCCGTCTTAGAAATTATCCAATATCTTTCTGGCTCTTTTTAAAACCTTCTTTTCTCTGGATGCTGTCTTTTCTCTGGATGCTGTGTTTATATGTGTCTTTCTTGGTACTTTCTGCTTGAATCGTCATTTGTGTATCAAGGTATAAATGTAAATGTGATGGTAGTTTGTATATCGCTTTCTCTTACTATGATATCATTAACTAAAGGTCTTCATATAACGGTACGAGCAACTACGAATGGGGATAATTCATCCACAATATTTCCTGTGTCATAAGAAATTCTAAAAGAAACAGGCCTCGAAATTGTGGTAATTGTATCATTACTATTGATGGAAATAAAATTATAATTTTAAAAGAAACTGAACCAGAATATGAATAAAAATACAAATACTTGAGATAGGAATAATAAAAAATGGCAATATTAGAATGTGAGAATTGTGGTTACAAGTTTCCAAGTAAGGAAATAGAACTGACAAATGTAGATATTACTAACGAATATTTTAGAATAAATTGGAACTGTCCAAAATGCAATATAGAAGGATTGACAATGTTTATCAATAATAAAACAGTAAACATCAATAATAAAAGTAATAAGTAGATTATGAATGGATAATTATTAATGTGTTCTAATCGACTCAAGTCATTTTCGGATATATGATAATTTAAGATAAAAGTCATCTAGAAAGACCAATGATGATGAGTGAATCCATTTTCATACATGGATGGTCAAATGATGCTTTTATAAATAAATGATAAGTCAACCAACTAACAAAAGTCATAATTAAAACCAATAAATTTTTTTATCAATCAACTATAATAATGATGATTCCTCTTTTTCTTTCTTAATTAAAGGGACAATTTTTTCCATTATTATTTTATCAAAATTGTTTTCCTCAAAATCTATGGTTAATAGTAAATAATAATTTTCATTGATTGGAATTGTAGACCTACTCAAGTTTTCATATCTTCCAAAAGTATAGGTTAGTTTTCCTATTTTGGCTTCATATTTTTTTCTTGTTTTATGTCTGGTTATTGTATTGATTGCAGATTCCTGATTCTCTTCTTTGGTTAGTAATGGTTTTAGTCCTTCTCTATATTTTTCGTTTTATGATAATACCATTTTTATCTATTATACCAACCCATCTTATAGATTTGTGGGAATTTAGTATGTTTTTAATTAAAGTATTCTGAAATTTATTATCATTATCCATTGACATATTTGTATTAAGTAAATAATTTTAATTGTAATAAAAAAGTTATTAGATTAGTAAATTGAATTTTTTTAAATCCAATCAAAATATCTTACATATATTTTTTCTATTGTTATATATTAATATGACTACAATAACAAAAAAGATGAAACCATAATCCTCTAATGAGTCGCTTCAGAATTAGAAATGTATATAGAAGACTATGGTTGTGTGAAATTACTTATATGCTTGCCTGTGCTTTTATTTGTATTTGATTTTGCTAAATATATTATTTAAAAATTGGAGATAATTTAATTGTCATAACCTGAACTAATTAAAAGGGAGGTAATTATCAGAAATCAGTCCAGACTATGATGACTTACAATTGTATGCTCATTGTTTGATAAAGAACTTGAATAATCTAGAGATATTTAATAAAGTAGGGATAAAATTTTTACTAGACTTCGTTATATAATAGATATGAATCACATCTTAATTTTACCTGCTAATATGACAGAGATTATTGATGTAAATAATTTACTCCAGGAGGTTTATAATATTTAATGTCATCGTCAATTATTAAAAAAACATCAACAGCAACTGGTTTTATTAAAGCGATAGAATCAGGTTCTAAACATCTTCTTATTAAAAGATTTACATTACGATTTCCAGAACAGAAATTGAAGTTTGTTGGAGATGGATACCAATTTGACCCTAAGAGAGGAGTGGGAATTGCAGGTAGTAGAGGCCGACATATTCTCTTCCACGAAAAATGTACTGGTTGTCAATTATGTGCAATAACTTGTGAAGGTATTGCTGAAGCAATTGGAATGGTGAAAGTGAAT
>DASUUM010000075.1:0-4151 GCA_036374075.1 Nitrososphaeraceae archaeon
CCAACAAAATAATTTTATTTGTTCCTTTTCAGACTTGATTATTTTTATTTTTTTTATAAGTATCAATTAAATATTTTATAATGTCTTCCATTGATCTTTCAGTTCCATCTTTAAGACTATGATCAATAATGAATTTGATAATAAAAAAATTAGAAGAATTTACAAATACTTAAACAAATCACATATAGAAACCTTAACTTATAGATCATGGTAGTTTGTTTGAAGAAAATTATTTTAATGACTTTAGAAGCGATAATTTGAATTATACAGGGAGTCGCTGAAAATAATATACAACTTTTCTTATTCTTTAAATATTAAATTTGGAAAATGCTAGATAAAGAAGAAAAAAATTTAATAATCAGCAAAAAATAACCTTAAATACTTAAGCAATCTATTTATCAATACGAATTTTCTAAAAAATAACATCTATTAATTTATTCAGAATACTTTTCGAAAAAAATTTCCAGAAGAAATTGAGGGCTTTGGAAGAATTATAAGAGTTAAAGGATCTATATAATATAAGAAATGACTACTACGACGACGGATAATAATACTCATTTTTTTCTGTCACCACCAATCTATAAAGTATATCCAGACTTGGGTGTGATTAATCCTTGGTCAGCATTAGAAACACAAGAAGACGAAGAAAACTATTATAAATCGTTATTGTATGGTTGCAGAGAATGTGACAGAATAGAACCGTCTCTACAGTTTATGCTATATCATAGGTGTACAAAAAATGGTAAATCAAAGTACAAGCAACATCAACAGGAAACACAGAATAGAAACAAAGAAAGAGAGAGAAGGATTGGAAAAAAGTAAAATGAAAAATTCTGAATTTGTTATTGTTAATTTTCATCATATTATTTATTTATGTGAATATGACATAATATGTCTGGATTCAGTGATAAAAATAAAAGATGATCAGTAAACAACTGTATGAGGCTCAACTACAACAAATATTCAGGTTATTGCTAGAAAATAAAAGTCAGGAAGAAATAGCAAGAGAACTCAATATTTCTACTCGCACAGTTGCTAGATATTCTCAACGTATTGAAAAAAGGTATGGTCAAATGCAGAGGCAAAAGACTAATAATACTTTGTTTACTGAAGCACAACTATTCAAACACAGAATGTTAAGTTTGTATAAAGCGTTAGAGAATTCAGTATTATCTGAAAATACTTCTGGAGTAGAAAAAGCGAAATGTGCTGAAATTGAAGCCAATATTGCTATAGATGTATTAAAGATGGAAAGCGAAGGTACCTACAAAGTGGTTAAAGATGCTCTAATAGCAGAAAAAGAGGCAACAAGGAGATCACTGTCATCAGCAATTAGTAGCAGCAGCCGTAGCAATAGCGATGATATGATGTATGATGAATTAGAAAAAAGGTGTAGATGATGCTGTTATTGTTCTCTAACAACATATATACTATTAACAACTACAAAAAAAATTATCAAAAAAAACATCTTTTCTTTTTTCTCTTTCTTTCCTTCCACTATTTTCTATTTTCTCTGAAGTTGAAGGAACTTAATATTAACGAAGATTTGCTATATATTATATGTTATTCATACATTTAGAAATATAGTATATTATTAGATATTTATTGATAAAAAGAAAATTCTTAATTGTCTTATTATAATTATATCTAAATAATCAACTATTACAACTTTATATTCAAAGAATCTTTATTCATCATTCACACTTCACATATAATCAAGTATAATATATCTAAATATTGAATAGTAAAATAGTATCAACAAAAACAACTAGTGCAATATTTTTAGCAATTGTACTGGTAGCAGGAACATTTGCAGCTATATCTCCATCATTTATCATTGGAGTGAATGCACAATCTGAATCATACGATTATGGATATAATAGCTATGAACCGGAATACACAGACAAGGCATACAATAGCTATGAATCAGATTATGGAATGGATAGCTATGACAAACCAATATACGATGACAAGAAATTATACGATGACAAACCAATATACCCATCATATGTAAAAGATGACAGATACAAATCAAAAAAAAGATAGCAGTAGTGAAATTATAAACAAAATAAAGTGTACTACTAACAATGTTATTGTCAACGGTAATAATACTGGAGATGTTAATATCGGTAACAATGGTCAAGTACCAATAGCAGAAGAAGGATACTTAGGCACTTATTCATCTGGTGATGACGGATATGATAACAAGAAAAATAATAAAGGCTTTACATGTATAATTGAGAACAACAATATTATCAACAAAGTAGTAGCAGGCGGCGGACAACCACCTATACCACCAGTAAATGTAACTTGTGAAGAATGCTTTGCACAGGTTCTAAATGCAACTGCGTTTGCAAATCTAGAACTTGACTTAGAAATGGGAGGTATAGATGTATTTGTAGGAGCAACAGAAGTAGAAATCAACAGTTTAGCAGAACTATGTGATATACTAGAAAATGAATCAGGTACGATATTAGTTTCTGTTGTGACACAAATTCTAAGCAATCAAGAGATAACTTTAACTTCAGGAGAATTCTTAGAGTTAGTAACCTGTATAGGAACAGCTCTTGGTATTACTATCCCACCTATACTAGGACCTATAATGCGATAATCATAAAACTTTCCAACAATATCCATTCTACTTTTTTTTCAATTTGAAATATCAAACCATAATAACCGCCAAATTATATCAATAGCTTTATTAGATGTTGTACTTTAACCAATTTTCATTTATATTTTAAATATAATTACAAAATATTTTAATAAAATAAAATAAGTTTCTAATAATAAAAGCTAAATGCAAGATAGTAGTATATTTACAACAGTAGACTCTTATTTTTGCACCACTATCGATATTACTCTAAGAAATAAATGTAATTTCACAACGCAGTATCAACGATGGGAGGCTCCTCTTTCATCAATCTTTACTTCCACTGTTCCGTCATACTTTGGCTTGACTGCTAATTGTGCTGGTGTATATATCAAATGTTCTTTAGTAAATGATGATAGTTCAAAATCATCAGTCATGTACAAAGCATAAAAAGGACAGGCATCTACACATAATCCACAAAAGACGCACTTTCCATAATCAATTTGTGGCATTATACTCTTTTTATTTTGTTTCCATTTTTCATTAACTTTTACCATCTCAATAGCTTCCGCAATACCTTCACATGTTATTGCACAAAGTTGACATCCAGTACATTTCTCATGGAAGAGAATATGTCTGCCTCTACTACCTGCAATTCCCACTCCTCTCTTAGGGTCAAATTGATATCCATCTCCAACAAACTTCAATTTTTGCTCTGGAAATCGTAACGTAAATCTTTTTATTAGAAGATGTTTGGAACCAGATTCTATAGCTTTAATAAATCCAGTTGCTGTTGACGCTTTTTTAATAATTGACGATGATGATGATGACATTATATCTACTGTAAACCTCCTCCCAAAGTAAATGCTCTTTTTTTATCAATAATTGCTGTTAAATTAATAGACAAAATGAAAATATGATTCATACTCATTAAATATATAATATAGCCAAAAACATTATTATACCTTTAGTAAACACTTCTATATTCCTTTATCTTTTTCATTCTATACGTAAAATATTTGTCAGCGTCATGATAAATGCTGTCGTTAGGGAGGTTACAGCCATTGTCTGTAACCATGTATAGCTCGTTTCCTGTATGGTGTCTTCTGGACTATCATTATCCTGATATTCAGGTTGCTCTGATTCATATCTTCCTTCTCATGCATAGCAAAATTCATACCAATCAACACGAAATCCAATCCAGCAGGTCAATAGAAAAAATATAATATGCTATATTTATCCAGTATTAATCTTCAATTTTAGAAATAGAGACAAAAATGCCTCTACCAAATTAGATAGTGCTGATATAAGTGCAAAACTTATGAGTAACTTTAATGACTTTAACTACCTGTTCACGTTTCCTAAATATTAAATTTTATAAAGTGTCTGAATCATATATGTCAAATGGTAATACCTAAAAATTAATTCTGCTTGTTATTGTTATAATTCTTAATATATTACCTCAAATTATATAAATAAATAGCTAATACATACAAAAATATGACTATATACTGATTTTATTATTTTTGCTACTAAAACAACAGTTTTAAAGCGATACCAT
>DASUUM010000076.1:0-9188 GCA_036374075.1 Nitrososphaeraceae archaeon
TGAGTTTCATTACCTGGTGGTGGTATCTGAGTGTCTGGAGTCTCGATAGGCGGTAGTGGTGGTATCTGAGTTTCATTACCTGGTGGTGGTATCTGAGTGTCTGGAGTCTCTATAGGTTGTTGAGTATCAGAATCGGAATCAGAATATGATTCATAAAAAATCTGCCCATTTGAATTAAAGGCATTATTATTGAATCCATCAGATATTTCTTCAGTACTAAGAGCCCTATTCCATACTCTAATTTCATCAAGGTCTCCTTTGAAGAATCTATCATCTATGGAAGAATCTCCACCAATTACAAACTCTTGATTTCCAGTATTATCAGGAGTTACACCAGATGTTATTTTACTATTTGTCATAACTCCATCAATATAAAGCCTTAAAACTTTACCGTCATAAGTTAATAAAACGTAATGCCATAAACCATCATTATATTTTTCCTGTGATGATACAAATACATTTGTTCCAGATTTGGTTTCAAATCCTCCTTCTATGGTTTCTGATGGATTCAACCATATTCCATAATTAAGATTTTCACCATTAAGCTCAGATACAAAACCACCCTTATTCAATAAAATTCCTACCTTTTCGTGGTCTATCCTATCGGCTCTAAACCATGTTCCAAGTGAAAAATTAGTAAGACGAAATAATTCTTCATTATCAATTTCATCTTTTTCTGTTTCATCAAATGTTTTAAATGGTTGATATTTATAATCTGTCTGAGTTGGAGATATAGATGAAAAGGGAAGATAAATAATTCTTCCATTTGATGGAATTTCGTCATAATTGTAAAAATTAAAAATTTCATCTGATGACAAAGCACGATCCCACAAGATTACCTCATCTATATCACCAGTAAAAAATTTGTCAAGATCAAGTGAATTAGCACCTATCCTTATAGATTGTAACCCTGTCATATCAGGTATAGCACCTAGTGTAGAAGTTTTAGCAATTTCTACTCCATCTACATATAGTCTTAAAAACGATCCATCATTTGAGAGTATAGCATTATGCCAATTTCCATCATTAAATTTCTGTTTAGAGTTAACAAAAATATTGGCTCCTCTTTCCGTTTCAAATCCCCCTTGAAGAAGTTCGTCAGGAGTAATCCAAATACCATAATTCATATTATTTCCTGGAGTATCATCGTTCATTCCACCTTTATTCACAATTGTACCAGGTTCAAGATAATCTTGCTTATCTGTTTTAAACCAAGTAGATAATGTAAAATCTTTTAATTGTAATCTTTCGCTATTTTCAACGTCGTGAAAATTAGAACCAGTAAGAGTAAGAAATGTAGTTGAAGTTTGTGATTGAACTGATTTATAATTCGAATTAAGTAATAAAATACAAATGAAAAATGTAATTATTACAGTCGATAATAACTGAAATTTTTTATCAGAATTTTTCATCTATTTTGCTCCTAGATTTTTTTTACATTTATTCTACTATTTAAAAATAGTCCTAAGGTTTAACAATGGTTATTATCTTCATTTTTTCTATTATTAAATTGAATATCATACTTGTAATTTCACTACCATGAGACAAAATATCTTTAATCTCTAATCTAAATAGAGAATTTAGTTTTTTTAAAATATTAGTGTTCATTTATAAGAAAAAGGATTCTAGATATTTATGACGAACTATATTTTGTTTTATAAATATAATTTAGTTTTTTAGAATAGGATAAAATACTTGTAATTTTTTCTATTTTTTTACTTTAAATAATTGGATTTAAAATTTATACAAAAAATTTCATAAACTAAATTAAAACTTATATATCAATATTCTAAAACAAAATGATATATAAATTAACATAAATCATTTTATGGACAACAACATTTTAGTTAATAAAAGATTAAGTGGAGATAATAATTGCTAAAGTTTCTTAAATCCAATAGAGGTCTAGTATATATAATATTTGGAAATATTTTTGGTGCTTTATTGACAGGAGGATTTTGGCTTTTACTAGCCTCATTACAGACTGTTGAAGAATATGGAGAAACTAGTTATATGATTTCAATGGCTTCTTTGGCATCAAGTTTTGCTCTCCTTGGTTTGAATACAGCTATTACAACTTTTATACCTAAAGGGCAAGATAAAATTCACATTCCTGCAAATCAGATTATATTAATTTCAAGTATCATTGCTGCATTAATTGTCGGATACAGAGAGTGGTTATTAGGTTTTTTTGTGCTTGGGATGACTTTTTGGATGATGAGTATCTACGAATTTCTTGGAAGAAAATCCTATAAAGAATATGCTATTGCTAATATCGGAGCTCGAGCTTGTCAACTTTTACTTTCTATTATACTTTATTATATAATAGGTATTCCTGGGATTATAATTGGATTTACAATCTCATTTTTCTTATTTAGTCATAGATATTTTCTATCTATAAAACATTTTAAAAGAGACTTTATGGAAATTCGTGGAAAAATGAAATTTGCTCTACATAGCTATTCATTCAATATGTCAAATGCACTATTAATGTACTTTGATAAAATTATTATACCTCCAATATTTGGATATGCCATTTTAGGATACTACCAATTAGGATTTCAATTTTTGATGTTTCTTGGAATGGTACCAATTAGCTTTTTCCAATATCTCATTCCTGAGGAATCAAGCGGAAATAAAAAAACAAAGTTAAGAATTATAGGATTTGGATTATCTATTGGTCTAGCAGCTTTACTCTATTTTTCGAGTCCGATTATCATAGATGTACTTTTTCCTCAATATCAAAATTCATTAGATGCTATAAGATTAATGAGCATTGGAATAATTCCAATGATGGTAGCATATATTATTAATTCAAAATTCTTAAGTGAAGGCAACACAAAAGGAGTAGTTATTGGAGCAATTATTTATCAAATATTACAAATTACTTTAATGATTTTTCTAGGACGATTAATTGAAGTTACAGGTATAGCACTTTCTGTGGTTATTGCCCTATCTGGACAAGCATTGTTTCTCTTTATTTATAAAAAGATCTCCAGAAAGTAGATTAACAATCATCAACAATTACCATTTTCTATTAAAATTGAATAGTTTTCACAATTTCAAAAGCCTCAGCATATTTTTTATTCATTTGATATCCACGATAAATAGATCTTCCAACAATAGCATCTATCCAGAAAGGTCCACATCTAGGAAACTGTGATTTAAAACATTGTAAAGATTTTTTTTTATTTTCCATTTCTTTGGTAATATCAACATATAGTTGTGGCCTAAAGGATTTTTCAGTTATTCCTCCAGGTATTGTTGTTTCGTACATATACAAATTATTAATATCACGTGAAGCAGTAATAACGGATTGAGTAAGAATTTGATGATCTTGATGAGAATCACCTATCCATTGAGTAAAAACAGTACTTGGGTTATATTTCTTTATTAAAGAATCAATTAAATTTACCATTCTTCGTCCAAATATAATTTCTTCTGGCGGTAAATCTAAAAATTTAGGGGTAGTACATCCTAAAATCGTAGCAGATGACTGAGCTTCCAATTTTCTTTCATCTTTTTTATCTGCATTGGTAAAATTCGGTAGGGTAGCTATAACCATAATTACTTTGTATCCAAGAGTTGTTAGTTTTGAAATTGTACCTCCCATACCGATTTCTAAATCATCGGGATGAGCACCAAAAACTAATATTGTATTGAAATTATCCATAGAATTTTTTTTAATAAAATATAATTAAATTTTTACTAAAAATCCTATAAAGTAGAATTAGTTAAATATTAAAATATATAAATAGAGGATAATTAAGGTCTAAGAAATTATTGCTAAATAAATTTAGAGAAAATTTACAACCAATTTTTGAGAAAATTGGAATTTTATTTTCATCAATGGGATTATCACCCAACGCATTCACTCTAATTGGTTTCATTATTACTATTATCTCTTCTATTATTTTCGGACTTAATTCTTTACAATTAGAGCCAATACTGAATTCCTCAGTTGTTGGTAGTATTATGTTATTAATTGCAGGATTTTTCGATATAATTGATGGTAGTGTAGCTAAAATTACTAAAAAAACATCCAAAAAAGGTGCATTTCTTGATTCTACATTAGACAAAATTTCTGAGGCTATAATATTTTTAGGAATAGCGATAGGCGAATTAGCTAATCCAATATTGTGTCTAATAGCAGGGTCATCTTCACTATTAGTTAGTTATACTAGATCTCGTGCAGAAACATTAGGGCTTGATTTAAGTGGAGTAGGATTTGGAGAAAGAGCTGAAAGACTACTGATTCTTGCTATAATGGGACTATTTCCTTTCTCTCATTCACTGGAATATGGTGTAATAATAGTAATAGTGATTTCTATTATCACTGTTATTCAGAGAGTATATAAGTCTTTAAAACAGCTTTGATTTACCTAAGTCTTGTATTCGTTCTTCTTTCTAATTCTGATCTAACCTTGACTATCCCTCTATGGACAGCACAAGAAACACAATAAAATTTAACATCAGTTGCTGGAGAAATATATGCTCCTTGAGCTCTCAATTCTTTAGCTAGAGTAGGTTCAACGAGAGTTACTCTTCCAGTTATTTTTTTTGCTTTATCTCTGGGAACCATAGCACCGCATTGACTGCAATGAACTGTTCCAGAGCTACCTTTTCCTCCTTTCGTACGACCGCGACTAGTACGTTTCTTTGGCATATAATTATGATTCTGATTCCATACTTTAAAGGTTCTGGTAAAATCAACTATTATAATTAAGTCAATTAATCAATTTTTTAACATAAAGTAATTATTAAAAAAAATAAAAGATTTTTTTTGATTAATGCATTGTATTATAATAAATAATAACAGAAAAACTTTAAGAGATTATATTACTACAAAGAAGATAATGAAAATTGCACTGGTTGGTGCTCATCCTCAAGATACCTTATTAATTTCAAAAATTAAAAAAACTCTTGATAATTCCTATATTCAAACTATCAGTATGTCTGAAAAAAATTACAATCTAGCAAATCAGGTGGATTTAGTCTTTATTGTTGGAGGAGATAGGGCAATGTTAGATTATTTTCATAAAGTAGTGAATGATTCCGCTCCAGCTATAGGAATATATGAATCCGAATCTACTGGATTTTTAGCTCAAATAGATGTACGGGAATTGGAAACAAATATTCAAAGACTAAAAAAAAATGATTATAGAATTGACGAGGTTGTTAGATTAGCAGTAAATGTAGATGGAAAAGAAATGGAGCCAGTATTGAATGATGTTGCAGTATTTCCAAGTAAAAGTGCTACGTTAATGGAACATATATTGAGAATTGATAGAAATGACGTTTGGCATGACAATAGTGATGGAGTAATAATATCAACTCCTATTGGATCTACAGCCTATTCGATGTCAGCAGGAGGACCAATGATACTGCAGAATTCGAGAGTATTTGTAGTAGTATCTGTGAATTCTGTAGATAATACTAGAAGACCATTGATATTCCCAGATAACTGTATATTGGAAATTTCAGACATTCTAAGTAGATATCACTGTGAGGTAGTTTTAGATGGTGGAAGAAGATTAGGTATTAAAAAAGTTCTAAAATGTAGTAAACATCAATATCCAGCAAAATTAGTAAGGTTGGTAGGAGACGATTCTGCTACTTCGATAATTGCTAAGAAAGTAAAAATTGCTGAAGAATTATTAAATATGCCACCCAGTGCGAAGCTAATATTAAAAATATTAGAATATGAAGGATCAATGAGCCAGAAAGATTTAGCTACTAAGACATTATTACCGGAAAGAACAATTAGATTATCTTTAGGTCATCTCGTTAATAGAGGATATGTAAAAAAGAAAACATCATTACGTGATGCAAGACATAGAATCTATGAGCTCAAGATTTAATCGAAGCAATCTTCATAAATGATTCGAATGCTTGTTCTGGCTTTCCAGGACGACTATCAAATTCTGCATGGTATTGAAATGCAACATAAAATTTATGATTAGGGATCTCTAAAATTTCTGTCCTTTTTCCATTGTCTGAATATCCAGATAATATCATTCCATTTTTATGTAAAACAGACAAGTATCTTTTATTAAATTCATATCTATGCCTATGTCTTTTATTAATAAAATTCTGTAAGTATATTTTTGATGCAAGTGTATTTGAATTTACTGATATTTTATGACGACCAAGTCTCATAGTTCCGCCTAAATTATTTATCTCCTTTTGTTCAGGCATAAATTCTACTACTGGATCATTGGTTGTTGGATCTATTTCAGTAGAATTAGCATCATATATTCCGCAAATATTTCGTGCAAATGAAACAAGAGATAACTGAAATCCAAAGCATATTCCAAGAAAAGGAATATTTGCTTCTCTTGCAAAATTGGCCACGTTAATTATGCCTTCAGAACCACGTTTTCCAAATCCTCCGGGAATAAGAATACCTTCATATTTCTTAAGTAATGAAAGTTTTTGTTTAGAAGTAATGTCAAATTTTTCAGAATCTATCCATGTTACTTCCAATTTATTTCTTAGCTTAGCTGCTGCATGAGAGAGAGCCTGATAAACACTTACATAGCTATCAGGAAGAGAAACATATTTACCAACCACTGCAATATTTACTTCTTTATTATATTCTAAAAATGATTTTGATATGCCTTTCCAGTTTGACCATTTTATAAATAAATTGTGTAATTTCAATTTATTCTCTATTATACTAATGATTCCTTGATTTGCCAAAATTTCGGGTACCAAAAAAATAGATTTTACATCATGACAAGACAAAACACAATTTGAATTTATGTTTGCAAAAAGTGATACTTTTCTTCTTGCATCAGTAGATAAAATATTTTTACATCTTATCGCTATTATATCTGGATTAATGCCTATTCTTCTAAGTTCTTGTACACTATGTTGTGTAGGTTTGGTTTTTTGTTCTCCTACTACATCCAAGATTGGTGCTAATGTTACATGAACAAATAGCGTATTATAATCTCCTTCTTCTAGTTTCATTTGTCGAAAAGCCTCTAAAAATGGTAAACTTTCTATATCTCCAACAGTACCACCACATTCAATTACTAGTACATCTAAACATTCTTGATTCGATATTTTCCTTAGTTTATTTTTAATTGCATCTGTAACATGAGGAATAATTTGAACACATTGACCTAAATATTTACCTTCTCTTTCACCATTTATTACTTCTGAATAAATTCTTCCCGTAGTTATATTATGATCACTTGACAATTCAATATCTAAAAATCTCTCGTAGTTTCCTATATCCATATCACATTCCCCACCATCGCATGTAACAAATACTTCACCATGAGCGATAGGATTCATGGTTCCTGCATCATAATTGACATATGGATCTACTTTTACACATGAAACTTTAAGGCCTGTTAATTGTAAAATTTTAGCAATAGAAGAAGTAATTACACCTTTACCTAATCCTGAAAGAACACCTCCAGTGACAAAGATATATTTTACATGATGATCTTTATTATTTATTAATCGCACATCAAAGTTTAGATATTCTTATTTTTATTCGTTTTTGAAAATATGCATTAAAACTTTAAAATAGATAATACATAATTCTAGATTTTTTTATATTTAATCTAGATGGACAAAATATAGATAATCACTCAATCTTTGCGGTATAAAAACTACATTGAGAAATACATATATTTTTATAATCATAGTTAGTAGAACAATATTTATGTAACCTTTAATCCTAAATAATCTTATGTAATTATTTGCTAAAACCATCTAAAAATTAACACAAAGACATGATAATATTGAGGAATTTTTATTCAGGGACAACCATTGCACACATAATCAATATAAATAAATAATTAAAACATCTAATTGCTATTTATTAAATTGATAAATATTTCTTGCTAAATATGAGTACATATCTTTTATTTGAACAGTGTCGATTCGAGATTTTTGTTCCTTTGATAATAAGTAATCTAGTACATCTTTATACTATTGATCTTTTAAGATTAAAATATTTTATATAAATAAATAAATTTATTTATCTATATCTATCTTCCAAAAGATATTACTTATTATTATATTAGTTATTATTTTCTTATTTAATGTAATCATATAATAGTACAGGAGGATATATCCCAAATTAAATATATTAAATTAAATAAAGATAATGTGATTAAAGACGATATCTTCAACGTTGATCGGTTTATTTACCATTTCGATATTATCAATAGTGGTAATGCTGGAAGAGGTCAATGCAGAAGAAGAATTTCTAACTCAAATGACTATTTTCAAAGATTTTATATATAATATCCCAACAACGATAAACAATACATTATCGGATGAGATTGAACCTATATCTTTTAATTCAACAATACAAACAACAGAAAAGGTTATCTATCAAGATCGTCAAGATTCTAAACCTAGTCTCTCAGTCATGATAAATAATGCATTATTAGGTAAGATTGAACCTATATCTTTTAATTCAACCGCCCTAGACAATGTAAAAGAGCAATTTATCACAATCAAACAAGATGAATATAATGAAAATATGATATTTGAAGAGACCAATAAAAAAGCTCAAGTGCTAACAACAAAAGTTCCTTTTATATTACCTGTGCCTTTTCCTTAAATAACTTTAAATTCATAAAATATATTGAGATACATATATGGACTATATGAGGCAAGCGAAGTTAGCTCAGCCTGGTTAGGGTACGAGCTTCCCAAGCTCGGGGTCGCGGGTTCAAATCCCGCACTTCGCACTTTGGTGTTTGAAATTTCCATAGCTATTTAAAGAATTACTCAACTAACTCTTTTAAATACGAGCAATAAAGAAATTCAAATAATAGTATTGGAATTGGAATAATAGATTAAGATGTACATTTATCTGATGTTTACCAAAGTAATAGGATAATTCTCAATAATTATTAATACTTTTTTAGAGTAAAAGATTTATTGAGTATTTCTTCTTAGGTGTATAAATTATTTTATTTATTAAAATGTATCAAATTAGTAAGTTAATATCTTGTTTTCACTAGTATAGTACTACATTATACTCCTAAAATAAAGAGTATACTCAAATTTGTAGTATATACAACAATACATAACACTTTTAACAATAAATATAGTCAAATAGTAAAAATAATTATTTAAAAATTATTTTATCTTTTCTTATCTATTGGAAGGCTAAAGAAGAAAGTTGCTCCAATTCCGGAAGGATTATTTTGTGC
>DASUUM010000077.1:0-16247 GCA_036374075.1 Nitrososphaeraceae archaeon
AATATCTTGAGATTGAAACACTATCTACATTATTCTTTAGAGAAGAGTTTGATGGAAAGAGTCAACCAGTATTTGAAAGATAGAATAGAAAGTTTTGATGACTATTATCCATGTATGCAAGAGGAATGTAATCTATTACATGTACATAACTGGATACAATTCTTTGTATCCATATATAATGATACAATAACAAATAATAATAATGATTTTGAGTTAGAGGAGGCAAATATTATCTTAAATTAACAGAGCCATTTTTTCACTCTAATCTAAATAGTTAAATTAAATAATTAACTGATTTAATAAAGATCTTTTAATGAAGAAAGATAAAGAAATAGAAAAAGAAAATCATGAAGAAGATGTTAGTTATAATACTACCACCACACGTAAAAGTGAAAAGATACAACAACAAGAGGGAAGATCAATAGATATAGAGTCTAATAATCAAGAAGAAGAGGAAGAAGATATTAAAGAAAAAATAATAGACAGAATGGTTGATAGAAATTATAATACATCTAACAAAACAGAGCAGGGTACAAAGCAAAACTCCGTCTTACCCTCTATTGAAAATAGAACTATCTATGATTTACAAACATTACTATCACAAAGACAAGACAGGCTTTGGAGTGTTTTATATGAGCGTTATAAATATAATACGTCAATAAAGAGGGGACAAGACTTTCTTCTCAATCACGTTGATTCTAAACTTTCTCTTGTTGTAATGTATGCTGATTTGGTAGGTTCAACAAAGATGAGTATGGCTTTACCAGTTGAAAGAATGGCAAAGATAATCAAAGTCTTTTCTCATGAACTTTCTTCTGTTGTTGAAAGTTATAATGGATTTGTATTAAAATACGTAGGAGATGCAGTTATTGCATGTTTTCCAAGTGGCTTTAATAAGTATCTCTCTTGTGATACTGCATTCCAATGTGCAAAATCAATGATTAACATAATTGAAAATGGTATTAACCCAATTTTCGAAAAAGATAAAGATAATTATCCAAAATTATCTGTTAAAATAGGAATAGACGAAGGAGAGAATTTGGCGATACAGTATGGATATGACAAAAGTGCACCTATTGATCTGATAGGATACCCTATGAATGTGGCCGCAAAAATGACTTCCTTAACTGGACCAAACAAAATAACTGTTGGAAATAATGTATATAAATTGCTACATCCTACAGTACAACCAGAATTTGGGAAAATGCAGATGAAAGAAGGAACTGAATGGAAATATATTGATTTGGAAACTAATTTACCATACAAAGTTTATACAACGAAATAATATTCAAAAAATCTATAGAATAAAATAAATAAAATAAAATATTATCATTCTGTTCTTATAGAAATTATACAGTGTTAACTGCTTTCATAAATGATAAAGATGTTAAGCAAGAAGATAGGATGATTATCTATTGGTCAAGATATTAGAATTCCATTGGATAGTGAGGATAAGGTTATTCTTCAAAGGTAAAGCGACAGAGAAAACCATCAAAGATTATGAATATCTATTAAATGAGAAACAATCTACTTTAGACAATTATGTCCAGTATCTAGATCTGCTTGTGAACTTGCAAAGATAGAAAAGGTTCAGATTATTGGGATTGTAAAGAATAATAAAAAGAGTGAATCAGTTACTAATTTGTTGATTAGTTAGTTAAATTATCCTTATTTAGTTTTTCTTGTCTTTCATCATCATCATCATCATCATCATCATTTTCTTTTTATCATATTCATCATCGTGACCGTATTTGTTAAATTTTTTCTTCACCATATTTCATTTTTTCATGTTCATCATACCATGTTACTTCTTTCTTAATCAAAACCTCTCCATTGCCTGGATCTATTATGACTTTATATTTTTTCATATCTTCATCTACAACCATTATCTTGTACACTAGATAGCCGTGTGCATGTGTTAAGTCTGCTTTTTTAACAGTTGAATTTAGTCCAACATTTACTAGGACTGCTTTTATTGCATCTACCATGTTAACATTTACTTTTGATTTGAATGCTTCACCTATAGTGGAATCTACCTCAATTGTTCCTGTCCAGTTTACCATAGGCTTGGATTGATTAGACATCGTCATTATTCCAATATTCTTATCTTCTTCTAAAAGTGGTGGATTTTCTGGATTTATTTGAGCAAATGCGTTGCTTGTATTATTGCTACTATTATTGTTTTCCTAAAAGACCTATAGCTAAAAGAGCAACTATTGTTGTTGTTAAAATTATTTTCATTAAAAAAGTTAAGGTATCATAACTAATAACAATTGGATATATCTTCTATATGGAGTTAGTCTCGATAAATATTGTCTAAGGAAGAATTTCTATTTTATATAGTATATAATTCTATAAAATATTTAAGCTCTAGAATGGGAATATCTAGATATTAAATACATTAATCACTATTTGGTTCATATACTTCTAACTAAAAAATAGCAAATCAAGTCAAAGAAGTCATAACCTGAATGTATTCATAAACCTCTAGTTCAGGCTATGATAATTAATTAATCTATTACTCTAGCGATATAAATACGACGAAACAACATTCCTCATTATAAAATGATAAATATCATTCTATTGTTGTTATTGTTGTTGATATCTCCAATTAGTGATTTTACCTTAATTGTTGATACAATCTTCTTTATCCTTTGTTTGTATTTTAGAGCATGATTATAAATTATAACTGGATATTTTGGATGAAGGTCATTTATTTTAGCATAGCATTCTATTTCTCCTTTACATTTTATTTCATATGGAATTCTATTCCACCATGCATCTTCGTCATGAGGATGCATAACTATCATTAGTTCTGGTAGTCTTAAAAGATACTAGTCATAAAACATGTATATGAATCGTATTTTTTGTTGAGTATTTAGAACTATATACTAGGTTATTGTTGTGGAATAATAGTATCAATCAACTTCAACACTTATTATGAGATTTTCAGAAATTTATAAATATCATTTTTTCATATTGTCATACTCTCCAACAAACTATCATAGGCAAATAAGCAAAAAGACAGATCATCTATACTCAGCGCCACAATCTCCGATTGTCTCAAACAAGTTATTTGCCTTTGCACATACAGCATCTATAGCATCACGATCTGACTTATCCAAATTAAAGTTGAATACCTGAGTGTTATCGTTTCTGTGCTCAACTATTCCAAGTCTAACGCCGATAATTACTCCTGCTATTACAGGCTTAGCAAGAATATAGTTGGTTGCAACATTTGCAATACTTACATCATGCTTTTTCGCAATTTTCTTCAAAGTCAATAAAAGCTCTTGAAACAAATTCCATCCGCCCCATGCATCTATCATCTTCTTGTATTTTCGTAGGCTTAACGTATCTAACTCTGCAGTAGATGGAGCTGTTCTTCCTAAATACCGCTCTGATACGAGCCCTCCACAGATGCTTCCATAAGCAAGAAGACTGATATTATGCTTCATACAAAACGGGATCATCTTCACTTCTGGTCTTCGATCTACAATTGAATATTGAACCTGGTTCGATACAATTTGTAAACCAGACTCTATTATGATCTGCATACGTTCAGTATCAAAATTTGTAAGACCTAAGTGTTTGATTCGTCCTTCATCCATGAGGTCGGATAGATATTTAAGAGCATCGATGTAATACGGATTGTTATAATCCCACCAGTGGAATTGAAGTAAATCCAAGGAGCTAACACTCATTCTGCGAAGCGATCTTTCTATATTTTCCTTAACTATAGAGCGTGTAATTCTTCCTGGTTGTGGCACCCATTTTGTTAATGCCTGAATTCTTTCGAGTTCTTCTTTTCCTTTTAATGTTAATAATCTGCGTCTGAAATCTCCAATAAGATCTTCTGCGGGGCCATAAATATCTGCTAGGTCCCACGTCTTAAAGCCTGCATCATGATATCTCAACATATCTGCGATTGCCAAATCATGATCGACATATCCATGTCCACCCGCAACTTGCCACATGCCATTGAGTATTCTGGAAATTATCAAATTAGGAGCCAGTTGGTAACATTTCTTATTCACGTTACTCATTCTAGGTCTTCTCTACATTTTTATATAGTGAAGATCAAACACAAAAATCTACCTATTACAATAATGAGGCTTAGAGGCGCTGATATTAAGAGGGTTCCTGACCTACAAGATAAAGCAACATATTGAACTTCATGATCAGCCGTGACAGGGGGATAATAAATATAACTTACAACAAAAAAGAAATAACGAAACTGATCCAAATAAAAATTTCTAGAGCCGAGGTGTCCTTAATATTATAAAATCAAGTCTAGTTATTGGATCGATAAATAAACTAGAACCACGGAATCCGATAATATGTTTACAGTTGAGGTAACATAGTATATAATAAATATATCAAATAATACTAAAATCCCATATAATCCTTAATAACAATTTTGAATATTCCAAATCTAATAATTTGCATCTAGTCACATTATGAAACGAATGTGCCAGATAATAGGTAAGGTTAGGAAAAAGAAAACCAGAAATAGAAATCTTCTAGTCAGCTCCTATGTAAAATTGAAACTATTTAATTTAACAATTATGATCCATATTTTGCTAACCAATTCACTTTATCTTGATATTCTATTACAAATTTTTTCAGTAAACTCAAAACTCTATGGCCATGTCATTCATGAACTATAAAAAAATTTAAATAGAAAAATGAAATTAAATTAAAATATAAGTTAATAATTTTGTTATTTGATTTATTATAATACTTAACCCGATGTGGAATTACTCATGGTTTTCACCTAACCTGATAATAAGTTATTAGTTATGGTTACAAACAACATGGGACTGAATAAATAGGATTTGACAAACTGCAACCTTTAAATATTAACTTTTTGAAATCTCTATATCTTTTCTCTTATTCCTAATGTAACTCTAATTATAGAATGTTCCAAGTCGTTAATCAAATGCTTTTCTATATTTGAGAATACGGTAATATATGTTCAGCCTATCTAATCTTTTGTTAATTGTTGAAAAAGTTAATACATGCTCTCTCCAAAATGTTATTGAAAAATATAATATAAGATTGTTTTGAAACACTCAACTGAATCCTCAAAAAGATTTTTAAAGATTTGTATCCTAAGAAGAAGATTATCTATGTATGCTACATTATTGATTTTGCTGTTAATTCTTTTACACTTATTTATACAATTACCATTAAATTTTGTCTTATCTGTGGATGATGGCTTTTTTGAGGTCCCTGAAGATGAGTTTTATGACCCTAAAGACTATGACAGAGAATCTTCTTTATCTTCTAAAGTTGGAAACTTTTCTGAGAAGTTTAGAAGTGAAGGTGAATTATATAATGCAAATCCTAAAAAATTTGCAGGTTCAACAAATTTCACTGATTTTAATTTTGCACTTGCTGGAGACTGGGGGTGTACTAAAAATACTGCAAAAACTGTGGATTTAATTCAAAATCACGACCCTGAACTTGTTTTAAATCTTGGGGATACATCTTATGGAAAGGATATCAACTGTTGGGTAGATATAGTTAAGCCAATATCGGATATAATGAAAGCCGTAATGGGTAACCATGATGTTATGTCACCATATCTTTTGGAGCAACATATGAAACAGTTTGGATTAGATAAACCATATTATTCTTTTGATTATAATAATATCCATTTTATGATGATGGATTCTGAATCTTCTTATCTTCCTGGTACCGAGCCTGATTTTTCAGACCTAGAGAATACAGACCAATATCGATTTGTTGAAAATGATTTGTCTAATGCATCCAAAAATCCAGCTATAAAGTGGATTATTGTAACAAGTCATCGACAGTTGTATTCTTCACTCTGTGGAGAGCATGACTCTTGTGAACCAATAAAGAAATATAGAGATGCCTACCATCCTATTTTTGAAAAATACGGTGTAGATTTACTATTTAGTGGACATGCTCATAATTATCAAAGAACATATCCATTATTTTATAATGATGGAAATTCTTCACAACCTCTTATTGAAGAAAAGAGTAACACAGAATATAAATCTCCAAGCGGAATGTTTCAGCTCATAGTTGGTACTGGAGGTATAGATTTTGATGATTTTTCTAACCAAGAGCCTTTTGTAGTATATCAACAGGATTCTCATTATGGATTTTTAAACGTTGATGTTATTGACCAAGGGAATGTACTTGTAGGAAGATATTCTACTAATACCGGAGATATATTAGATGAATTTAAAATCGTGAAATAAAAACCAATAACATCTATTTAGAATTTTTACAAAATATCTTTTCTATAATTTATCTCCTCTTCTATCATGCTTAATGAATTTCATTTACCTTGATTAAATTATAAAATTCAAACTTGTATGATCACTTTCTAATTTTACTTTTAATTTTTGAATATACTAGGATTTATAAGGAGACAAACATAGTTATTAGTTAACAGTATGACAAATCAACAAAACGAAAATAAAAAAGTAACTAATGAATTAAAAGAAGGAACTAAGAAATTTTTAGACCAACAAAGACAACAAATAGAAAACACAACAACCAATCTATCAGATACAACAAATCAATTCACCAATAGTGTTAAAGAATATCAACTGACGAATAAAGCGATTCTTGATAAAAGTATTGATACTTCAAACAAATACCAACAAGAGACCAATAACACAATTCAATCAATCTCCAACAACTATATAGAATTACAAAAGGATTTTGCTAATACTTTTCAATCAGTATTTTCAACGTTTATAGATAATAATTCCAAATCTTATTGGAATAATTTCCTATATCCACAAAGATATATAGGTGTGTACAATAAGACTAACCAAAACGTGACTGAGAATACTGTAAACGCTACAAGACGAATAAGTGACGTTGTATTGGCATCTACAGAAACCTTTAACAAATCAATAGAGATTGCACAAAAATACTATAGTGAGTCAGTTCAAAATTACTTCAACTTTGTAAACAAGATAGCAAAATCTTATTACAACCATTAATTTTTTTAATTTTTATTATGATTATTAATGGCATAGTTATATCAACTTGTTCACTCTAGAGTTCACAAAAAAATCGAAAATTTATTTATCTTTGAAAAGCATTTAAAATATTAATTTCCAATCATAAAAGCTATATTCAACGTAGTGAGGGAATCTCAAAATGAAGGATTCTACTCCAGACCATCTTTCTATATATATGGGTGAACCTATTTGTTAAAAGAAACTAAAGGTTCAAGCAATCTTGCTAGTTCAAATTTGCTAACATAATGCAGGACAATACCTAGAATTATATTTTGCTTTATAATTGTAGAAAGATATTTAATGAATAATGCAAATTACAACGTATGAAAAATTGGTCTGTGTATAAGGATTTATTGGCGAGACATCATCGTCATCCACCTTTTACATCTAATCTTTTCAAAATATTAAATAAGAAATTAAACCTAGTATCGACCCGCAACCACTTTAACCTTGAGACAGGCCAACTGAGTTTGTCTCATAATGTACAAGATTATGACTCTTATAATGTTCCTGGATTAAATGGAAATCTTAGCTTTGACAATAAAGAATTAGCAGTATATATTCATGGAGTATGGACAGGACAGGTTGCAGTTAAAGAACAGATAGATAGAATCAACTTAGCATTGATTTCGAATGAATATGATATCCCAGTAGTAGGTTTTAGCTGGGATTCAAATACTGTTATACATCCTTCCGGATGGACTATTGCTAAATCTATAGCAAAACAGAATGGACCAAAGCTAGCAAAATTTCTGTCAGATTTTAGAACCAATTGTCCAAATCACAATATTAGATTAATTGCTCATTCGTTAGGTGCAAAAGTAGTTGAAAGTGCCTTGATAAGGTTAAATGATACCGAAACATGGAATAATAATTCATCATATAATATTACCTCTGTACATCTTATAGGAGCAGCAATTAACGATAGAGCAGCATCAAAAAATACACAATTTGGAATTGCTATTGACAATACAGTAAACAACTTCTATAATCTGTATAATCCCAAAGACAATTTACTTCGAAGTGCATACATAAAGACAGAAAATGAAAATCCATTGGGCTTATTTGGTCTAAACAAAGCAGAACCATTTCCTATAAATTATACGGAACAAAATGTTATGCTCGAAATTCCTCCATTTAGGAAGGCAAGTGGAATATACAAACCATTTATTGATAATACAGTATCTGAATGGGGGAATAACCATTCTGGATATATTGGGTTTAGGGGTGCTAATGGTATGTTAAAGAATGATGGAGCTATTAAAGTAATTGTAGCAGATTGGAAGAGTACTAATGATAGATAGATATGTACAATAAGTAGGAACAATAAAAGATATACACTTTCCTAAATGCATACAAAATTTGCTGAAAGTTACAGCTTACCTTTTTTCAAAAAGACTAAATTGTCTGGGGAAAAAATTATCAATATAGAGATGTTATGTATCCTTGATGAGATTATATTACGAAATTAAAGAAATTGATAATAATGTAAAAATTGTTTTAATAATGCAGATATAAACTATATTTAAGATGGTGCGCAAAGGCATTACCAATATTGAAACATTGTTTTATACAAACCATTATAGTGAAAGACTCTGAAAATAAGATTGACTCAATTTTGTTATTATCTTCCAAGATCTAACGGTAAATGAACAATGATGATTCTTTGACATTAATAACTTATTCATAAATTTGTATTTCTTTAGATATTTATTAACTATTAATCTAAGAATATTGATTTTTACTAACAAAGAGATAGATACGAAAAAAAGAATTTATTTGTTTTTGTCTATAGTTCATTATTGTTTTCTTTTTGTAAATCTTGGAAAGTATCAGTATGAATATGCGATGTTACATGTTCATTGCAATAATAGATTGAACATTTAGAACATTTATTTCTTGGCTTGTTATAGCATTGAAATTTTGGACAAAGTAGCCCCTTCCTGGATTCTTCTCGCCATTTATTAGCATCGGTAATATGACTCATATAATAAATTTTATACATACTCTATTTGAATTTAGATGAAAATTTCTATTCAACTATTACTTATTATAAAGACCCTATTAGGTTTCGTTTTGTTCAATTTTAATATACCAGTTAGAATTGTATACTAATTTTCAATTGCAGTAATTAATCTTTCATATTGTTTACACCATTAAAAATTACCTTATATTTGAATAAGTATGGCAAACAAGAGACTTAACCATCCATCGTTATATTCTTGCTCTATATATATGGCAGTCGGGTTTTACTTTTCATTATCAATTAAAAATATAAGCTATAATATAGTATTGGATGCAATTTTAAAATCAATAATAAACTACAAATCCCTTTTCGTATAGGAGGTACCATTACAGCAATAATTATGGTATATTATTAATTAGCAATAACATAATCGCCATATCTTTTTATTATTTAAAATTTTATGTGATCTAAAAGTAATAAAGACAAAAAGAAAAGCAACATATTAAAAAATTTGTATATAACTTTATTAAGTATATTGTCTAAATATGTATTGGTTCTGTTTGGAGTTCTTTGGACTGAAAAACCAAACTAGAGGACATGCAATACATACATGAGCCTCAATGAACCTCCTCTTTTGTTACTTTAAAATCCTAACTATATCTTTAATATATTAAGGAATATTTATTAATTGTTAAATCAATTTCAGTTAATTTAATAATCATAAAAGCCAAATACAAGTTAAGTATAGTGTCTTTACATCACAAATTCAAAGACTGGTGACCGCAATAATAAAAGATTAGGCCTTTAGTAAAATCTGGTATATTTCATAATATGGTTAAGAATAAAAGAATAGTAATACAAATAGGAGATTTTCTATTGCCTATTATTGGTTTTGGCTATAGTTTTGCAGTATCCCTTACTGCTCTTCAAATAGGAAAAGCATTACGTTTTGATTATTGTTCTTTCATTATGAGTTTTTATCAATAGGAAAAAATGGTATTGCATTAATTATAGATAATTCCTAGCAGTGGCATCAAATACACATGTCTGGTATTAATAAAGATAAATCACTCCAGAAAGCTCAAGTGAAGAGAGAGGTAGCCCAAATATTGACTATATTACTATTCTATCTCTGATTCCAAATTTTTTTGAAGATGATTTAAATTAGTGGAGCATCAAATGCTGCAAAAACTTTAGTGTTTGCAGTATCTATTTATTAAGATATTTATCTTTTAGTACCATATTTAACGAATGTCATATAAGACAATAAATCCTTTACATCAAGAGATTGGAAAAACTATTGCTTTTGAAAAGTTTCTTAATACAATGGATGGTTTTTGGTTTGCTCTAAATCCTAACGTAATCATAAACTCTTTCGACTTTGTTACAGTAGATAATTTGTTTGATAGTAAGACTATTGGAATTGTAAAAGAATTACAAGCAGTGGATGAACATGATTATCATAATTATTTATCTGAATATTATAAAATATCGATCACAAAAGAACAATTGAAGCACAAAAACAAAGACAAAGAAGGAGAAAAAAATGAACAACTTTCAAAGAGGCAATCAAACGGAGTAGTATTGGCAAAAGTGGCCATAATGGCAAATACAGAAGTCAAAGTACAAGGATATAAAGAAGAAATATCTATAAATTTTCCAGTCGGAGTTGGTAAAACGGTGAGATTTGCTACTGAAGAAGAGATTATATTTGCTTTAGGAATGCCTCAAATGGAAAATCCCATACCAGCAGGTATAATAGAAACAACGAATGGCCTTGAAGTGCCTATTACATTGGATATAACTTATCTGGCAGGAGCAGATACAGCACATGTTAATGCATCAGGAATATCAGGAAACAGAAAAAGCTCATATATTTTATTCTTGTTACAATCATCATATCAAACACTCAAAAGAATGAATCAAAATGTTGTATTAATAATATTTAACACAAAAGAACAAGACTTGCTATATATAGACCAAAAAGAAAAAAATATCAAAAAAAGAACTGAAAGATTATTTGATGTACTAGATTTAGACATAGAACCATTTGAAAATGTAACATACTTTTTACCACGAGGAAAAGATGGAAAACCTAATTCAATTCATATACCAAAGAATTACAAAACATATTCTTATGAGCTAAAAGACGTTTATGATAGGCTTGAACTGTTATTTTCTGAACCTTATGATTTACATCATGATTTTTCATCAATAATGAATTACATTTCTGAATATTGGCCACTAAAAAGTAATGTTGGAAAGGATGTAAGTTCTTGGACAGAGCTTATTGAGTTTAAGGACTATCCTGAAGCAATAGTATCAAAAAAATCTTCTCTTTTGTTCTTTTTAGGTAGATTACAAAGATTTAGAAAATCCTCTATGTTTATTGATAAAAAGAAAACCAGTACCTATCTTGGCAATGAAATTAAAAACATCAAAGCAGGAGAGGTCTTTGTAATAGATGTGGCAACTATATCTTCTTTTGAAGAACAAGCATTTGTGGTGGGGGATGTAATGAAAAGTATAGATGAAATGTATTCTGCAAGATATTATAACCTTAAAGATGATAATAGCAATAATACTAATACAGAGAGTTATAAGAATAACGTTCAAAAGGAACAAAAGCTAGATTATATTCTAGTTTTTGTCGATGAAATTAATAGATTTATACCTAAATCTCAGAATGGAAATATGAATTCAGTTTCAGAACAGATAATGAGGACAGTAATTGCAGGAAGAACTAGAGGAACTATTTTGTTTTCCGCACAGCAATTTAAAAGTGCTACAGATTATAGATTACAAGAAAATACCGATTTACATATTACAGCAAAGCTAGGATTATCGGAATTATCTACAGCGCCTTATTCAATGCTTGATGAAAGTACAAAAATGAATATAGTTAGACTAAATAAAGGAGAATTGGTTATGATACATTCAGCATTTAGACACCCAATAAAGATTGGATTTCCCAAAGCTACATTTAAAGAACCAAAGTAACATCCTTTTGTAAATAATTATGCATTCTTCACATTTCTTTATATTTATGTATTAATTGTTCCCATCAAAAAAATTAAATAGGGTAAAATGAATAGTAATTTGTAAAATTACATCGGTAGCAAATTTAAGGATTTCACCGATTTAGAAAATATGTTTTATTTCTAAAGAACAACTTATAATATATACTATGATGATTTAATAGAATAAAGTTAGATCTATAATTATACTTCATATAATCTAAAATAAAAATATTAACAAATAAATTTAAAGTCATCATTTAATAATTTATTTTTGGAGTATTCTACATCATATATTTTCGAATGTTAAATATATTTTCATATTTAGTAAATTATAAATAAATCAGTATTTACCTTTGGACTTGCATTAAATTCATTAGTAATTTTAACAGTAATGCCAATTCTTCACCAACAAAAAATTTCTTCAAATATAACAATAGCTCAATGACACTACTATGTCTATAACTATTATGGCGATTGTTATAGCAAATACCAAAACGAAGATAAAAAATATCAGTGTAGAACAGTTCCTTTCAAAGGCTTTGTAATAAGTTAAGGGTTGGGGTAACAGAATATATAAAAAGGTAATCCAGAACCGAATATGGTCAGAGGTAATTAAGGGAAGAATACAGTATTATCAATATATTCAAATAGGGAAGTTAATGAAACCGTTCCGATTTATACATTATGTGTCGATATTCTTCGCCTTGTTATTGTCTTGCCTAACATTAACAACATTGTTACAGCATGTGCAGACCATGACAATTAAATTGTCCTAAAGTATTAAATAATTTAATTACTAATATACATCACAGTTAGTAATTTAGTCCAAAGAACTTGAGCATGTCATGGCCTTCTATAACTTCTCTCACTAATAGTAGGCCATCGATATTCTTAACCAGCTGAAAAATAAAATTGTATAAAATTATTAAATAATATTAAAAAAATAGAACTAATAATATAGTGAAAAGGAATAATAATTTCTTCCGAATACGATGGTTAGATTTTAGACATGGACATGGCATATACCTTGCTTTTTTTATATATTTTGCTGACTCTATACTTATTCAATATAATTTGTTGATTGATAGACTTCCTTACTTAGATAGGTCCGTAGGAGCAAATATATTAGAATTTGCAATAATATTCATAGCATTATATGTACCTCTTGCCATCATTATAGGATACTGGCATAGAAAGAGCCAATGGACAGTAGAAGTTGAAGCGTTATTTAATGAGAATAGAATCGGAGCAACAATGTGGCTGTTTGTCATAGATCTTGTAGAAGGAAAAATAACTGAAAAAGAAAAGGCGGAAATGAGAGAAATGCTTTTAAAAATAACAAAAGGAAAAGGAAAACCCAACACCTGAAAAAATAATACAAATACAAGTGCAGAAAAATAAAATCTTTAAATTATTATATTAATATTTACAATGCATTTAAACCAGAAAAGGTGAGAAATGAAAACATCAAATGAAGCTTTTGAAAATGTAAAATAGGATATAATTTTTTTTTAGTCTAATGTATTATATTGGTCTTCTCCAAATACACACAGTACGTATTTGAAAGATTTTATAATTATTTATCCATATTTATCCTCCAATTATTATTTCATTCAATAAAGGAAAAGGAAAGTACAATTTCATTGGGCTAATGTATAAGAAATGAAAATTATTACAATCTTCCAATAAGTATCTTATATTAAATAATTTTATTTATTAAACTTAATGAAAATATATATTGTATTTACGATACGATATAGTATAATTAGCTGATTTATTTAATAATTACCCAGGAAAATGGGGTATTCAAACCCCTGCACAAGTTCTTTCCCCAAGGCGTTCTAATGGTAAAAGTAATATTATTAATCTAAAATATTTATTATAACTTTTGATATTATATCTAATTTTATTATTATAGAAGAAAGATGAATAAAAAACCATATCAATATTTTAGAAACTAAATTAGTAATATCTTTCAGAATTGATTACCTCTTAAAAATTCGTAAATGAACTACACACTAACCATTCTCTAATAAAATTTAGTAATATAGTATTATTATACATACTTTAGAATTTTAAAAATATTTAGAAGGTTTTAGGTATTCATGAACACTTCAATAACTCTATTTTTTTTGATGGGCTCATTGGTAATGTTAGCAACAGCACCTTTCGCTAACTTGAGCATTTTTTCAAATGTAATGGCTCTCGAAGAAAATCCATATAGCAATTATGAAAATCAACAAAGATATGAGGACTATACTG
Source organism: Nitrososphaeraceae archaeon (assembly GCA_036374075.1). Taxonomy (GTDB): domain Archaea; phylum Thermoproteota; class Nitrososphaeria; order Nitrososphaerales; family Nitrososphaeraceae; genus TH1177. Next base: position 14,262 of record DASUUM010000077.1, read on the forward strand.
ACAATTATAGAGTAAATTCCTCTCACCAATCAGATTACGAGAATGGCTATGGATACAATGAGGATTATGGATACAATGAGGATTATGGATACACTGATAAGAATAAAACGCCCCAAATATTTCCAGCTAACAAGGTATCAGAACTTGGCGATAGATGGTGGCAATGGATTTCCTCATTGAATAATACAACAGATACAAATCCATTTTCAGATCTAGGTCAAGATGGTTGTGATGTAGGTTTACAGGATAACGGTAGACTATTGTTTCTTGTAGGCTCAGCTAAAGATAATGTCACAGGTTTTCCAGAACATGAATGTGGAATTCCACAAGGCACATCCATTCTATTTCCTATAGTCAATGTATTATGCGATAATCTTGAAGCATCACCATTCTTTGGTCAAAATGAAACAGACCAAAGGATATGTGCTAACAATCTGCTTGATAAAGCATTTGATCTCCATGCAGAGATAGATGGATATGAAGTAAAAAATCCAGAACAATATAGGATCGATTCCGCCGCAGGAGGATTTAATTTTACTGCAGTTGAGGGCAATCCAGTTTTTATACCTGCAGGTAATGGCACAGGAGTTTCCGATGGATTCTGGATTCTACTGAAACCATTAAAACCAGGAGAACATACAATAACGTTTAGCGGGAAACTTGACTGGAGAGATGTACCTGAACTAGGAATTATTTTTGAATTTGGAGCGACATATTTCCTAGACGTTCAGTCAGACGAAAAATCATATTACCCTGAGGAGTATCGCCAAGACTATCCAACATACTAAATAGTAAGAGGGAGATGACATCGTTCAAAACAACAAGAACAACAAATAACCTATTTCTCCTTTTTTTATCTTACCTCACTCAACGAATTTCTTATTTTAATATAATAAATCATTTAAAGCGTCTAGGTGAAATTTTATATTTTTACTATAATGACAGAAGATTATTTTTATTATTAAAAATTATTTATATAATTAAATTAGCAAAGGATCATTAAAATTCTATAGATTTATTATTACTGATGAATCATTTCTTCTTACGTAATGTGAGAATACTCATTGTTTCCACTGAATCCTATAGAAATGCCTCATGATTCTTTTCTTTATCTTTTTTAATAATCTAGATATGAACTTTTTTGAATGTAATGAACAAAGCCGAAATTCATAATCAATCAGTTTAACAGTTAACACCAGCGAAGAATTTAATAACTCTTGTTGTAACTTCTTTTGCTGAGAATTTACATATACAAAAGTGGATTCTAAAGTTACAAGTAATCATAAAAATATTACAATTACTATTAACCTAGAAATCTTGTTCGGTGTTATATTTCTATTAGTGATCGTATTATTACCATTATTATCTAACATCTTTTAAAGTTAGAACAATGGATCATTAAATTTTTATTTTCGTGAACTAATAATAAAAGATAACCAAATTTAAGACACTTTTTATTTTTCCATGAGTCGATCTCCTATAGGAACTTGATTAATTTTTAAAAGGCTATTAGGATGTAATTAATAAAACCTACAATATATTAGGAATGTTACAACTTTACACCAATTATTTTTATTTTCTATTATTATAATAGGTGAATACCAAAATTGCTTAATCAGTTGATTAGAATACCATTATACATTTTTAACTCATTGGCTGTAACAGGCATTTCAAATGTTACTATAATAGTTTTATTATCAAATTATAATAGTTTTATTATCAAATGATCCTAAATTTTTTAATATATAATTTGTGATTTCTTCTAAAATGAATTTATTCCCTTCTTTTCTACCCCGTACAACAACTTTGAATTTATCTTCCATAACAAGTATTAGAAGCAAGCCGATGAAGGTTATTATAATTTATGTTATAAAATAGAAATTTTAAGTAAAGTTTGCAAGGTCATTCACCAATATATGAATAGAACATTCTAAATAATATGTGACCAATAACTAAAAGGTAATGAAATTCTATAACACATAAGGT
>DASUUM010000078.1:0-2062 GCA_036374075.1 Nitrososphaeraceae archaeon
GATCTTCTTCTTCTGATGGTTTAATTTCATCAATTGTTTGTGCATCCCATGTTCCTCGGACACAAATTTGTATATTCTGATTTTTCAATCTCTCTTCTCTTGTTCTTGGAAGAATATTATGTACATGAATCAATAAATCAAATACCACTTGGTTCACGTACTGCTTCTGTATAAAAAATTGGTATATTCTCTTTTCTACAAAAATCAATTAGTTCCTTAATTTTAGGAATAACTTTTTGATAATTTTCTATGTTCATTCCTAATTTATCATATGAACCTCCATTACTGACAAAACCATTTTGCATATCAACTACTATAAGACCAAAATTAACTATATTTCTGCCAATTTTTACTTGTAGCATGAATAAAGGTATATCTTAATATTATATTATAATTATTGAATTAAATGCTTCTATTTCTCAATGAAGAAAACTATATATGTTATCATTAAATTTAGATTTTAATATCATCGATATTATTATAATATTAAAGAGATGAATAAATTAAAGGAATTAGTTGTTATTGTAACATTTACTATGGTATTTTCATCAATGTTGATGATTATAATAGAAAATCCTCATGTTTTTGCTATAGAATATTCTAATGAAAAATGTGGTGTATCATTTCAATATCAAAAGGAATGGAAAGTTGAAAATGACGATTATAAAACTGAAAGCGTGAGATCATTTGTTACTATTTATCCTAATCCTGATGATAATACTAATCAAATCGCTATAAAAATTTACGATATATCAGATTATAATGAAAAGACAATTGAATATGTATCTGAGGTCTTTAAACCAGATGACTATCTAGGTGAAATAGAAACACATATTTTACAAGATGATATTATACAAGTGAACGGCTTCCCTGCTCAAAGGTTAGCATATAGTGACATGTTTGAAGGATCACAAACTTACATCAGGGAAATCAATATACTTGCATATGATAAAGTTTACCAAATAAGTTTAGAAGCAGAAGATGGACAAAAGTTTTATCAATATTCTTCAGTTGTCGATGAAATTGCTAATAGCATTAAAATTTCACAACCTACTTTTGAAGGGGTAAATTGTTAGATTTATACTATCTTTTAGAATTTAAGAAAAAGTTTTGTTTTTTAATTATATACGTTCCTTAGTTTATTATTCTACTAATTTTCTTCATAATTTTTGTTCATCATTATTATCTTTTATTGTAATGAGTACATTATTTTTATTGAACAAAGAATTGGGCGAAGAAGGCACTAACTCAGTTGAATCATTAGCAGCAGCAATTGTATTTTTAGTAAGAGTTGAATTATTATTAACATCATCTGTTAAAGATCCACTTACCACAAATGCTGTCAATTCACAACAACATCCAGATGGTGAGATAAGAGGACAAATATATTTAAAGTTCCTAATTAATAAATATATTAAGGGAAGAAATATTAACAATACAATAAAAAGTATATAGTCCTTCATCATTTTAATTTAATTTTTATTTATATTCAGCATCAATAGAAACAAAAGAAATACAGCAAATATACTGTAAAAGTCAGTAAAGACTGCTATATTTATTAGACTAGTGTATAACTTAATATTTGTATTATTGTTACTTTTATAATGAATATGACTGTGTAGAAACCATCACCATAACAACTAATTTTACCATTCTGTGAATATTGTATGCTATGCATCTGAATGTCAATTCTCTGTTCTGCATTCTTACAAGTGTGGATGTGATATGTTCTCCAAATAGTCCTTTTATGACAGATACAATAGTTTCATCCTTGTTGCGCTGATTGTATAGAACATTATTATAACCACATATCATCTCCTTTCTATATCTGTCTTTTGTTTTCCATATAGGTACATTCTCATATCTTGATGGTATAACACTGAATCCATTTAGTTTCTCTCTAATCAATACATGATTGTCTTCACTATCATATGCTTTACCTGCTACAACTACCGATAATGGTTTTATTGTTGATATTTTTGTCACAGTTGGTGCAAAACCTATGTTATCATGTCTTGTATGTGTTCTTCTTACCTTGACCTTGCAGATTATTTGCTTTAGA
>DASUUM010000079.1:0-18937 GCA_036374075.1 Nitrososphaeraceae archaeon
GATATTCTGTAGAAAAATGTCTTATATAACTAAACTTGCTCAGATATCTTCCAATACATAAATTTTTAATAAACATAGGATATATTGTAGATGGGAATGAAGTAATATGCTGCTCCAGTCTGAGTTTAATACGATGAGGAACTCGCGACGAACTGACCCACAATCATTATTTGTTTTGATTCTTACAAAATATTTTATACTATTAGTATAAATATTAATTAGTAAAATGCAATTAGATTATGACTATCCTCTCTATCGACCTCCTTCCGAAGCAAATTCTTTAATTTTTCAGATCACATTGGGATGTTCATTCAATCAATGTTCATACTGTGAAATGTATAGAACTAAAAAATACTCAGAAAGACCTTGGGAAGAGATTAAAATGGAAATAGATATGACTTCTACAGCCTATCCTGCCACTAAAAGAATTTTTCTAGCTGATGGTGATGCAATAAATCTGCCTACAGAAAGATTGGTTCAAATATTAGAATATATTTATAAAAAATTTCCAACTTTAGAAAGAGTATCTTCTTATGCTATGCCTAAAAATTTACTTCAAAAAACAGATAGAGAATTAATGACATTGAGAGCCGCTGGCTTGCAAATGTTGTATGTAGGTATAGAAAGTGGGAGTGATACAGTCTTAAAAAAAATTACAAAAGGGGCAACCTATAAAACCATTGTACAAAGCTGTAAAAAAGCTAAAGAAAATAATTATGTTCTTTCATGTATGATCATTTTAGGTTTAGGCGGTAAAAAACATACTTTTGAGCATGTTGAAGAGACAGCAAAGATTATTAGCGAAGTTTCTCCTGATTACGTAGGAGCATTGAACCTTCACTTAGACGACACCCTTTATAATGAATTTATGACTAAGTTCAAAGAACCTTTTGAATTTTTAGATGACATACAGATTTTAAATGAACTCGAATTACTAATATCCAAAATAAACCCATCTTCTTCTATAATATTCAGAGCTAACCATGCTTCAAATGTTTATTCAATTAAAGGAACTCTTCCCACTGATAAAGTAAATATCTTAGAATTAATTAGCCAATTGAAAAAAAATCCAGATATGCTCAAACCAAAAATATTAAGACGATTCTAAATATTGTGATCTAACTTATATTCAAAATAATAATTGCTTTTAAATTTTTGATAATCTTATTATTTATTGGGTTTGAATCTCAAAAGTGCACCTATTTTTCCTAAACTTGCCAGTTGTGCTCCTTCTTCAGTTTTTCCGGATATAACTTCTAATCTTGAACCGCTCATTAGCGATAATTCTTCCAAATACTCAATAATATCTTGATCTGATAATTCCATATCTTGGCTTCCACACTTTGAACAAGTGCTTGACGTCAATTCTTGTTTTAATGACATCAATTCATTCCTTTCAATAAATTTTTCTTGGCTTTTTTGACACTTGTTACATTTAATTTCTAATCTAAGAATGGTGATATCACCAGTTACAATAACTAAATCGGCATAACCATTTTTTAATGCATTAATAACATCATAAATTCCGTATATCCCCAAACCTTTTCCTGAATACACCTCACTGATAAAGCGTTTAACAATTTTTTTTTCTTCCATTAATCTATAATCGGCCATAATTCCTTGATCATTAACTTTATCTATGAGTTCTCTTACACCTTCACTCCCAGAATATGAGGAATCTAAAACAGCAATAACATTATTTTGCAATCTATAGTCAAGATATTCTTCTCTGATAAAACCTTCTTTAGTTGGACCTGGTCCTCCAATAATTATTCCTTTTACATCATATTCATCGATGAAGATTTTTTGTGCATAATCTGCAACTCTGTGATAATATTCATTCAATTCATTATCTCTTAATCGTTCAAATCTCCGGGCTGACTGACCTCCTTGTCTGTGTTTGCCTGCTACGCCAGAAGTCAATGATTCAACTACCTCCCATCGGTCTCCAGTAAGTATGCCAAAACCAGCTTCTTGAGTATCTAATGACAAGATACCTACTACTTTGTCATCCTTCATCATGTCCTTCAAATGATCGATCCAAAAGTGATCGTCACATCGATAAAGATTAATTTGAACTGCTTTTGGAGGTTCAACGGAATAGATCTCAATCTTTTCCGTTCCTATGCCTTTGCCGGTAGGAATAGCACCACAGAAGATAACAAGGCCATTCTCTGGAGGTACTTTGTACAATTTAAGGTGTTCGACAGTTCTACTTAATGCATCTTGTACATGAGTTCTAGTTAAATCTGATTTGATGTTGGAAGCAGTTCCTGCTTCATTTTTTAATTGAGAGACAATATCGTATATTGGTCGTCTTGGAGGAATATACACAGTAACAAGCTCAGTTCCATGACCTGTTATATTGCCTAGTTTATTAATCATTTTATTTAATTTATATCGTTTAATAGAATCCCATTTACCTTGTTTATCATTAGAAAAAGACATTAATAGAAATCTTTTTTCTCATCATGCTATTTTATTGTTATTATAAGTCATGAAATAACATTTATCAAATTATATCAAAATTGTTATAACTCTAGATAATTATTGTTGTACAAGGCATAGTTCTAATTTGTTTTATTATGATTTCGAATTTATAAATTATAAATCTCATGTCGTATAACTTTACTAATGCTTCCTAGTTTAGAATACATTAAACAAACAAGGCAAAAGTTAGGAATTACCCAAAGGAGACTTGCATCATTAACAGGAATTAGTACATCAATGATCAATCAAATCGAAACCGGAAGATGCAAACCCAGTTATGATACTGCAAAAAAAATTTTTGAAGTATTAAGTACTTTGGAAGGTAAATCAGCAAAAAAAGCAGGCGACATTTGTAGTAAAAATATAATATTTGCACAAAAAGATGATATTCTTTATAGTGTATTGGAGAAAATGAGGCTAAATTTTGTAAGTCAAGTACCAGTTTTCGAGGGTCAAAAAATTGTGGGAATTGTATCTGAAGATAATTTAGCAAAGAAAATGGTAGAAAATGATGAAAAAAATATCAAGAATATGACCATTGATAATGTTATGGAGCCTCCTCCTCCGGTAGTCGACTCAGTTACTCCTGCCAAGGCGCTAGTGCCTCTAATAAGATTTGCAAAATGTATCTTAGTTACTGAAAAAGGAAATGTTACAGGGATAATAACTACAACTGATATATTGAAAATGGTAGAGTGATAGTCATCTTAACTCAAAAATTACAGCTTTTCTAATCCAATACAACAATCTGCACAGCCTATGCATTCCTTACATAAATTTAATTGCGTTGTTTCTCGAACTACGGTCCCACACAAAACACATTCCCTCTTACACATTACAAAGCTAAAAGAGGATACAAGATATTTAAATTCTACTCAAGTAGTATTTTATTTCATCTACAGATCTTTAAAATCATATAATAAACTGTTATTGTAATCATAATTGGGCTATCAAGTCCTGAGCAGTTGAAATCTAATAAATTTAAACAAAATGGTACATTTTAATTTACCCTAAAGGAAAGATTTTTTACTTAAAAATGAGTTACAAGTAAGAGGAGCTTTACAGCAATCAATTGTGAAGTTATCTTTGTTTTGTTAAGCTAAATAAAGTGAACGGTTGTGAAGGTGACATTTACTCATATAAATTCAATGCTGATTATGGTATTGTTCACATAGCTTGTTGCATTGTAACTCATCTACATTTTGAATAGATGGTACCCTATAAATAGACAAATCGCTGCATCAGTACGATGCAATTTCCAGGTAGGAAAATCCTTTACAACAAATATAATAACAAGGTTAATTGAATCGCCTTTAGTTACCCTTGTAAAACCGGTAAGTATAGCAAACTTTGTCATCTAATTGAAGTGAATTTTTCACCCTCAATCTTCAAAATCTACTGCAACATCATTTTGATTAGTTTTGGGATAAGTATCTTTTATCCCATATTCGGAGGGATCCTGAATTAAATAATCATTAAAAACTTTAAAATTGCCATCATTGTATTTGTTATTCTTCATCTTGTCCCCGTATAGAACCTTTTCATTATTCGATAATTCATGGGATAAAGAAATTAAGCCTATTATGAGGATCAATAAAAAAAAAACTGCATTAAATCGGGAATCGAACACGACAAAATCTATGTTTCACTATATTTTTACCATATGATGATATTTATTATTAGATTCTACTAAAATTTTTTAACCTGAAAGAGATTAAGTAAAATTTTACAATCGAGATTCACTGTAATTAAACGTGATAATCTAATGTGTTATGATTATATTACCTATTAAACTTGGCTGACCTAGTATTTTTTATATGAAAAGTTTTTAATATTCAGTATTTGTGAAGTCAAAGAAATATAGTAAAATATGTATTCTAAATGTAACGAAGAAAAATAAAACTAATAAAAGGAAAGGATATTTAGTTAAGAGTTCATACTAATGCATACAAAATGATACCGATTTATTTCACTTTACATTTACATTTAGTCAATTATTTCATTCAAGGATAGATTCGGAAAGCATAGGAGATGAATTTAATGAAAATAGAGAAGGTGGATAAGGTATATAATACAAGAAATCGAATACTTTTAAATAACTTTTTTTTGGGAAATCTTTTTAAAAAATTATTAATGTGAAATACAATACTATTCTAGTCTGATATCATATGATTCACATAAGTTTGATTCCTATAATTTTTTTTTTGATTTTTACAATATTCTCGGTCCAGTTAATATCTTCTCAAGAAGATAATGATGCTGATGATTTCCAATCTACTGCCCCTTCTTCTCCTAGCGTCAAGCCTAAGGTAGATGTCAATATCGAGGGAACAGCTAATGATGATAAAATAAGAGGCGGAAGTGGAGATGATAAGATCAATGGTGAGGAAGGATATGATACTCTGGAAGGAAGCGATGGTACAGACAAAATTGACGGTGGAGAAGGAGATGACAAGATAAAAGGTGGAAGAGGAGATGATAAAATTAAAGGAGATGAAGGGAATGATAGGATTGAAGGCAATCAGGGCGATGACAAATTAGATGGCGGGGAAGGAAATGACTTTGTAAAAGGAGGAAAAGACAATGACGAGATTAAAGGTAGTGCGGGTAATGATAAACTTGACGGTGGGGAAGGGATTGATGAAATTCAAGGGGGAGAAGGGGCTGACAGTTTCATGTGTGATATCTATGATAAGATACTAGATTTTGACTCCCAGGATGGAGATACATTATCCGGCGATTGCAAATTTGATGACAAATCAGCCGTTAATAAGAATGTTTGATAGCACTTCTCATAACGTACCGCAATTAAACAATCATTGATGATATAAAACAAAAGATAGATTTTTCTCATCCATTATTTTCTGTTTAACTATTTTATTTCATAATAATCTCGCGAGATTTGGAAATTTCATAAATAATATATATATTTTAGATTTTTTAATTATTACTAATATTATTTAAATAAATTGCCTAATTTTATACAAATGTAATACAAATTTCGGAATTATATTTCTATAGAATAATCAAAATTGCACGATAAAATTAACATTATTTATTTATCCTCTTTGTAGGTCACATATAATTTTGTTAATAAAGGTTTATTAAGAATGAGAACAATATGATTTTATGTGTGGAATAGGCGGACTAATCAGTAAAGATTCTACTGATATTTTATCTCTTACTAAAACAATGATGATATCTATGAATAAAAGGGGTCCCGATGGAACCGGATTATTTATTGATGAGAAACTCTATCAATATGAATCACCAGAAAAAATAAATTGTAATTGTAATAACTCCGCTAATACTAAACTAACTTTAGGTCACATACGCCTTGCTATAGTGGGTGATAAAACCCACATTCAACCATTTCAGAGTTGTGATGGTAAATTGGTCATGGAACACAATGGAGAGATTTACAATTATAAAATGCTTAAAAAAAGACTACAAAATGATCACACGTTTGTATCAAATACCGACAGTGAAATAGTAATACATTTACTAGAACATTATTATAAAGAAAATGGATTTTCTAATCTTTTAGATGCAATAAAGAAAACTGTAGCTGATCTCGATGGAATATATGCCATTGCTATAAAAGCTCAAGATGAAGATAAAATTTATCTCGTTCGTGATAGATTGGGTATAAGACCATTGTATTATGGTCAGAATGATAATATTATAGGTTTTGCTTCCGAGCGAAAAGGTCTTTGGCAAATAGGTATCAGGGAGCCTACATTCTCATTATTGCCTGGACATTGTGTAATTCTATCTGATAATATTTCTTCACCTATTAAAATAGCAGAACCACCTGTCAACTACTCTCATAAACCAACTCTTACTAACCTTGATGATGCACTCTCTGCTTATAAGGAAGCTTTATACAATTCAATAAAAAAGAGATCACAAGATCTTTCTAGAATTGGGATAATATTTTCTGGTGGTATAGATAGCGTGTTAGTAGCCAAAATTGCTCAAGAACTTGTCCCTAACGTTACTTGTTACACTAGTGGCATAGCTGGTTCGGATGATATAAAATTTTCAAAGGTTATTGCAGAGCAGTTGGATTTGGATCTCAAAATAAATGAATTGAATATCAAAGATATCGAAAACATGTTGCCAAACATCCTAAACATAATTGAGACTACTAATAGTACACAGGCTGAAGTTTCTATTCCTATTTATGGTGCATTAAAATTAGCTGCAAAGGACGGCCTAAGAGTTGTTTTTACAGGGCAAGGCGCGGACGAACTATTTGCAGGATATCCATGGTATGTACAGATTTTTGCTAAATATGGAGCTAAAAAACTGAAAGAGTATATGATACAAGATTTGCTTTTACTCTATAAAGAAACTCTGGAAAGGGAAGACAAATTAGCTATGTCAAATAGTATAGAAATGAGAGAACCATTTTTAGATTCAGAGATCGTTAGAACTGCTACCAGTATTGATCTAAATCTCAATTTAGTTGGTAAGAATGATATTTTTGGAAAACGGGTTCATAGAGAATTAGCTATTCAGGTAGGAATACCAAAACATATTGCCTACAGAGAGAAACAGGCTGCACAGCATGGGGCAGGAATACATGGTGTATTATCGAGGATTGCTGAAAAAAATGGATTTACTCAAAAAATGATTACGAAAGAGTATGTAGAAAATATTTCAAAAAGAGAAAAACTGGGAAGCTCAGAGAGATATGGTTATCTGTTTGATAAAAGAATCTCTTGGAATTCGGCTCCTTGGGTTCAGTTGTATTTAGATAGACTAACCAACTTAAATCAAATTGCATGTGAAATAAAAAGATAATTAAGATTTTCTTAGCAGTTAAATATTTCATATGACTTACACATAGACAGAATAAGTGAACATGAAAAGCAATAGTACCACGTTTCATCCTGCTCTATTAGTAATAGATGTACAAAATGGATTCATGAGTAATGGTGGCTCGTACGATCACCTAGGTATGAAAATATCAAACTACCAGCAAATTATCCCGAAATTAAAAGAATTAATATCTATATGTAGAAAACATAATGTTCCTGTTTTTTATACACAAGCAGTTAGAGAGTCATCAGGGATTGACCTTCTAACTAGAAGTCACCGAATTCTTCCCAAAGCAAGGGAAGAGAGAATTAAAAAGCGACCTATATGTGTTAGAGGAACGTGGGATGCAAAAATAGTTGATGAGGTAAAACCTACGAATAAAGATCATATCGTTATTAAAAGAAGAGATTCTGCTTTTCAAGACACTGAAACAGAAGTATGGTTAAACAGTTTAAAGGTAAATACTCTTATCTTTTGTGGGATAGATACTTCTATCTGTGTTGAAACCTCGCTTAGAGATGGTTTTAACAGAGGTTATGATATTATTCTAATTTCTGATGCTACTGCCTCATCAAATTTTAGACATTACAAAACTACCATAGAACATGTCAAAGAATATTACGGATTAGTATTGACCGCTAAAGAAATGGAAAAATTAATGGAAGCAAATAAGAATGGGGATTATTTAGATAAGATTAAAATGATTAGAGAAAAAAGGAATTTACTAGATCCAGATCATAATTGAACCATAATTGGCTGCTTTTTATATTATAAAATTAAATAAATGATTACATAATAATGGTGTATTAGTATTATAATAGAAATAATCAATCATTACCCGATTACACTTTCTGAATAGAGTTTTAATTTCTCTTTTTTTATTACAAAATGATCATCTCAATAATTATATAATAATGCATATAGTTTAATTTCAAAAACATTTTTAGCTTAGATTTGTCAAAATACTCTTAATAAGAAATATAATTTTGGTTTGTTGTTTAATTATTATTGATATAGTCAACAAGGAAAGAAAAAAGTTATCTTGGCAAGACACAATAATACATTGTTGTTGCTGGTATTCCTTCATTTAAGGAAGAAAAAACCTATTCATTATTGATGATATCATAAAGAAATACTTTTTAATTATGTCCTTCATTATCATAGTATTTTTAAAATTGAACCTTCGTTTGAGACCTAGGATAAAAACAAATTTGGTATGTAGGAAATATTATGCTATAAAATAAAAAATGAAATTTCTAAATTGATTTTTAATCATAAAAATTAGTGTTGATGGCCACAGCCACACCCTCCACTATTTCCTGCTCCTTGACTCTCTTTTTCTAAACATGACGGACATTTTGTCGTACTCGTTTCAGACATAAATGTTGTTCCACATGAACTGCATTTTAATTTTTGAATTCCTTCCATGACATAAGATATTATTTATCCTTATTAAAACTTTGACAATTCAATATATTATTCGTCTAAATCTATGAGAGCAAAATTTGTTTTAATAACATCATGCTTGATCCTATATATGTTTACCTGATGATTCTGCTGAAATAGGTTTGATTAAGAATAACTATAGGTTAAGAAAGAATAAAAAATAATTCAGTAGTTATTAAGTATCATAAGCAAAGTCATTATGAATTATGAGATAATTCGTATACTTCTTGATTATTTTGTCATTCAATAAACCATATCAAATTAGAATAAACAGGGTTATTTTGAGAATTAATCGAAACTTTAGTGATAACAGTAAATGGTTAGTCATTGTAATTCTACAAAAATATAGTCTAACTTTATACCTAAGGAGTTTGAAGACTCCAATTACTAGTAAACAACTTAATAAATATAATATAGTATATTATCCATTTGAATATTAATAAAAAAGGTATTCGGGTTTTAGCTATTGCGGAGAGCTTTAAAAAACAAAAATCAAATTCTATTCTAACAGGAGTTGTAATGAGAAAGGATTTGATAATTGACGGTATAATCTTTGGAAAAACAACCATCGGAGGCAACGATGCTACTCAAAATATAATAGAAATGTATAATAATTTAAAAAGAAATGATATTGGATTTATTTTATTGGATGGCATGATTATAAGTATGTTTAATATCATTGATGGAGAAGTAATACACAATAATATTGGTATTCCTCTTATCATAATTACCTTTAAAAATTCTAAAGGAATAGATAATACTATTAAAAGACATTTTCCTGACAGTTATAAAACGAGAGTAGCTCTCCTAAAGAAACTCGGAAAAAGAGATACAATATTACTGAAGACTAATAAATTTCTTCTAATAAGAACATGGGGCATTAAATTGGAGGATGCTGTAAAACTTTTAAATTCCTTTTTAATTCAGGGTTCTATACCTGAACCAATTAAATTAGCAAAAATCATATCCCGGGCGTATCTTAAGACTCTGTAAGAATTTACTAAACTAAAAGAAATGGTATTAATAACATCATTAATTTTAGCAGGTTCAATAAATAATTGGTAGCTTAAATATTTATAATAATATTTTGTTTGTCTGTAATTGATCGAGTTAATCATGGTAATGAATGAACTTATTTCAAGTTCCCTTAATGGTCAATTAATTATTAGGACTCTTCTTCTTGTTATTGTTATTCTTATTATATAAATTACCTTGATTATATTGAATAAACTTGTTATTTATTGATGTACCTTTTTATTTTTGTAGTAAACAAAGTGTTATTCATTTTGATAGTATAAGACCGAATCCCTTGTACAATTTCTGTACCTAGTATTAATTAGAAATCTAATTTTAAGAAATGAAGTAAGTTCTAAATAACTATTGAGATAGAACAGGTCGCCCCCATTTTTATGTTATTCATCCTCGGTTGTCTGACCAAAGCGAGATAAAACATTATGACATATTTTCAATAGGTTCTTTAATTATTGTTAAGTTAATAAATTAATTATTTGGATAATATAGTTATTTGATTTAACGCTTCTCTAGGGATTTCTTAAATCTGGTATGTAGTGAGTATGACCCACGTTCACTCAGAGATTTACATTGTTAATCAGGTTGGTGGATAAATATCCCAGCATTATAAATTACTATCGACAAAAACTCTAGAGTATTAGTCATTCTGAGCTCTCTATAATGATTATATAATTTATTGTACCTTCTAACCTATGATTGAACAAACTGGTTTAGACAATACAACATATGATATTTTATCGGCTTTAGGTAGAGAAGCTGATTTTTTGTACGACACGATTGATAAGTATATTGACGATGCCAAAAAGTCAAATAATAATGAATTAGTGGGATTATGGAATGGAATCAAACAGGATAGATTAAAACATATTAATGAACTTAAAGAAGCATTAGAAAGAGAAATCCATAAATAATTTTTTTAATTTGTTATGTCTTATCGTTTCATTAGTTAGATAATTAGTATATTATTTAAGGCTAAGTTGTTAAATCTTCTTCCCTTTATGTAGTTTATATATATTCAAATAAGTTGAGGTGCAAAATTCCAACTCTTTGTGTCTAAAATTATAGTCTTATTACTAATATCTCCAAAACCTCAACAGAGTGTTATTCAGAGATCTTTAGCAAATAGTAACTAGAGAGTTAAAATATTCATATATTCAAGATATTTAAGGAGATTATTTTAGTCTGAACATATCTTTTCAAATATGACCTAAATACTCATGGTGCTTGGTACGATTTAGAATTTAATCAAATAAGATTTTATAAGATTCATTTGTATCAAATTCAAATAACTTAATAGTTTTATGATAGTAATGTCTTTATGTTAATAAAATGAAAACAGAAAGAAAAAATTATTGTTAGTTTTTTCGTTTTCTCAGTTCTATAGTATTATTTGGTATATGAGGAAAAATCATTTTTACATCTAAAAATCTTTTTCTTAATGTAACTACGCTCATTTCTCCGGCAATTGCAACTTGGGATTGACTTATGTTTTCTCCCTGTTCCAGACAGGCGGCATAGAGAACTGCTATTGATAACGCAGTTGGGTCCTTGCCTGAAGAAAAGGGATGTTCTTTTATGTCAGACATCATTTCTATTGCTCTATGTAGTGTTTTCTTACTTATGCCTCCCTTATTTGCAATTTTACTAAGATATGTGGTGGAATCTATGGGTTGAAGTCTAATCTTCAAAGTTCTTAACAGTAACCGATAGCATTTGCCTGCAAAAACTTTATCTGCATTAGCAATATCGCCGATTTCATCCAAAGTTCTTGGAATATTCAATTCTCTGCAGGCAACGTATACACAAGCCACCACGAACTCTTTAATTGAACGACCTTTTGTAATTCTCTTTTCTACAACTTTTCTATAATAATATGCTGACTTCTCTATCAGTGTGTCACTTAATGAGAGTTTATCCTTTATCCTTAATAATATACCAAATGCGTTTTTTAGATTTCGATGATAACTACGATTGTTACTAGAGATCTTGTTCCAATGACGAATAGTCCTAACTTTAGCCAATTGACTTGTATTTAATTGACTTCCAAACGCATCTACATTAGACGAAGAAATAGTCGTTGAAAGTCCTTTATCGTAATGTGCTAAGGAGAGTGGCATTCCTACACTCAAGTTATTTTCGACATTTTTCATGGGTTCAGACTCGATACCGGCGGAATCTAATCTGTCTTCTATTATCATTCCACATGAAGTACAAATCATTTCTCCGTTTGATGAATCAAAAATAATATTCTGATTTTGACAATTTGGACAATGATCTTTATGTTTTTCATTAATATCGGTTTGTAATACTTCTGGCGTTGTACTCATATTCCTTGAGTTTTGTATAAGTCTTATAAGTACTATGTTTACAACTTCTCATCTTTTATTTTTTTAATACAATGAAACACAGAATAACACAACATAACACAATTATATTACAACTCGTTACCTATATATCATGCCTAATTCCACTCGTTCCTTTCGAGTAGAACAATACGTCTCAAATATACTAGACGAAGAAGCAGAACGAATGGGGATTTCGGTTAATGCACTAGTTAATATTATCTTGAAACATTACTCAGATTTTAGTCGTTTTCTATCAAAAATTGACTTAGTGATAATAAATAGAGAAATTTTAACAAAATTTTTAGATATTATGGATGACCAGGAGATCTTTAACCTGGGGTTAGAATTAGGAGAAACAATTCCTAAAGACACAATTTTATTTTGGAAAAAAGAATTAGCACAAGAAAATGTTTTTGAATATTTGGAAAAAATTATTTGTAGATACGGATTATTAGGAACGTATGATGAAATAAATCAAGATGGATGGAAAATTATCGTGATTAGGCATAGGTTGGGAAAAAAAGGGTCAGTATTTTTTCATGGGTATATAAAATCAATTTTTAATCTAGTTGGTTTAGATAATTCTATAGAATTAACAGACTCATCGGTAAAAGCAAAAATAGTTATTTAAGATTTATAATATTATTTAATTATAGAAAAGATTATCGATAATCCTATTTTTATAGAAATCCTCTCATTTTGATAAACCTATTTTCTATAGAAAGTGATTCCAACAATCCTCTGCTTTTACTTTTTCAAAGATATAATAAAATAGCTATAGTAAACTAACACAATAAATAATATTCAACCTTGCCTCTTCACAAATCTCAAGTTTTTGTTTATTTTATATCACTGAGTACTATAGGAAAAATGTATAGGTAATTCATGAATATCAAGTGAAAAATAATAATTCTAAAAAATTATATGTTAAATAGTTCTTCAAATATAAAATCTATGCTCTTTATATTTATGACTTAATTTCTAGTTTTAAGAAAAAATATTAAAACGATAAAAGAATTAAGAGCAGTTTATATAAAATCTCATTATTTTCAAAAATTCTTAAACCTCTTCCAGTTACTATTTTTGATCAATTCATTAAAAAACACGATATTTTTCACATTACTATGTAAGACTTCTTCATTCTGAATAGAATAAATGACTAAATCATTGACCAAGTGAGCAATAAGAGTCAAATCATTTTTAAAATCAATATATATTTCTAAATTTTCACCTAAGTCAGAATTAACATATTCTATATTTCTTTCCATAACCTTCAATATTCAATAAAATTTTTATCAATTGTATATCTGGGTAAAATTTCCCTCCAAAGAGATATACTAGCCCGAAAATTTTCAAAGGCAACTAGAATTTTTGAAAACAATAACTATAAACTCTAATGACAAAGCATATTCACTTGCCAAAGCTTGAATATATTAATTGTGTACTTCCAGATAATATTTAATTATAGAATATATTAAATTTTGATCATTAACTATGTAATTGAGGATCAAAAAATGAAGATAAAATATAAATTTCCACAAGATTAGTTAAGTAATAAGTTTAATCCAATCTTAAAGCCTAATATAAAGGCACCAAAGATAATTCAAATTCATACTAAAAGAAGTTTATAGTTTGTATTAAAAACATTATACTCATTAGTTGTATTTTTAATATGAACCTAGTATTAGTGATTGCGCTATTTATTTAGAAGGCTTTTGATGGTATATTCTAGCATTTGCAACTTGATAGGTTTAAGTAAAAGGATAATATTCTTGCCGGCAAAGAACTTATCATTTGATATTTCACTTCTAACTGTTTCATATGCTGTTACTATTATTATTGGAGCATCTGGATATTTTCGGAGTATTTGTCTGGCTGCTTCTAATCCGTTTAGTTTTCCTGGAAGGTTATAGTCCAATATAAGCAGATTTGGAAAAAAGTTTTCATAATCATTTAAGGCTTCATTAGCAGTAGTAGATGTAGCTTGCACCGAAAAGCCTTTATTATTTAAATAGTCTTTGTATAGGAGAAGAATATCAATTTCATCTTCTATTATCATGACTTTTTTTTTGTCTGTTTTTTTATCATATCTCTTTGTTATCATCTCATCTAATTACATAAATATTATCTTCACCTTCACAAATAAATCTTTGAAATTTTTTTCTTTGTTAATTATTTATAAACCAAAGAACTTGACAAGATAATTGAACTTGATCTAGATTTATTAAATTTCTGTTGATGAATACAGTAGATATAAGCAGAGTTTCTAAAAATTGTAATTGTAGCAATTTTAAACATTTTAAAATATTGTTTAATGTTGTAAAAATAATAAAAAATTTATTTTAACCAACCAGGAAATGTTCCAGACTTTTAAATTTATATTAAATATGTTGTGAAATTATTAATGATGATAGAGAATTTAGATCTAGTGAGCCTAGAAGTGGTTGATCCAGATCCATCTCCAAACCCTGAACCTGAACCTGAGCCACAGCCCTCCCCTGAACCACAAAACAAATAACCTTGTCCCCTGCATATGGTTTTGGGATTGCCACTTCTAAATATTCGATTTTTTCAATGTCAAATAGAAAAAGCGTATTCAATTTTTTAAGTTTTTATTGAAATATTATTATTACAATAAATAGTTATTTCTTTGATCCGTCACAGGAATGTTTCATAAATTTTTACCTAACTTTGAGTTTTAGGAGTGATAGTTATAATTTAATGCTGAAATCAGTCTTCACCTTTATTCAACAGGCTATTAATGTCTATAACGGTTGATAACGCAAAGGGATTGATAACTCAAAGGGATTGATAACGCAAAGAGACCTATAATCCAATATATTCATTACAAGGAAATTATGTTTTGAGATTTTAAGATTTTATACCAAAAAAATAATAATGTAATGAATACAAAGCCTTAACTAAATCTACCAATTCGTTGCATTGACCGTGGTTATTTCTCCTCTTATTTCTCCATTTGGATATTGTTCAGTGTGTATATTAACATAGGTTCTTGTATTATTAAACAACTGAATTAGGTCAGTGATATTTTTTCCCTGCAGTGCGCCTACGAGATCTGTAGGAGTGATTTTACCTTCTACTAGAGTTCCATTTTGGACATCGACCGGCACTGAGGAGTTCAATAATGTAACTATAACCTCGCCATTTTGTCCGAATTCACCTAAATGTATATGAGCGGCTTTTATCTTATCCAAATTTGTAACGTTTACTTTAAAATCTATTTGATTGTTTACTACCTCAAACAATGCGATGCCTGTACTAGTGGTATTAACAGGAGGAACTTCTTCCATTCCTGTTAAAGGAGTAGAATATTTATTATCTTCTGATGAGGCAGTGTTGAAAGAAAAGAAAGGTGTAATTATTAACGTACTCATTAGTAGTAAAATATTGCAATTTTTCATCATGTTCTATTGTTGAACATATTATATAATCATTATAGCAAAGAAAACTTTTGCAATAAGATTTATTTTTAGATATTTTTATTTGATTCAAATGAAGGTAATATAATATAATTCTAGTTATCTAAAATTCAAATTATAATATATATTTCGTTAAACAATAATTACTAACTAATATTCAATACCTAATAAAAAAAAATTTAATTGTTAAATTTTTTTTTTATTTCATTAACAATTTCGTTAGTTGATAAAATTACATCACCCAATGCATCATTTTTATTATCTCGAATTACAACAATTTCCCCTGGTCCAAAATGACAATTTTTTATTTCAATTGGTATCTCCCGATGGGTAATATACGAGAGGAACTCAAAAAGATTGGGATAAGTTTTGTTATTTTTATAGGTAAATCCTACTCTTCCATTACTAATTAGACAATTGTCTGCTATTGGAAATACAAAATGATTATTCCTATTATTACAAATTAAACTAATTATTTTTTTTTCAATTTGCAAATTTTTAGACTTTTTCCAATTTTCAGAAAGTTTTTCTAATAGGTCAAAATCCATATAGTAATTAGTATTGTTTTCCTTATTAAAATTGTTCATTTAAACATTCTATAATAATCTTATGAATTAAAGGAGAAATATTTTAAATCTAAATTCTCATTTTATAAAACTAATAGTTCAATAGGAAGTCATATCCTACAAATTTGTTTCAATGAAAATATATACTCTTGAAGTAGTAATTTATTCTGATAATAGAATTTAACGAGTAATTCAATGAGAGGTAAATTAAAGTATTTCTAGTCTATAATTATTATATATATTTTTGTAAAAATAATGAGAATATGAATATTAAGGTATGGACTTTATATTTATTGAACAGCTTTAAAAAATAATTCCTGATAGATTGATAATAATAAACCCAAAAGCCTCTAGTGAAAAAATGAAAATGATATAGTAATATTTTGCAATGCGTTAAGAAATCAGCTAAGAATATCATAATAAAATAACTAAGAGTGAGATGTTACTCAATTTACCAGGAAAATATCTTACAAGAATTATCAGAAAATTATAGCAATTGGAAGAAATGGGACTCTTAATGAAGTTGCTAATAGTTTTTTTGAACCTTGTGCTAAATATATTACCTACTTCTGAGAAACTTTATTATTTAATCCTAATTTTCCCACAAGCAGAATTCAGCATAATTCCTTGAGGAAAAAGAAATATCTTAGCAAAATCCCTGAATATTCAAACTGATCCTATGCTAATTGCATGAGATAAAGAGGTTAAAACTAAAAAATAGATACAATTTCTGTTGTTTCTCAGAATTCTAAAAATTGGAATAGGTGCTGAAATTATTGATAGAGCAAAATTGAGTAGGGAAAAATAAATGGTCAAATAGTTTCAAACGCCCGAGGCATAATTCGTATAATGCCTTCAAATCAGAGTAATGAATATGAAATAGTTTTAGATAATGGAAGAAAAAAGCTCAACACGGATATGACAATGGCTATATAGTTGCGAATGAGATATACATCGCGGGAGGATTTCAACCTGCATATAAAGCAAAGATGAATGATGGTTTCTCGATTTAGTTATAGTTAATGATTCGAGTAGTTTCAAATTTTAAGAGTTTAATTTAAAAAAATAAAGAAAATCCTACAAGACACATATAAGATAAGAGATATAAGTAGGGAAAAAATATAACAAAGAGCTCTCTAACTAGGTACGTCACAGTAATAATCGATGGCGAACCCATAGAAATTCCTTCGACAAGATTTCGAATTCCTAAACGAAATTTAAATATTAGGAGATAATTGCTATTGTGATGACTATTTCAAAAACTATTTCAAAATTGTTAAAAAATAAAAACATTGTAATACCATATGTTTGTTATAATAAGGCTCTGCTTAAAATATAAATATTGAAGTTTCCATGTTAAGTAATGACACTGATAGGAAATTTATTTAGATGGATTCATGGTAAAGTCAGTAATAGACCTACCAATTTTTCTTGGATAATTGACAATAAACTTGCTGGTAGTGGAACTCCTATGACATCAGACCAATATAGATGGCTGATAAAGAATAATATTAAGTCTATTGTGACTGTAAGAGAATTTCCTCTACCTGAAAAATGGCTCTGTGATAATAGAAAAGATACTCTTCTTAAAGAAGACTACAAGTTTGTTTATGTCAAAGATTATGGAGTTCCTACACTAGAAGTATTGGATAATATCGTGGACTATATAAAAATTAAAATTACTAAAGAAAAGAAACCATTAGTCGTTCATTGTGCAGCGGGCAAAGGAAGAACGGGTACAATTTTAGCAGCGTACCTTTTAAAAGAAGAGAATATTTCTGCTCATGATGCAATAAAGAAAATAAGGACCCTGCGTCCTGGATCCATTCAATCCAAGGTACAAGAAGAGATTCTACGTGAATATGAAACATTTGTAAAAAGTGTTTAGTGTTATACTACATATTCATTTACATAAATAATCTCAGTCTTGTGACGAATTATTATCACTTTAATAGTTTGCATATTTCAAATTTGGTTCCTATGTCTCTCTTCTATTTTTGAAATACATCCAGAAAGATATATTAGATTCTTTCAATTCTCTTTCCTTTAATTATAACCCCCTATTAATCTATAGTACCTCGAGCCCACAATTAGTTGGTCCAACCTATATTAGCCGTAATAATTTCAATAAACAAATACTGGTGAGTTAACAAAAATAAGCCTGCTCTAGATGAAATTTCCTACTTCTCTGCGATATATTTAGTATCATTATGTCTCTAACACATAGCAATATAAATTCAATGGCTAATCTAGATACTATTTATTTATTGTTTAGAATTCCTTAATTTGCGATAACAATTATAAGGGATTACAGTAAGTTTATGGAATAAGATAATAATAAAATTATTTGTATGTTACTATTTTCTATACTATACTATTGTCAAGAATAAAATATCATAAAAAATTTGGTAATTTATCCTAGCGGAAGCTTCTTTTCAATTTCTTTGTATACATTTCGAATTGTAACCTCAGATACTCCAGCTGCATCTGCAATTACTGCTTGTGTAATAGTTCTTTTTCTGATACTTTCATCACTTTTATGAAGTGATAAATATATAATTGCTTCAACTATCCCTATAGATTCTTTTCCCGCACTCAAACCTGCATCTTGAACTTTTTTCACCCCTATACTGCATTACGTATATTTTTCTTCAAGTACTGCTTTTTTTCCTACGTTTCTATATGAGGAAATAGATTAATTCGTTTTAGAATGACAGCAGGAGGTTTCTTTACAAGATTAGTATTGGCATAAACTGTTGTCATATCATTAAACTGGAGATTGACTGTATTA
>DASUUM010000080.1:0-2127 GCA_036374075.1 Nitrososphaeraceae archaeon
GCAAATGAACGAACCTTTTTAGCATGGGTGAGAACATGTATTGCACTTATTGGACTTGGTTTTATAATTTCAAAGTTTAGTTTCTTTTTGGTAGAATTTAGATTAATATTTCAAAATTATATTGTTGATTCTTCTAAATTGCCTGTAAATAATAATTCACAAGTTTCTAGTTCAGAACATATTTCTTCTCTCATTGGAATAGGAATAGTAATTTTATCTATAGTATTGATATTATTTGCCTTAAAGAATTATCATGATACTTCTAAAGCGATCAATAGGAAGATATATGAACCAAAAAGTATTACTGTATATATTACAACAGCAATAATTATTGCTTTGACTTTGATAGTTGCTATATATCTATTATATATTTCTACTTAACAAGTTAAGATAGTTTTATTAAAAAAGGCATAGCCTTATCAATTGTGTAGAGATATGACCTACAAATAATTTATAGCCTGGTTATGACATAATGAGACGAAAGTATGTTCTGTTTTTAGAGTTCTTTGATACTTACATTCTATACTCAATTGTTTAAAACTTGAAGAACAAAATAATCCATCAATCAACCAATCGATTAATTTAAATAAATAGATCAATTTGTAAATCTTATTTCTTTATTTCTTTTAATTATATTGTCTACAATCTTAAAATGAGCTCTGTCTGAAGTTCTTTTGACTGAAAAACTGGTTTATATAATATATAAGTAGTAATACACATACATAAACCTCAATGAATCCTATTTTTTTGATAGGGTCGTGCTATTTGGAGTAGGTATTATTATTAATCTTCTCTTATTCTTCCTGGTGATCCTATAGCCAGTTCTTCTACTACTAACAATATTAATCCTAAATTTTGCTCATATGGTTGTAATACTCAGATAGACTAGAATACTAGAATTTTAAAAAAGAATAAATGAACAGGATCAATAATATTATTATGTTTATTTTATAATTACTCTTTTCGATACCTTATTGATTCTCTTTGTCTCTCTGATCTTCTATGAGCAATCTGGTTCTTCAAACTATCACTTGCCTCATCAAAAAGATTAACAAGATCCCAACCAGAATCAGTATATACATGACGTCTATAAGGAGTAATTATATTCATGTCAATTTCGTATACTTTTCTTTCTTTTATTTTCCCTTGGATGTCGCTTAATTTTATTTTACATCTAGCTTCTTCAATTTCCGGTTCCATTTTTTTAAGTAATTTAACCAAACTGTCAAATTTTGATTTAGCGACTTCTGCATCCCATGGATTCTCTGGTAAACCTATTATATATGTAGGAACTTCTTCTTGGATTTGTTCTCCTAAAAGGTCAATTATGTCTCTGTATGTAATTATTCCTTCAACCTTATTAAATGATTTAACTATTGCATAAGTAGAATTGGTATTATTTAATAAACCAATTACATTATAAATTGGATTATTAATTTCTGATATTGTAATATTATTAGTTAATAGTCCTTCTATTAGCAATTGCATTCTATTGCTGCTATCTATCCCGATTGATCTTCGTCCGATTCTTTCGGAAGGGGACAAAATCGCTAATATGTCATGAGATGTAACTATTCCCTTTAGCAATCCTGTTTCATCTAATGGATCAACAATGGGAATATGATCAATTTTACGTCTTGTCATTATGTTCCTTGCCTTTGAGATAACATCTTTACTTGTTAAAGTAATCGGGTCGGGGGTCATTATATTTTGTGCATCCATTTTAATATCTTTGAGAGTAGACGATCCAGCTACACCTGCTTTAAGCATAAATTTCAATATCTCCTTAGCTGAAACTTGTGCAATTATTTCTTGTTTTTCATCAACGATTGGTAATGCTCTAAGTCTATAAAGAGACATTATTCTTGCAGCTTGACCTATAGTGTCTTTATTGGTTAAAGCCGTAATTCTCTTACCTAATAATGGAATCTTTGCACTAGAGATATCTCTTATTGGAAGAATATCTCTTATATTTATAGATGATATAGACTTACCTATTGGGATAAAGATATCTGAAGCATTATTTTCAAGTAAAATGTCTATAATTTTTGAGATACTGTCATTCTCATATATTATGAGCGGAGATTCAGTTAAATCAATTATCTTTTTTTTACGAAAATCTTTAAG
>DASUUM010000081.1:0-2105 GCA_036374075.1 Nitrososphaeraceae archaeon
ATCTTGAATA
This sequence comes from Nitrososphaeraceae archaeon, assembly GCA_036374075.1. Taxonomy (GTDB): domain Archaea; phylum Thermoproteota; class Nitrososphaeria; order Nitrososphaerales; family Nitrososphaeraceae; genus TH1177. Next base: position 11 of record DASUUM010000081.1, read on the forward strand.
GCAGAAACAGGAACTTGAAACATTGATAGTGAAGAGGTAATTCCAGCCAAAAGCAATAGAAAGAAGAATAAAGAACCTACTACTATTCCCAAGAACTCCAATTCAAAGAATATAGAAGGCATTACTTGAAAAATTAAAGGTATTCCTTGTGCAGGATCCAAATTATGGGAAAAGACCCAAGAAAAGATCATGATTCCTGCTATTATAGCTATAGATAAATCTGCTAAAATTATTATTATTGAAGATTTGAATAATGGTTTTTTAATATCTTGCAAATAGCTACCATACGTTAGTAGGACTCCCATACCTATGGATAAAGAAAAGAATGCTTGACCAAAAGCAACTGACCATACTTCTGGTGTTATAGATTTAGTAAAATCAGGAGTGAGAAAAAATTCAATGCCTTTTTCAGCTCCTGGCATAGACATTCCTAATAATGTCAGAGGAATGATTATTCCTATTAGTAATAGGACTGCTATTTTGCTTATTCTTTCTAAACCTTTTCTTATATCTGTTTTAATAATTAAAAAATTGATTATAGAGATTCCAAAAAAAGATAGTATAGGAAATAATGAATTAGTGTATTCATTGAAAGACAGATTTATTCCAAATATCATCAAGAAAAAGAATGAGAGAACCCAGCCAAGTATTACCAAATAATAACTAAGTATAGAGAATGTAATTCCTATTATGATAATTCCAGCATATCTAAATCTCTTTTGTATTCTTTTCATACTTTCCACAACTGAGGTCTTGTAGTATCTTCCAACTACAAACTCTAGCATCATAAAGGATAAACCAAAAGTAAAAAGTACAATTACATAAGTTAAAAAGAAAGCACCGCCTCCATTTTCTCCAACTATATATGGAAATCTCCAGATATTCCCTATTCCTACTGCTGCACCTATAGAAGCAAATACGAATCCAGAATAGGAATTCCATCTTTCTCGTTTTCCAGTAGCAGTAGAATTACCACCATTAATAGAAGAAGAAGAATGAGAATTATCGGAAGAGTTAGTCAATTATACCAGCGATATTATTTCAACAAAGTATATTTTAGTTAATAATTGGTTTAATTTTAATCAGTGAATAATATATTTGATAAAGGATAATATTCAATAAGGTAATAAATCCAATTGTAAAAAATGAGTTATAATAAGATATTAGTACCATATGACAGTTTAAAACTATCTGATATTGCATTAGATCATGCAATAAGAATTGCAAAAATGTCCAGTATTTCTTCTTCTGATAATATGGTAAATGTTATATTATTTTATGTTACTCCAGAAATACATATCCCTTTTACATTTGGAAATGTGTTATTTAAATCTAAGAAAACAGGTGAAACTATTGCACTACATGAATATATAAAAGAATTACATCATGAAATAAAATCAAATGCAATAAAAATGCTTGATGATAAAACAAAAGAATATAGAAATATCAGAAATATATCTTTACAATCAAAAGTTATAATTGGCGAGCCTGCAGATGAAATAATCAAATTTGCAGATGATGAAAAAGTAGATCTAATTATCATGGGAACAACCGGGCTAACAGGAATTTCAAAGTTTAAGGCAATCGGTAGTGTTGCTAGAAGTGTATAGTAAAAAGCAAAATGTCCAGTAATGCAGGTTAGATGATAATATAAAGAATCAATATAAGTAAATAATAGCAAATATTATTATTATATTCATTTAATATAAAAATTAATGAAATAACAATGAACCTTCACTAATCCTAAAAGAAGATAGAAATGACAGATTCAAAATTATTTTTTAAAAAGTTATTAGTAAATCCAAAAAGATTAGGATTAGTACTTGGACCGTTATTTTTTATAGTAATAATATTTTTATTTCCTACTTCTTCTCCATCTTCTCCAGATGGACTATCTGAAAATGGAAAATATGTTTTGGCAATATCTGTATGGATGATAATCTGGTGGATTACCGAAGCAATTCATGTTTATGCAACTGCACTTTTACCATTAGGATTAATGCCAGTAATGGGAGTTCTCCCATTAGAAAATGTAGCAGCAGAATACATGCATAATATAATTGTCCTTCTTTTAGGAATGTTTCTTATTGCAATT
>DASUUM010000082.1:0-3264 GCA_036374075.1 Nitrososphaeraceae archaeon
TTAATCTCATCACCAAAGGTTGGACCATTCTCTGTATCCCACAAATAACCTGTAACAGGATCAAAATCTATTCCAAAACTATTCTTTACTCCTATCGCGTAATATTTGTTTAGTGGATGTTCATTTCCAAAAATACCATCATTGCTACCATCACCAACTTCTCCTACTGTTTCACCATCTTGAGTAATTCTCAGAATACCAGCCCTTCCATCAGGTTCCATACCTTCTGCATAATTTTGAGCTTTGGTTTGAGAATCTGGATCATCTGTTCTATCAAATGCAGTTGGTCTTTGATCTCCAATAGTAAGGTATAGGTTGTTGTCAGGTCCAATCTGGAGTGCACCACCAACATGAGAATCATCTGGTGTAGCAGGTAAGTCAAGTAGAAGAGTAGGATTTACTAATTTGGTATTATTTTCTACTAGTTCATATTTGTAAACACGGTTGCCTGCTGGTGGATCACCTTTTGACTCTCCAGCTTCAGTAAAAAACAAGAATACATATGTGGGAGAAGAAGGGAAAGTTGTCTCAGTAATTGTCATAGTATCAATCTCTTCCTGTTCTCTATTATCACTATAATTGTCATTCTCTTCAGGAGAAGCAATAGCAATTCCAAGCAGACCTCTTTCGTCTTTAGAAGTTATATCAACCTGAAGTAATGGTTCTGGTAATATTTCACCGTTTACAATACGCTGTACAGTTCCTTGACCCTTCTCCAAAACCAGCATATCATCTGGTCCTAAAAATGCCATAGATGTGGGTGATTTTAGTCCCTGATATACAGTTTCGACAATTAGAGTAGGATCATTTAGAGTTGGTCCATCAGGAGATATTTGTGGACGAGCATAGGCAGAACTAATAATGGAATAATAATCACTATTATTACGATCAATTGATATCAAACTCAAAAATGATAAACCTAAAATAAAAAAGAATAAAGCAAAAGTTGTTGTAGTTGTTGTTAGATTTACTCTCAAAGGAGAGAACAGAAAAGAAAAAGCATAAGCCATAAACTTACTTATTTTTCTAAACCTTTATTTTATTCTTATGAATTTTCTAGAAAAATTTAATATGTTTTAATTAAGTAAAAGAATAGTTTATAATCTATAGATAAAATTTTTATCTTAAGACATATATGAATCGGACACTTAAGATAGTTTAAAAGGTTAGTATCATGAATAAATATTTCTCATTGGGTTTTGCTTTCCTCTTTTTTGCAGTAGGATATTTTGGAATAAACAATACTGCAATAATATTATCGTCTTCAAATCTTATTGTTACTACTACAGAAGGTATTTTGCTTAGTTTAGAAACACTTTTTAAAGATATCTCCAACCGAAACAATAATTATCATCATCCTTATTATCTAAATGATAAGGATTATCTTCCTTCTTTAGACTTTTATAATATACCTTTAGCAAATGCCCAAGAACAGCAAACAGAAGAAAATGATGATATTAACAATAACAATAACAATGACAATGAAAAAGAAAATAAAAATAATGATAAATACGTAATATTAGCATTTGATAGAGGATACAAAACAACATTTACAAAAGCAAAACCAATTCTAGATAAATATGATTTTAAAGCAACTTTATTTATAGCATGTGATCGTACTGAAAGTTCAAAAGGTTTGAGCTGGGATCAACTAAGACAATTACAAGATGAGGGACATGATATTCAATCTCATGGATCAACTCATTTAAAACTTGTAGATCTTGACACATATGAAGAAATGGAATCTATAGTTAGAGAAGGAAAAGAGTGTTTACAAGAACAAGGCTTTAATCCTACCATATTCCAGGCTCCATATAATAAAGGTGGAGACGATCCCAAGATAGCAGAGATTATAAGCAAATATTTTGATTTCGGGTTTATGGGTCATGCCAAATATATGTTTCTAAATTGTGATGGATGGGAAAACTTTGATTACGGTAGGAATAATTATGAAGGAAGTACTGATTGTAGTCCATATTCTTCTTCTTCTGATGATGATGGAACCCACAAATTTACACATAGATACGCAATGAAAGAATGGTCACATGATAGAGAAAAGGATAAAATCTATGAAAGCAAGTATTTGGGCGAAGATGCTCATGGTGAAAAAGTAAATGAAGCTATGCTGAAACAATTTATTAAAATATTAGAAAGACAAACAGAATTTAACAAAAATGGAGAGATAAATGCAATTCCAATTGTTGCCTACCATAGATTAGATACTAACAAGGATTTTGATACATCATCAGAACTATTTGAACTAGAAATGGAATATCTTTATGAAAATGGTTACAATGTCATTACTGTTTCTGATCTAGGATATGATGAAAACCAAGAACGGTTTTATGTAAAAAATAGTAATGGTAATAATAATAATAATAATAATAGAAATGAAGTATACAGTTCTATAATAAATCCAAACAATAATACAAATACCGAAAGCAAGAAAATAAGATAAAATAAATGCTAATGTAGTATTATTATTATGTTATATAATATACAATATAGAAAAAAATAGAAATTTAGTTTCATAGGAATAAAATACTGATTTAGATTTTATTTATAATTCTAATTTTTTGATTATTTTATTATTATTGAATATTACTAAAGTTGAATAAATACTTTGTGAATAAAATCCCTTTTTTTGCTCCAGAATGGCAATTAGATTATTATCATATTCTCATCATACTACAATATTATTACAACGGTTATAAATAACAAAAAAAAATTATTATAAGAAATAATAATATAAATTTCTCATATAAAAAATAGAGTCAATCCTATTATAGCCTATTTAAATATATTTTTATGCTTGTTTTGATGTTTGTAAATTGCAATAATAATAATTCCAATTTTCATTTAATTTTTGTATGGAGTCTAATATTATTCGGTTTTTATATATTGGATGATTTAGTTTTAAATTCTAAACCTTTTAAAAATACTTTTGCATTCGAAACAGGTAACGATAATAGTAGTAGTATTATAAGCAGAGAAAGTACTTGGGATTATATATTTGATCCTAATGAGTATATAGAAGAAGATACAATTCCACTTCAAAACAATAATAACAATAATAATAACAGTAGTAGAAGTACTCAATTAAAACAATCTACTATTACAGAAAGAGAAATTAAAGATAATATAAATTTGAATTCATCAAATGGAAATATTACTACAAATGAAAAAATAGATGATGAATCTTTTATTCAAATATCAAATGTTACCACTATTACTACGGATATCAATACAAATACAAATTCTACT
>DASUUM010000083.1:0-14870 GCA_036374075.1 Nitrososphaeraceae archaeon
TATTATAATTCTTAATTAAATGCTATTAAAGAAATAAACCAAAAAGATATAACAAAAGAGATACAGCCAAATTAAAATATTTTGTTAAAGATATGGTTTGCTAACATGGATAAAGAATTTGATAGAAAATTGCGATCTAATAATTTTATAATTTTGTAAGATAAATATATCAAGAGTATTATAGTTATATTTAATGATATGCATAATGGCTACATAAATTCTCAATATATATATTTATCTCATTTATTATCGTAACAAAATTTACTAAAAAAAAGGAATTGCAAAATAAACGATAAATATTGCAAATACCGAAATAGCACCAATACTTGAAATAATTTTTGTTTTATAATCATCAAAGAATATTTTATATGCAGAAAGACAAACAAAAAAGTATGGTAATAATGTTGTAATAACTGAAATACTTGCTAATTCTTCAAATTGGTTTGAGAGGAATAATAGTAGAATGGAAGTTATGATCGCGACTGTCATTATAGCCGCTAGAGGAGATCCGCTAGAAGTTAAATCTTTTAGTATTGGCAATCCCAATTGATAAGAGATATTTTGGAGCACTCTAGTTGTACCAACAATGTAAGCATTGATTGCAGAGAGCATCGTAATAATGCCAATTAATCCAATTACTATATTTGATTCCTTCAGTATTAATCCATATGCCGTAGCAAGTGGTGCAGGAGATTTTGCAAGAACATAGCTTCCTACTGATCCAATTAAAGAAATATTTAAAAAAATATAGGTAAATATAGTAATTCCAATAACTATTTTGAGTGATCTATATACTATTTTTTGTCCTCCTTTTGTCTCATCAGAAAATAATGCAGCTATTTCAAAACCTGTAAAAGACCAATAAACTATCACAATTGCCTTTAAAAAATCAAAACTTGAAGCAGGATAAAAAGGGAAGAAATTACTTTCATTTAAAAATGGAAGTAAGACCACAGATAGTATAATTAAAGGAGAAATTTTAGCAATTGTTAATATAATTTCTGTCTTTGTAGACAAATATAATCCTTTAATATTTATCATACAAAAAACTATAATTATAAAAATTTCAACTATTAAGATAAGGTTAATATCTTGAAATCCAAAAGAGAAAATATACTGTCCTATTCCAGATGCTATTGTTGAAATTCCAAATACTGATGAAACAAGATATAGAAAAACAAGTGAAATAGATATCCTTTTACCAAATACTTTTGAAAATAAAAGATAAAAAGCTCCTGTAGATGGATATTTTGATGAAGCCTTTGCAAGAGAATACATAACGCATGATGCAGAAAGGGAAGCGAATAACCAAGCAATTAAAGAACTTGAACCAGCGATTCCTGCAGCTATCCCTGGAACAATGAATATTCCAGAACCTATTGTTCCTCCAAGACCTAGACTAACTAGATCAAATAAACCTAAAGATTTTCTGTATCCTTTTCTTGTCACCATTCATTAATCGCTATTATCTTACCAATTAATTTTACTGGAATTTTTGCAGATTAAGCAATAGACATAACATGAAGATGATTTACCGTATCATAAGTAGAAAAACCATCAACTACTATGATACCAAGTTTAAAATAACTATGTTTAATTTTCTCAAGTCCTATCAATTGTTTCCTGAAAATAAATACTAAATTAGAAGAAATAGAATTAGATTAATTATATTCATTTCCTTTAACAATATTGTTATTTAGTAAATTTGTCAATTTTTTATTAAGTAATATTGACAATATATATTTCTTAATTTTTTTAAAAAACTTTTTGAAATAATAGATCCTTGTTAAAGTATTACTTCAACCTCTCAAGTCCTGTCATCTTTCATTATTATAATAATCTATTATTTATTTTATAATATACAAATTTATACAGAATCCATTATACTCTTTTATAATTTTGAGTTGTTACTAAATGTAGTATCATATTATAAATCTATGGTTATTCTTCTAAGTACTTTCTGTATCTAATCATAAATCTTAAAAGATAATGGTCTTCCTTATGTATTGTATGAAGATGCTTAATTATATCTGTTATAGTTACAATTCCCACTATTGCATTATCTTTGACTACAGGTAATCTTCTAATATTGTTTTTTTCCATTATCTTACAAGCATTAAATAAATAAGCATTTGGTCCAACTGTTATTAATGGTTGAGATTTAATTTCTGTTGCTTTGGTCGTATTAGGATTCTTACTATCTGCAATTACTCTTCTCACAATATCTCTTTCTGTTATTATTCCTACTGGTTTGTCATTTTGATCAATAATTATTATTGAACTTACTTGTTTTTCTTTCATTAAAGTTGATATCGTAAAAATAGATTCTGAGTATTTAGCTGTTATTATTGGTGGAGGATGCATAATTGTGTAAATCAATGTTGTTTTAGCCTCTTTGTAATTAATATCACTCAATTATTATTACCAGTAGCATAAATTAATTATTAAGTATTACTGTATATCTATATCTTTTAGAAATTTAATTTATATTAAATCTATTTTATTAATAAAAAATATTATACGTTACCTTATTCACATATACATATAGAATTTTAATTCTTTATTCATAATAAAAAAAATTGGTCTACATATCTATTGATGATTATATTATTTAGATTTATGATAGATATTTTTGATTAAGATTGAAATATAAAATTTAAATATTTTTTACCTTAAAACTCCTATTTATTAAATACATAATTTTGTATTTTAGATATTCTGCTGAAATGCCTAACTATAGCTGATATCCATATATATTTTATAATAATATTATTAGAGATATCTCTCTTTTAGTCATTTGATAATGATGATGATTTGACTACAGGCAACTATTATCCGAAAACTGTCATATTGTATAATTAATTTTATAATTAATATTTAGTTATTTGTAGTTATCTGTTGTATGTATTATGATTGTTCCAATCTAATGTTTACCTTTTTCAATTGCAGTATAATAAAGATGTTAGAAACAAGAATCTCGATTCTTATCTATTGTTGAGATAGCCTTTAAAAAGAATAAGATAACTCTACATTTCTTTATAGTTTAGATATCGCAATTTCTATTTTATAATAATTTTCATAATCAGTTAATGATAATTGGTTTGATGGTAATTACTTTACAATAATGAATTTATATGTTACATTATTTTGATATAAAATTTTAACGAAAGAAATTAATTTATAATAGACAATACTATTACCAGAATGGAACACAGAATAAGTATAGATGAAAGTCTTTGGGAAAAGACCAAAATTGAAGCAGAAAAACGTGAAGTATCTACTAATGAGATAGTAAAACAAGCATTAGAGACATTTCTTGGTATTGATACAAAAAAGTTGTCCTTAAATAGCGAGGAATGTTGATATAGTATTATAGATATTATTATTATTGTTATTATAATTACTTGGCAAGTTTAAATTTCATCTTTTTTGATGATTAATAAATTTTAATAATTATATTTAAAATAAATAAAAAGTTTTAAAAAGTTTTTTTATAGAAAAGATCTCATTTTAAAATATTACATTTATTAAACAATATTATTTGTATTCTCGAGCAAGATTTTGTTGTTGTTCTTCTTCTTTATATACAACTTCTCGTATTGTATCAATAGCATCTATATTACATGATATGCTCTTTATACCATACTTCATTAAAATTCTAACCATACTTGGATTACTACCACTCTCTCCGCAAATAGAGGTCTCTATTCCATAGCGATTACAGACATTAATTACCATTTCCATAGATCGTAAAACAGCAGGATGGAATTCAGAAGATAATTGTGCTAACCTTTCATTATTTCTATCAATGCCTAAAATAAACTGAGTCAGATCATTTGTTCCAAAGCTGACAAAAGCTATTCCTTCTTTACAAAGATCTTCAATTATCATCACAGAAGCAGGAGTTTCTACCATTATTCCAATCTGTGCTTTATCTAGTGGAAAACTAACTTGTTTTGCTATTTCTTTTGCCTTCCTTACTTCTTCTACAGAAATTACAAAAGGCAGCATTACTTGCAAGTTAGTCAATCCTTCTTCATGTAATCTCTTTATTGCCTGAAATTCTGATTTTAGTAATTCTTGCTCATCTAAACTTCTACGTATTCCATGCCACCCTAACATAGGATTAGCTTCTTCAGGTTCATCTTCTCCTCCCTCTAAATTTCTAAACTCGTCTGTTCTTGCGTCCAATGTTCTTACCCAAACTGTTTTTGGATTAAATGCTTCAGCAATTGGTCTTATTCCATCCATTAGAATCTTTATATACTGTTCTTGCTTTCCTTGTTTCACTAACTTGGCTGGATGAATACCAGACAATGTAATTAAATGCTCTATTCGTAGTAAACCTACGCCATCTGCTTTAGATGCTATTTGTTTGGCTCCTTTCCCAAATGCGATATTTACTTTTACTTTTGTATTAGTTATTGGGATAGATGGGATTTTTGCATTAACCTGTTCTTCAAATTGTTCTTGTTTTCCAATCAATTTCAATTTACCTTCATAAACTATGCCATTGTATGCATCAACAGTAACTTCTTGGTCATCTCTCAAAATTCTTGTGGCTTTTTGTGTTCCAACTATTGCTGGAATTCCCATTTCCCTAGAGACTATTGCAGCATGACAAGTTCTACCACCCAGGTCAGTAATAATAGCAGCAGATTTGCTCATTCCAGGAACTAAATCAGGAGAAGTCATTGTTGTTACAATTATATCTCCATTCTCTATTTTTGTAATATCGTCTTTTCTTAAAATAAGTTTTACCTTTCCACTTACTATACCAGGAGATGCGGCAGTGCCTTGTAGAACTTTCTTATTGCCATTATAAGATGTGTCAATCTTCTCAACTATTTCCTTTGTTTTTGTAGTAATCGCTCTAGTCTGTACAAAAGTTATCTTACCTGTTTCATCTATAGCAAATTCTATATCTTGTGGCTTACCTCCATAATATTTCTCAATCATTATTCCATATTCTGCCAATTTCAGAATTTCATCCTTTGTTAATACCTGTGCATGTACCTTATTTGCTGGCACATTGACTTCGACATTTGTGCCCAGAGTATAATCATAGAAACGCATCTTTGTTTTTTGAGACATTTTTACTTCCATAATTGCCTCTTGTCCAGCTCCTTTTCCTACTTCAGCTTTGCTAACTTTGTAGGAATCAGGTGTAACTTCTCCTCCAACTATACTTTCACCTAATCCCCACGTAGATTCAATCAAAATTATATTGTCACCAGTACTGGGATCAATAGTGAACATGATACCAGATTTCTGAGCTTTTACCATTTTTTGAACTATTACAGCTATACTCACTTTTGAAAAACCATGCTTTGAACGATAGAAAATAGCCCGTGGTTCAAATAATGAAGCCCAGCATTTCTTGATTGATTCAATTAATTCCTCTTTTCCATTTACGTTAAGAAAAGAAGATTGTTGTCCTGCAAATGAAGCAGTTGGTAAATCTTCAGCAGTAGCTGAACTTCTTACTGCGCATAATAAATCCATTTTATTTGGATAATTATTAACATCTTTGTCATAATCATAATCTTTCTCTGATAAATTCTTGTATGATTCGATAATTTTTGACTCTATTTCAGAAGGCATTTTACATGAAAGGATAATTTTTTTAATTGTCTTTGAAGCTTTTAACAATTCTGTAGTATTCTCTACATCTGTATTTTTTATGATTTGGTCTATCTGGTTTTCAAGATTATTTATCTGTATAAGATGATCAAACGATGAGGTAGTTACAATAAAACCTAGAGGAACAGGAATGGCAAATTTAATCATTTCACCAATATTTGCTCCCTTTCCACCTGCTATTTTTATGTCATGTTTTCCAATTTGGTCAAGCCCTATTACATAACCATAATTCATAAAGAGTATATAATCTTCAAGCATTTAAAAAATTTTAAATTTAAAGATTTTATAGTATAATTATGTCATTATGCAAAGTTCTTGTATTTGGAAATCGATTAGTAGAAAAAGATAAACTTCCATTAGAATTAATTCCCTATTTAACAAAAAAATTTCCTGAAATTGAGTTCAAGGAATTTGATTCTATTGAAGACCTTCAAAATGAGGGGTCTGTCATTTACATTATTGATTCCGTAGAAAATATTGAAAATGTAACTATTATTTATAATATTGACCAAATAGAAATCTCTAATTCTCTCTATACAATTCATGACATGGATTTAGGATACATGTTAAAATTGATGAAAAAAGTAAATATGATTGATAAAGTTATTATTTTTGGCATACCTATCAACACTCTTTCAAAAATAGAAATCCTAAATCAATTAGAAGAAAAAATTAGATCCATTTTAATTTAAGAAAATGGCTTGCACAGCTCATACAGGGGTCATACGCTCTAATTACCTTCTCCAATTCATGATGTATTTCATGCTTAGTTTTATTTAATATTCTGGGCAAAAGTAACCTAATATCATTTTCCATTTTTATTTGGTTTTGTGCAGTAGGAATAACAAAATTTGCATGTGTAACCTTTGAATCTTTGTCTATATCCAAATGATGATACAGTGTTCCTCTTGGTGCTTCTATAACTCCCACACCTCTCCCTTCGCCCTTTAAAGTTATTTTAGGAGGTGGTTCGGATTTAAAGTCGCTTTCTTCTAAAAGTTGAATAGAGTGGTCCACACAATGTAATATTTCAATTGCTTGAGCCAAATTGTTGTGATATATGTTATTTGAGGGAAATATTCTTAAATATTTAGATAAATCTTTCTTAGATACTCTACATAACTTGTCATTACTTAAATTCATTCTTGCCAGAGCACCTACCATGTATTCTTTAGCACTGAATCTGAAACCTGTAGCTTGAGAATAAGGAATTATTATGCGTTCCAGATAATTCCAAAAATCTTCTTCCTTAACATTGAAGCCTGTAGATGTAAGTATACTCCCTTCTAAAAAGCTGTAATCATCACTGACAAGGGATATGAAATTAGTTTCTCTAGTAAAATTGAAATCACTTTTGTAAAATATCTCGATTAATTCAAATACGTATTCTCTAGCTGCTTTTAACTGATTCAGAATTTCATTAGTCTCTTCTGGTGAGGGTATATGTGAAAAATAACCGATTTTTTGAAAGGTTGGATGCACGGCCCTTCCAGCTATCACTTTTGAAAGATTATTTCCAACACCTTTTACTGCAAAAGCTTGTTTTATTAAATACTCTTTAGACTCATCAAAATCAAAAATTGAATCTCTACCAAAGATATCTGGTAAACAGAAAAAATAAAGATGTAGTGCATGATCTCTTATCATCATGCCATATACAGAAAGTTTTCTTAAAATTTGGGTTTGTTCAGAAGGTTGAATTCTAAAACATTTTTCAACTGCTTTTATGCTACAAGTTAGGTGAGCAATACTACATGTTCCACATATTCTGGATACAAATTGAGGAATACTGGAATAATGTCGTCTTCTAACTGCTTGGGTATAAAATCTTTTATTTTCACTTATTTTTAATTTTACATCTTCTACTTCTCCGTTACGAACTTTGACTTGTAAATCCGCATGTCCCTCTGTTTTGCTTAATTGTTCAATATTTATATCAATATTATCATGCATTTACTATTTCAAATTCCTTTAAATATTGGTTTAATTTTGTGAGAAATAACTTTTCATCCATTGGGCAACCTGAGATATAATCATCAACTTTTACTATATCCGATAACGGTGAAACAAATTCTCTATTATCAAATCGGTCTAAAATAAATTGTATCTCATTCTTGGTAACCTGATCAAAGAAATTTCTTTGGTTTGCTGGACTACCAGTACAAGCACAGCTACCAATAGCGACAAGTTTTTTACAATTTTCTCTTATATTTTTCAATGATTCCTCTTCTTTCTTGTTAGAAATGGCACCCTCTACAAAAGCTATATCTAAATCATTTAGAGAATTATTTGACTTTAGTGTTCTAAAATATTTAAAATTTATTAACTTTTTCCATTCAAAATACCTTTCATTCATTAACTCTATAAAAACAATGGTACTATCTTCACAACATGTAAAGGAAAACCATCCTACATTTAACTTCATAATAATATATTCAATATAGTTTGCTTATTTTTATCTATATTGTTAGAAGTAGCTATTTTAGCAATTTTGAAATATAAATAAAAGGATGTTAGTATCGTACAAGTTATATCTATTTTTGATTATTTAGTGAACTTGATATAATAAGAAATTAAATAATATGAGATGGTAAATAAAAATATCACATTAATGCATGGGGGTGGTGGTGCATTGATGCAAAGCATAATACAAAATCATATCATCAAAAATTTGAATGATAAACGATGTGAGGTTCCTCTAAGTGCATTGGATGATGCTGCAGTTGTTGAAGGTCTAGTTTTTTCTACAGATTCTTATACAGTTAAACCAATTTTTTTTCCAGGTGGAGATATAGGGAAATTATCAATTGCTGGAACTGTAAATGATATATCTGTTATGGGAGGTGAGCCATATATTCTATCTTGCAGTCTTATAATTGAAGAAGGTTTTCCAATAGACGATCTTGAATTAATAATGAAAAGTATTAAAGAAACTTGTACTGAATCAAATGTTTATATTGTTACAGGAGACACAAAAGTAATGGAAAAAAATTCAATTGACAAATTGATTATCAATACAACAGGGATAGGAAAAAAGAGTAAGTTACTAGAACATAATTTAAATATTATAAAAAAGTACAGATCAGATTATAACTCACTTTGGTTATCTGATTCCAATATTAGACCTGGAGATAAAATTATAATTTCGGGGACCATAGGAGATCATGGCACAGCAATTATTTCTACGCGAGGAAATTATGGATTTGAAAGTAACATAAAATCAGATGTAGCTCCATTAAATAAAATGATTGAAAAAGCACTTGAAGTAGGGGGGATTTCTAGTATTAAGGATCCTACCAGAGGAGGATTGGCAAATCTGTTAAATGAATGGTCTACAAAATCTCAACTAGGATTAAAGATTTTTGAAGAAAATATTCCCATAAAGGAAGGTGTACGAACAGCGTTGGGATTTTTAGGAATTGATGTTTTGGAAGTAGGAAATGAAGGAAAAATTTGTCTCTCTGTTATTCCTGAAAAAGCGGATGAAATGCTACAAGCAATAAGAGAAACTAAAGAGGGATGTGATGCTATGTTAATAGGCGAAGCCACTAATGAATTCGATCTGCCAATTTTAGAGACAATAATAGGTGGCAATAGAATAATTCCCATGCCAGCTGGAGATCCAATACCTAGAATTTGCTAACCTTTATTACTATTAATATTAATAAATAGGAAACTACAATGTTTCGCGGTTTTTCTGATCTAAATGTTAAAAAAAAATTAATATGCAGGATCTGCAACTATGTAGAAGTAAATATTCCCATACACCATGAAAAGCCAATGAAATGGAAAATTATTGGAGCATTTGAAAAAATAGAATATCTTTGTTGTGAGGAGTGTGATTATAAAGTGCCTATTGTATTACATTGTAATGTTCCAATGTTTTACTCAGAATCAGAATATAATGATACTCCGAATATAACAAAAAAGGATTGTAATAATATAAATGATCTGGATGATCAATAACAAAAATATAAAGGTAGATGTTGTTGATTGTCATCCTATTTTTGGCATCTCAAATTTGCAAGCACAATGATCAAGATTGGAGAAGCTGAATTACATAAAAATAATTATGTTACTATAAATGCAGCTTTAAAATCTTTAGAGGAAATTGTTGATGCATATTGTGCTCTATCTGGTTTACATTTTCATGAAGATCCATCAACAGGATGGAAAAAGCGAATTGTATGGATGGTTGAAAAAAGTTTATTATATGAAGAATGGGAAAAAATCTTTGAGCTAATTGATCTTTTTTTTAAAAATAATAATGATAAATATATTAAAGAAATTATTTCTATCATCAAAAAAAATATAAACAATCTTGAAATATATTACAATGAAAATAAGAAATAGATTTTTCAACAAATACAAATTACATTATTTTTTTTATCATTATACATTTTGCCCATTCTTCATACAAGTCCACCAGAAATTTTGCCTCATGAATACATTTTCCCATTCCAATAATTCCATGATTAAGAAGAATTATTATTTTAGGGTTTGACGTTAGTTTTGAACTATAAGATGGTGGTGATATTAATTCCATTTTACTTGCTATCCCCACTGTCCTTCCTAATGCTTTTGATCCCAGTTGTTTGTACTCTACAATAATTGAATCTTCTATTGGACTTGGGAGTTTTATAGGTGGTAATTCATTTAAAGTGAATATTCCCTCATTTTTTGTAGATTTTAATTTAGCAGTTAAGTAAAAACCCATGGTGTACGGATTATGAACATGACATATGGCATTGATATCATTTCGATTTTTGTAGATCTCAGTATGGAATGGAACTTCAATGGTTGGTCTAAGATTACCATGTATTACGCTTCCTTCTAGATCAATTAGAACCAAGTCGTCATCTTTTAAATGGGATCTAGGATATCCAGAAGGAGTTATCCAGATTTCATTGCCTATTTCTGATCTAAAACTATGATTACCTCCACCAACGGACACCATCCCATTTAAGAAAAAAGATTTAACTGATTTTACTAATTCATTCTTAAATAGGTTCAAATCAAATGCATTACATATATCACATAACAAATAATATCCTTTAAAGAGTTCTATAATTTAAATTATCATTAGATGTTATATTATCCAGAAAAGGACCTGATTTACTATCAATCGAGATAATATTTTTTTGTCTGGGTAATCACCCATGATCACACGATCATAAATGTTTATATTTTTTCATCAGACTTACCTTAGACGGCAACAATCATTCCTTGATATCACCATATCTTCTTATTTCATTCTATATTTTTATAAAGAAATTGTATTTTACATCAAGATATTGGTAATATTCTCCCGGTAATATTTTCCAAACCTATTTCAAACCCATTAATTATTGTCATATTGATGTAACTAAATATTTCCTTGTAGATGTGGATATATTCTGCTATTATTTGTCTATCGTAAGATTAGGATAATCCTATATCAAATATGTCTAGGTTTTTTAAAAATGAGTTGCTCATATCTGATAATACTTTTCTTCATTATTTTACTTGGTAGAATGATCATATATAAAAGATTGTCTTCCACCAAATTTAATCGATCGTGCATAACGTGCTCCTAGGCTTCGCAATTGTTCAAGAGAGAGGATATGAATAGACCTGTTAGCACAATCATCACCACCACTAATGAAGGTTTTTGAATATATATTAAATCGTGACCATTCTTCGAGTATTTCTATAAAAGCCCTAGCCTCATGTAAACATGCACCCAACGCAATAACTCCATGTTTTAGCAAAATGAGTATTCTTATTGGTCTAAGTGGTTCACCAATACTTGATTTAACAATAAGATCTAGTATTGTATCATTATTCTTTGTTGAATTGTGTAATTCATAAGTATCTCGATCAATGTTAATAACCGGTATATCTCCTAAGATCAATGCTGCTTCTCCATGCACATTTTCTAATTTTCCATTAAAAAATGAAGATAGTGTATAGGGACTTTTTGTATGGCATATAGCATTTACATCTGGTCTAAATTTATATAATTTAGAATGTAATTTAAATTCAAAGAAATTTAAATTATAAACGGATTTAAGATCATCAATATTCATACACTTGCACTCAAAATAATTGGAATTATAATTATCATCCATATTTTCGTCGTCATTGTTAAAATTTTTATTAATTAATGATGTTATCCAGATTTTATTCGAATTGGGTAATCTTGTACTATAAAAGGATTTATTAGCAGGAAACAGTCCTTTTGCTTTTAACCCATTTGAACAAGATAAAAGTTCGTTCTGAAGATTTTCTTCATCATTCTGACATAGTTTACAAAAACTATTTCCTATAAAAAATGCCATATTTTAGGTTCAAATATAAACAATTATCGAATTTTTTTATTAATTTCATGATTTTGTAATTTTCTTTATCGATTTTATAATTGCATGTTCACTCCAGATTCTACACGTTCCTTCAAAGGAAACCATTGTTGGTCCTTTAGGAGAATGAGGCGTACATTCCTTCATATAAAGCGGACATTCAGTCGGTTCACACAAACCTATAATCACTTCTCCACATCTTGCACCATAAACAAAATGATCGTTATTAGTTTTTTTCTTTGTTATTCCATATTTTGAATAAGCATCAAGATATTTGTATTTATCTTTAAGAACAAAACCTGAATTTCCAATATATGCAACTCCCCTCACATATTCAGTATCGAGCTCAAATACCTCTTCAAGTTTTTTAAGAGCTTTTATGTTTCCTTCCCAAGTAACAGATCTAGTATACTCATTTTCCAATTTGTAATTTACATTTTTTATCTGATTAAGTAGCATAACTATACTAATAAGTATATCTATAGGTTCAAATCCAGAAAAAACCTGTGGTTTCTTAGTTTCTAGAAAATAAGGATAATAGGGTTTCATCCCTGTTATAGTTGAAGAATGACCAGGATTAATTACTCCATCTATTCCCAAAATAGAGGATTTTAATACAGTACCTACAATAGGAGGCATATAGCGATATGAAAGAATAATTGAAAGATTAGAGGGGAAACCACGTAGTATTTCGTATGCGGTAGGCGGAGAAGTTGTATCAAAACCTACGGCAAAGAAAATAAAGTCCTTTTCGGGGGAAGTTTTTGCAACCCTTATTGCATCTTGAATACTATAAATGACTTGAACGTCTCCTCCTTCAGATCTACTTTCTAGTAGACTTTTGCCATTTGTACCTTTAGATCTAGACATGTCACCATATACTAAAATTGTCTTTCCCTCCATTGCTAGTTTGATAGCATTATCAATATCTTCAGAAGGTGTAATGCAGACAGGACATCCTGGTCCTGGTCTTACTTCAATATTTTTTGGTAATATTGATCTAATACCATAATGAGATATCGTCCATTCATGAGAACCACATACATGCATAAAAAGCAGATCTTCTTCTATTTCATCTGCAAGGATGTGAATTTTTTCACCTAGTTTTTTTGCTAATTGTGGATCTTTGTATTCTTCAAGAACCATATTTATCACATATTTATTTTAATTTGTTAGAATTAATCTCTTTTACAATGTTCCCCGTAGGACACTCATTAACTATTTCACACCTATTACATTTCCATATAGTATTATTTTTCCAATAATCTATCATATTTTCTGCTTCACTTAAATCTAAAACTTCTATTGCATATCCAGCATGAACAAGTACGTAATCTCCTTTTTTTCCATCAATATGAGTTATATTTATATCATTTTTAATTGTGCTCGCACCAAAATCAATTTTGGCAAAATCTCCATCCACTTCGATGATTTTTCCTGGAAAAGCCAAACACATATTAGATTTAATACAGATTAATGTTATAAAGTTTGACTATTTCAAGTCTCAATTTTTTTATTTTAAACTAAAAGTATTTGCATCTTTAGATTAATTAATACTTAAAAATTTTATTCTATAAATAGTGCAGAATATGCTTGTCCAATAGAAATTCCAGAGTCACCCGGTGGAGTATTTTTATGGGTTATAAATTCAATTCCAGTCTTTCTAATTATTTCAGACAATGTTTTAGTTATAATACTATTATATGCAACTCCTCCAGAGAATCCAATTTTTTTTATTCCACTTGTCACAGCTTTATCAATTGCTATTTCTCCCAACCCATTAGCGAGATATAAATGTGCAGAATATGCAAGATCTTTTGTTGAAAATCTTTTTCTATTTTCATATATATGTTGGAGCAAAATGGTAGTATTAAGATTATTATTTGAAATTAATGGAGGCAGATGGAGTACGTCGCTACCATTCAAGGCTGCGGATTCTAGTTTTAAAGCAGGTTCGCCTTCATAAGTTCTTTCGTAACAGATTCCAAGAAGAGAAGAAACAGCATCTAAAATTCTTCCAGTGCTCGTTGTCATTGTAGTTCTAAATTTATTAGTGTTAATCTTAATTATTTCATCAAATAAAATTTCAACTTCTTTACTCCCATCAGAGAAAAAATGTAATTTATCATATATAAAATTCTCAAATTGATCAACTTTATTATATAAAATTCCTACAACCATTCTAAGAGGATAATAAGTAGCCTTATCTCCACCAATCATTGGTTGCTCCATCAAATGCCCAGACCTTTCATACCTATACCTATTTGAAGTAAGGATTTCTCCTCCCCAAATTGAGCCATCGTCTCCATAACCTGCCCCATCACAAACAATTCCTATTATTTCATCGATTGAATGCTCTGCCATCAAGGATAAAATGTGAGCATAATGGTGTTGCTGTTGAATAATAATATTCTCAGAATTTTTCATGTTGTATGCCAATCGTGTTGTATTGAAAGATGGATGCAAATCACAGACAATAATTTGTGGTATTTGACTAAGAAAATAAAGAAATTGATTTAATGATTTTTGTAAATAATAATAATTCTCTAAATTTACAATATCTCCGATATAATTTGATATATAACATTTATTGTCTATAATAATAGAGAATGTGAGATTTAATTCTGACCCTAAAGCAAGAATACATGTTTTGGATTTTTTGTTAAGATATATAGGGTTAGGCACATATCCACGTGAACGTCTTAAAATTGATATTTTATCATGAACATATTTTATTACAGAATCTTCACTTCTGGAAATGATATCAAGATTGTGTAAAAGAAAATAATCTACAGAATTACAAAGTGTTTTTACTGCTTCATTATTATCAGTAATAATCGGTTGATTTTTTGAATTGGCACTTGTTACTACCATGATGGAATCATTGTT